>CALFWB010000096.1 GCA_937928795.1 uncultured Anaerolineales bacterium
GGCATAAAGCTGGTGCGCTGGGCATCCGCAGCGTGCTGATGCCAGTCAGAGGATTGGTTTGACCAACTCTCCTGACGCAAGACGAGCGGGAGGTAGAGATAACCGCTTCCGCTCTGAGCGAACATGGGCGAGGGCTGACGGCCAAGCGCCGCAACGCCCACAAAAAGCCCAAGCAGGAAAACGTACAAGAGAGCTTTCTTGATCATTGCTGTTTAACTCCCAGAACCTAAAACGGCTTGGTCCCCGAGTCATAAAGCGGTCCAGGCGGAAAGCCACCATAGTTGCGCACGCCGTTGCTGGGTCCGCCCGCTGCTCCCGAAGAATCCAAAATTGTCGTTCCACTGCCTTCATCGAAGTGGTAAAGCCCAACCGTGTTCCCATCTGGGGTGAAAGGTGCGCTAGGCGGCGTAAAGTTGCCCGTATAGCGCAAAATTTTAGAAATGCGCACCTCATCGATCCAACCGCTGAAGGATGGGTAAGTGCTGGGATCATAATCGTGCTTCTCGGCGCCGATCACCAGATAGGGCTCGTTGACATAGCTGCCGGTAATGCTGCGCCCCACTCGATAGGAGATGTTTCCACTGGGCCCGTTCGTGATCTGGCGATCAAGGTTGCCGTTGACGAAGATGCTCATCGTGCCAGACGTGCTGCGCGTCACGGCAATGTGATGCCAGGTGTTCGCCGTTAGAACCGTATTGCCACAGATGGTATAGCCGCTTGTCCCGTTATGCACACCGAAAGCGATGCGGTTGCCGTAGAGGGAAACGCCAAAGTCACCGTAGTCGGGCGTGTCGAAGATATCGCGGTCAAAGAGGATATTGCCATAGATCCAAGTGTCGTTTCCTTCGGTGCAACTTCCGCTGCCATTTTCGCCCGGCGCAAAGCGCACCCAGAGCTCCAAGGTGAAGTCGGTTGATCCAATGTTGACCGGTAAGGAAGTGCTACCGCTGACCACGGGAATCTTGACGCGATCGATATCGCCTGTTCCGTTGCCATAGAAGCGCAGGGAGTAGGTCGGAGGGGACAAGGTGGGCGAAGGAGAGGGATTCGGAGAAGGGGTAGCGGTGGGTGGAGGTGAAGTCGGTGTTGGCGTTGATCCGTTCAGGATCAAGGGCAGATAGACGACTGGCGTGGATTGAGGAGAGGCCGCCGAAGGCAAAGCCAGGCGGGCTAGAGCCAAGATGGCAATAAGCACGAGAAGGGTTTTGGAATTTGGTCGAAGATAGCGCATGGTTCACTTACCTTAAGAACTGACATCACAACAAAGAACAACCTCTCCTTCTGCAAATGCCGGGCTTTTCCGTCTTCTGGTTTCGATCCCGTTCTGGCGGGTTCAGCTTGCTGAAGAGGTTCTTTCACCCCTTGCCCCTCTCCCAGCGGGAGAGAGGAGACTCCCCGTCGCCTTTTGAGAGAAGGGTTGGGGCGCCGCCCTGAGCTTGTCGAAGTGCTGGTAGGTTGAGCTTGTCGAAACCTTGCCGAAGTGCCTGTCGAGACCCTGCCAAAGGAACTAGGAAAGGCTGCCTAGCTCTTCCCACGCTGATCTTGCCACTCCAAAAAGCCTAACATGATGTCTTTGTAAAAAGCCCTACCGCAAATGCCAAGAAAGAAGCACGGCTCACCAAGATCAACTTTGCAAATTATTCAATTTGAGCAATAACGATTGTGAATATTATCCCCCAATTTTCACCAATTTTGGTTAAGAAGACCTTACAGATTTGTAATCAGTTGGTTAAGCGCTGAACGGGGCAAGCCCCTGCCTGATGCCCCAAAAGCCCTGGAGGCGATTCAAAAGTCGGCTTCAGTCGTCTTTTCCAAGATGAGGAAGGAATTGACCCCGCCCAAATCTTAACCAGATTGAAGGCAGGTAAGCGGTGGTAATTTTATCGGAAGGTGACTGTCATCTTACGGATGACAGTCACCTAGGACGAATGATGATATGGCAGTCTATTCACCGAACATATCCAAATAATCCTGACGTGCCGCCTCGATGACCTGCATTGCCTTTTGAGCGTTATAAATTTCTTCGATATAGGCAACCGACTCTTTGCCTGGGATGAGCTTATAGGTGCTAAAGTAGTGGCGCAGGCGTTCAACCAACACCGAGGGCAAGTCTTGGACATCGTCGGCTTTTTCCCAAAAGCGATCTTTATCCAGCACGGCTAGGATTTTGTCATCGGCTTCGCCGTTGTCGATCATCAACATGCCGCCCACGACGCGAGCGGTGAGGATCACTTCAGATTTAGTAATGGGACGCTCGCTGATCACGCAGATGTCCAAAGGGTCACCATCTCCCTTGATCGCCTTGGGGGCTAAAGCGCCAACTCGCGCTCCGCAATAGGTGCGGGGGATAAACCCATAGAGGGTGGGCGGTTGAGAGGAGGTGTGCTGCGGGCGATCAACCTTCAGATAGCCGGTTGTTTTATCCACTTCGTACTTTACCAAATCAAAGGGGGTCAATTCGATATAGGCGAAGACCAACCTAGGCGGGTTGGGCCCTAATTCTAGCCCATGCCAGGGGTGAGGGCGCCAGCGGTAGAAAGGTGAGGGGAAGGTCATCCAAAGCTCCCTTATTCAATTGAAGTTTCGTTAATTGCAGGCCGTAAATTCTGCTTCTTTTTCATTTTTCAAGTCGAGGACAAACGCGACCTTCTTCTATTGTAACCCAACTTTTCTGGTTATGAAGAAACTTTCCGGTTTGAACGGTTCCCTCACCCCCAGCCTCTCTCCCAAAGGGAGAGGGGAGAACTCTCACCCCTGGTCCCTCGCCCTCGCGGGAGAGGGGATGGGTGCGCTGCCTTGAGCCTGTCGAAGGGTGAGGGCGGGTTTCGACAAGCTCAACCCGCAAGGGCGGCGCGGGTCGAGTAGGGCGCTAGCCCGTACCGAGACCGCCTTCATTTGCGGGTTTCGATACGCTCAGTGCGCTCGCCACTCAACCCGCAAGGGCGGCGCGGGGCGAGTAGGGCGCTAGCCCATATCGAGACCGGCAACAAATTTTTTGCCTCCCCTCTCCCCTCGCGGGAGAGGGGCCGGGGGTGAGGGCTGTCTCCCCTCTGCCCTCACATACCTATTAACTGACAATTAAGGCAAATTTTAGTACATTTACCCTATTGCTTTTTGAGTAACATTCTGCTATAATCAGCGTTAATTAGGATATAACAAATCCTAATACTCCTAAATCGAAAGGGCAAACCCGCCGCGAGACGGGGACGCAAAGCCAAGAATCTAAGGGGGCTAAAAGATCGTCTGGCTGCCGAACAGGAGCATCCCACAATTTTATTTTGTATCAGAAGGAGGATTTTATGAAAAGAGAGGTTTCATTCTTCTCTGCGCGCTCCCTGTTAACAAAACTATTTGGGGTTGCGCTGGCGGCGGCGTTCCTCTTTGGCACGCTTTGGGTGAGCCCGGTTCAAGCCGAGACGGATAGCGGATCCTGTATAACGATCAAAGTCTATAAGTTTGAGGACAAAAATGGAAACGGCGTCAAAGATGTCAATGAAAACTATCTATCGGGATGGCAGTTCACGCTGACCAAACCAAACAACACAACCGAGATGAAATCGACGGGTAGTCAAGGATACGCCACCTTTACCATTTCTTCTTGCGCTTATGGGACATACACCTTGACTGAAACCCTACAGAATGGCTGGTATAACACCACAGGTAGTCTTAGCCAACAAAAAGAGATTTCCGCAAATGACAAAAACTGGACAGCTCATTTTGGCAACGCCAAGTATTCCACCATCAAGGTCAGGAAATTCGAGGACAAAAACGGCAATGGAAACAAAGACTCTGGTGAAGGGTGGCTCAATGGCTGGTCATTTACCCTTTACAATAGCAACGGCGACTCGATCGGCAGCGGTTCAACTAGCGGGAGCGGTAGTAGTGCTGGTACGCTGACTTTTGGAAACCTGACCAGTGGCACCTATACGGTCACCGAAACCCTTCAAATGGGTTATCTGTCCACCACCGGACTCAGCCAGTCAATCGCTTTAGGTTATGACAAGACGGAAGAGATAAAATTTGGCAATGCTAAGCTGGCTGAAATCTGCGTCTATAAATTTGAAGATCTAGATGGGGATGGTGTAAAAGACGACGGCGAAGTTTTCTTACCCGGCTGGACTTTTGATTTGTACGATAGCCAGGACAATCTGCTCGGCAGCGGCATAACCAACGCAAATGGAAAAGTCTCCTTCTGGGTCTTTGTTCCCTACGACCAGACCAAAACCTTTAAAGCCGTCGAAATCCCTCAAGATAGTCATTATGCCACCACGCCTACCGAGCAAACCACCACGCCGGTGGGCTATGGGGGCTGGGCTGAGCTTTTCTTTGGAAATGCTCCTTACGGCGAAATTCTAGTCAGCAAGTTCGAAGACCTAGACGGGGATGGGATGCGGGATTGGGGTGAACCGCCTATCCCAGATTGGGGGTTCGATCTTTCTCAAAGTGAATCTATCATTGGATCATCGACAAATTTGGACGGCGAACTCATCTTTGGAGAACTGACCTCTGGTACCTATACGGTGACCGAGCAAATGTCAGAGGATTACTATCCCACCACCCCCAATCCACAGTCCACGAGCGTCGCCCCCGGTCAACAAGCCGAATTAACCTTTGGCAACCGCCGCTATGAGATGGATTACGGCGATCTTCCCGACGAATATGGATTAACCTTATTCTCCGAGGATGGTGCGCGGCATAGGCCCATCCCACTCTGCCTAGCTTCTGAGGTACCATGTGGGGAGGATGTCTGGTTGGGCGAGGTAAAAGATGACGAGTATGACGGTGCACCGCATAGCGCTGCTTTCGGAGATGACCCCACCAACAATGACGAGGATGGTGTGGTGCGGGGACTCTCCTGGGGTGGCGGCATGGGGGTAATCACAGTCACCGTCAGCGGCGGATCAGCTTGCCTGATGGGTTGGGTGGACTATTTCGATGAGGCAAACAATGACTTTGGAATCGATCACCAATTCTCTGAGAGCTTCACCTACAACAGTAGCACCTACACCGAGAAGGTCATCAATAATCTTTACCTCGGGCCGGGCACCCATCCAATCACTTTTGACCTGCCACCCGATTTTGCCAACACCTCGGTCTTTGCCCGCTTCCGTCTCTCCCCATTGGACCCGGACTCTACCATCGATGAGGAAACGGGACAGTGCAATCAACCTGCGGCCGATTTGACCGGCTTGGTGATCGGCGGCGAAGTGGAAGACTACTACTGGCAATTTGGACCGACTGCCGTTGAGATGAAAAAGCTCGGCGCAGCTCCGCAACAATCTTCGGCTGGTTTCGGTTTGGTGGCGGTAGGCCTTGCGGTCAGCTTGACTGCTCTATGGGTCGGGCGAAGGCGAAAAAAGTAAACCGGACGAAACATGAGGAGAAAAGCCATGAATCAAACAGAACCTAGAGAATACCTCCCTCCAGCAATCCTTCTGGAGATGGAATTGGAAACTCAAGCTGGTTCATCTTTGACTCCGTCCATCGATGAACTCTTAGAAGAGTAGAAAGTGCACACGTAAAGGAGCTAGAAGACCCCCGCCGCATACCTGGCGGGGGTCTTTTATTTCAAAGCACACATCTCCATCCGTCATAACCGCAGGCAAGCAACCTTGCAACTCCACTGCAAAGCGGGATGATCCAGTATCAGACCGAAGCCGAGGGTGATCCCTTGAAATGCGGGGGTGAAGACCACCCTGCAGAAAATTTCCCCTACCCCCTCATAAAAATTTTCCCAACAATTTTGTCAACCCATCCGTTTCCCAACCTAACAGTTCTGCTAGGTAAATCCGTTGACATCACCATTCATTTCTGCTAGGATATGCTCAAGCACGAAAAGGCAAAGCCGGTGAAAACCGGCGACGCAAAGCCATGGGTCTAATGTCATCTGTGGATGATGATGACTGCCAGGTTGCCGAATGTTGTGGATAACGGATATCTTCGTCTTCATTCGACCAGCCTGGCATACCCAGGCTCAATTTTTTGAGTGCACCTTGCCAACTTAACGCAGTCCGATAAAGGCAAACCCGGCGAAAGCCGGCGACGCAAAGCCATGGATCTACAGCCAGCCTTGCTGGCCAGGATAGCCAGGTTACCGAAGCAGTGGAACGGGCTTGTCCGCTCAACGGGCTTGGTTATCCAAGCCCGTTTTTGTTTGGAGCAAGGATCGAATGAAGACTCAGAAACATCCCCCGCGGTTAAGCCCCCTCAGCAAAGCGATGCGCAAGCTGCCGAGCGGTTTGATTGTTTTTGGCTTTCTTCTGGCGATCCTCCCCGGTCTCCCCTTCTCTTCAGTCCAAGCCGCCAATCTTTCCTCAACGTTGCCCGCCTGTCAGCCTTTTGTTCAAGTTAACGACAACGCCTTCGGTCTTGGGGGCGGCACAGATGGGACATTCAGTTCTGAGGAAGGGTTTGAGGTCTTGGTCTTCAACGGGCAACTTTATCTCGGTATGGAAGCCGACAACTCGATGGGAGCGAGAATCTGGCGCACAAAAGCTGGGGTAACTATCCCAAACTCCCAAGCGGATTGGGAAGAAGTGGCAGCCGATTCCCAAGGCTACCCCTTTGGTGTAACGAACATCACTCAAAACGATCACATTGATAGTTTAGCCGAATTCAACGGTTATCTCTATGCCAGCACGGCAAATGGCGGCAGCAGCACGTATGGAACGCGCCTCTTCCGCAGCCCAACCGGCAACCCAAATAGCTGGGAGGATGCTTTGATTAACATTGGGGCTGGCTTTGGCAGCGCTCAGAACACGAACTTCAAAGATATGCAAGTCTTCAACGGCTGGTTGTGCGGTGGCACACAAAATTGGTTGTATGGCGCTCAGGTTTGGTGTACTCAGGACGGATTGAACTGGGTGCAGAAAAATGTCAGTGGCTTTGGCATCACCCAATATGACAATAAAACCGTCGAAGTTTGGTCGGGGTTTGTTTATCAAGATGCTTTATACTTTGGCGTGCAAAACCTTGGCGCTACCCGCTCCAGCAACAACGATGATCTCGGCAAACTTTACCGCACCCGCAATTTGAACGGCACCCCGCAATGGGAAGAAGTCTTTGTCAGTTTACCAGCCTATCTGAATCGAGTCGATATACTCGGCGAATTAGACGGTTATCTCTATATTGCCAGCCGCGGCTCCAACGGTGGCATCATCGTCTATCGCAGCCCAAATGGCAACCCTGGCACCTGGCAGCCGGTCAGCCTTGAAGGGGTGAACGGCAGTGTGGCTAACAATGGCGTAATCGTGGACGGAGCTGTAACCTACGAGGGTGGGCTATATGTCGCCATCAGCAACAGCAGCGGCATTCAACTATGGCGTACATCGGGAGCCCTTCAAGGCGATGGCAGAGTGGACTGGGAACAAGTAGGAGGAAGCGGCTTGACCGATGTAAAAAATGTGCATTCTCAGCTTGCCGTCTTCAACGGTCATCTCTATGCCTGGACAAGTAATTACGTCCGCGGTCAACAAGTTCTGCGCTCAAACTGCGCAGCGGGGGCTATACAACCCTCACCAATGCCTACCGACACTGCCCAGCCCAGCCCAACCGCCACAGCCACGAGCCAACCGAGCCCGACTCCCACCGTGCAACCCTCACCGACGCCCACCTTGCCTCCCAGCGCAACACCCCCCATCCAGCCAACGGCAACGCCTCAACTCTCGCCAACGTCACCCTTCTGCCCGCAAGGCGATCAAAACTGCCAAAGCTCCAATCCCAACCATTCACCGTATAGGGTTTTCATTCCGATCTTGGTAAAACCTTAATCTCTCGGTGTCCACGCAAAAGTTGTAGGACAACTCAATGAGCTGTCCTACAAAGCAATGTTGCCAACAACTTTTGAGTGCACACATCTCTCGGTCGAAATATCTTCCATCAGCTATAATGGGTACCTTAGGGGTTTCCACAACTTAAGGTTAGTCCCCTTTCGGAACGGTAAGATCGGCTTAGGACAAACTGCCTCGTACCCTCATCCCTTCGACAGGCTCAGGGCAGCGCCCTTCGACAGGCACTTCGACCAGCTGAGTGCGGCGCTCAGGGCAGCGCCCTTCTCCCAAAGGGCGAAGAGAGAATCTCCCCTCTCCCCCTGGGAGAGGGGTTGGGGGTGAGGGAATCGTTCAAGCACACCCAATCCGCAAGCAAGGCACAAAGCGATTAGATAATCGAAAAGCCCTACGGCTTCCCCAAATGCCTTGCACCCAGCATTCCGCCCCCACCCAGCCTCCCCCAAATCTTTTGGATTTGGGGGAGGTGTCCGAAGGACGGAGGGGGTCACTTCCACGCTACGGTGAAGAAACACCACAGAGCAGATTGCCGTAACATGGGCTTCAGCCCGTGCCTCTCTGCGCAAGCTAAAGCTTACGCTACGGTGCAGAAACACCGCCGAGCAGATTGAAAAAACCCTAATCGGTAGCTTTATGGGTAGTTTGGGTAATTTCTACCCCATTAATCGCCTTCCTTCTGCTATAATCAGGGCATGGAAAGTCAACCGGCAACTGCAATCGTAACCTGTTCTCAATGCGGCGGCGAGCTGCACCCAGATGCTGGTCAAACTTTCCTCACCTGTCCCTACTGTGCCTCAACGGTTTTCCTCGATAAGAGCCAGCTTGTCTTCCACTGGTATGTCGCCCCAACGCTGGACGAAAGCAAAGCGCGTGGCGCTTTGGCACGCTGGATGGCTGGCAATCAAACCGTCAAAGACCTTGACCGCAAAGCCCGCATCACAGAAGTTGCTTTCAGCTACTTTCCCATGTGGTTGTTCAAACGCCGGCTGCCGAGTGGAGAAGACCGTCTGCTGCTGCTTCCGGCAGCCGCAACCTCGATTACGGAGTTGAAGCGCATCAATCTACCGCCCGGCGATTTGCGCAAATCTACTCCCGATATCGATCAATCAGCTCAACCGCCCACCGTGCCCCTCGAAGTTGCCCTAGCTTGGCTAAGCCAAAACCAGGTTCCAACCCAAGAGGTGATCGAGAAATCCCTCGTCCACGTCCCAATCTATACCTGTAAATACATCTTCAATGACCGCACCTACACGGCTGTCGTTGAGGGGGCAAGCGGAGAAGTGTTTGCCAACCTCTATCCGGCAAAAGCCGAAGCGCCTTACCTGCTCATCGGCGGGATCACAGCCCTGATTTATCTTTGTCTGGCAACCTTTCCGGCCATGGGCGCACTGCAAGGCGGCGCTACCGGTCTCGGAGTCGGTTTGTTGGTCTGCAGTGGGGTCGGATTTGTCCTTGCCCCAATTCTCTTTGCCATTGCAGCTTGGATTGCTGCCAAAATATGAGCGAAAAAGAAGTTACTTATGGTTTGAATTGCCCCAAATGTGGCGGGAGAGTTAAGGTTCCCGAAGGGCAGCGGTTAGTCGTTTGTCCCTATTGCCAACAACGCTCGATCGTGCGCGGCGAGCGGGGCACTTTACGTTATCAAGTACCACCTCAAGTCAATCGAGAGCAGGCAGAAGCAAGGCTGCCCCGCTTTCTTTCCAGCCACCCGGCAATTGCCCGAAATGCCACTCGTCTGGCTAAAATAGAAGAGAGCTTTCTAGTCTTTCTTCCGTTCTATACTGCTTGGGGACATGTGCTCGGTTGGGTGTTTGGACAGAAACGGGTCGGCAGCGGCCGCAACAAACGATATGAGCCGCGCGAAGTACAATTTGCCCAAGAAGTCACGTGGAACGAGGCGGCGTGCGATGTTGGCGAATTTGGCGTTGACAGCGTTCCGCTAGAAAAGAAACCGTTTGAACCTTACAATGACGAGGAAATCCACCGCACAGGGATGGTTTTTGAACCGGTCAGCTCGCTCAGTGATGCCCTTCAACGGGCAGAAGAGCAATTTCAGGCTCGGGTTAGCGATGCAGCCCGATTGGATCGCATCTCACAGGTCTTTGTGCGCATCGTTAGAAGGCGCTTTGGCTTGGTCTATTATCCCCTATGGATTGTGCGGTATATCTACCGTGGGCGAGCATACCAAGTTTGCGTGGATGGCAACAGCGGTGAGATTCTATACGGCAAAGCACCGGGCAATACCCTTTATCGCGCCGCTATTTTGGTAGCAGGGATGGCTCTCGGTGCCTTGGTCGCTTTCGACACCCCCACCTTGCTGCTCTATTTTGGGCGTAATTCAGAGGATATCGATGGATTATTTGTGCTGAGCGGCATCGCCTTATTGATTGGCTTTTCGATCATGTACGCCGCTTATCGTGCCTTTCGCTACGGTGAGGAATATGAATATCGCTGGAAAAAAAACCTTTCTCTCATTGACTTTCAGCCGCAACAAATCCTTCAGGGCATAACCAACCTGATCAACACAGAAAAATGACTCAAACCATTGAACTGATCCCCCTCAATTGCATTCGCTGCTCAACTCCCATCCCCGCCGAGGTGGATGAAGTGGCTTGGATTTGTCGGACTTGTGGAACGGGCATGACCCTGACCGACTCGGCTGAGCTGGTGCCCTGCGAGTTCCATTTCTCGGCAGATTTGTCTCCTGGGCAAAGGGGAAGGCCGTTCTGGGTGGCTGAGGGAAAGGTAAGGCTAGTGCGCGAATCGTACAATGCCATTGGAAAGAGCGATCGGGAAGCTGAAGCTTTTTGGAGTCAACCGCGCCTATTCTGTGTCCCAGCATATTCTTGCGAATTGGAGGAAATGCTTACAGTTGGCACCCGCCTCTTGACCAATCCGCCCCCTTTAATTCGCGGCTCCGCAACCGATTTCTTACCCATAACCCATTCAGCCGCCGACTTTCGTCCTTTTGCGGAATTTCTCATCATCGCACTCGAGGCGGCCCGCAGAGATAAAGTCAGAATGGTGCGCTTTGAGCTCGAATTACAGGCTCCGACCTTATGGGTCTTGCCGTAGGCTGGATTTTTGACAAAAGAACATGAGCTGGGTAGAGAACCATCGGTGTCCTTCGCAAAAGAGTTCAAGGGTTGAGTCGATTAAGAATGCATCCGGGAATCAAACGGCAGGTTTCGATACGCTCCACTGCGTTTCGCTACTCAACCCGCGGGTTTTCGGCAGGTCGAGCAGGGCGACAGCCCGTATCAAGACCCATTCGTTGTTACCGCTCCCCTCGCCCTTTGGGAGAAAAGCCGGGGGTGAGGGCAAGTCTCGCCATGCGCTGTGCAACGCTCAAGCCGCGCAGGGTTCGATACGTTCGCTGCGCTTGCTACTCAACCCGCGGGTCTTTGGCAGGTCGAGCAGGGCGACAGCAGAATGAAACCCTAAGCCGCAATCTTTCAGAAGGCTATTTGCGAAGAAATGCCTACATAGGGAGCAAATCGTATGGACACAAACGGAAAATTCTATCTGGGTCGGATCGTTGACGCCAAGACCCAACAAGTCACCGATCAACCTTTGCTGTATAAAGCGGACGATCTGACCACTCACGCCTTTGTGGTCGGCATGACCGGCTCGGGTAAAACCGGCTTGTGCATTTGTCTCTTGGAAGAAGCTGCTCTGCAAGGCATTCCAGCCCTCATCCTCGATCCCAAAGGCGATATGACCAATGCCTTATTACACTTCCCTAACTTTGCACCAGCGGATTTTGAACCTTGGGTCAACGCCGACCTAGCGCGGCGCGAAGGGAAAAGCGTCCAACAAGCCGCCCAAGAAGCGGCTGCGCTGTGGAAGCAAGGTTTAGCCGATTGGGGCATCAGTCCAGAACGCGTGCAACAGCTTGCTCAGGCAGCTCAATTTGCCATCTACACTCCCGGTTCCGATAGCGGCATCCCCATAAATATCCTAACTTCATTCGAAGCTCCGCATCTATCTTGGGACGAGAACCGCGAAGCCCTGCGCGAAAAGATCGCCTCAACGGTCACGGCTCTGTTGGGTTTGGTTGGTTTATCTGACGTAGATGCGCTGCGCTCGCGCGAGCACATTTTACTTTCCAACATCCTCGAACACGCCTGGATCGCCGGCAAAGATCTGACCCTAAGCGAGCTGATTCTTCAGACCCAATCGCCACCCTTCACCAAATTGGGCGTTTTCGACGTAGATACCTTCTTCCCGCCAAAGGACCGCTTTAGCCTAGCTATGCTACTCAACAACATCTTGGCTGCGCCCAGCTTTCAACCTTGGATTGAGGGACAGCCACTTGAGATTGACAAGCTGCTCTACAGCGAGAATGGGCGTCCCCGCCATAGCGTTTTCTACCTCGCTCATCTCAGCGAAAGCGAGCGCATGTTTTTCGTGACTCTGCTCTATACGGCTGTCGAAAGCTGGATGCGCGCTCAACCCGGCAGCGGCTCGCTACGGGCAATCGTTTATTTCGACGAGGTCTTCGGCTATCTGCCCCCGCTGAGTAACCCGCCCTCCAAAACCGTGATTTTGCGCATGCTCAAGCAAGGGCGCGCTTTTGGAGTTGCCCAGGTGTTGGTCACCCAAAACCCGGTTGACATTGATTACAAAGCCCTTTCCAACGCTGGCACGTGGTGCATCGGCAAACTCCAAACCGATCAGGATAAACAACGCCTGTTAGACGGCTTAGAAGGTGCCGTTGCGGGCGGAATGAACCGCAGCGAATACGACAAACTTATCTCTGGCTTGGGCAAACGGGTTTTTCTGATGCACAATGTCCATGCCAAAGGACCACTGCTCTTCCAAACCCGGTGGGCGATGAACTACTTAGCCGGACCTCTGACGCGAGCGCAAATCCCCCTTTTGAACCGCCTTGGTACAGCCTCGCCAATCTCGAAAACCCCACCGAAAGAAGCGACAACCGCGTCAGCCAGCCGACCGCCTATCACCCCACAAGCACCTCAAACGGAACTCTATTCAGCGACCAAACCTCCAGCACCAACAGGTGTTGCCGAAATTTTCCTCCCACTCAAGGAAAGCCTGCCAAAAGCGCTGCAGAAAGCTGGTTTGAGCGCTTCAGCCACCCAACAGGTCAACGTGGTTTATCGCCCTGCCTTGCTTGGACAGGTAACAGTCCGCTATCTCAACCGCAAATACGGTTTGGATAGCCAAAACTCGACCACGGTTCAAGTGTCAGAACCCGATCGGCGCGGCTTCGTGCGTTGGGAGGAGCACCGAACGCAACCGTTGGATATCCGAGAAGCGGACAAGTCTCCCTTACCCGATGCCCGTTTTGCTGCCTTAGAGACACCGCTCTCCGATGCCAAACTCATCGGCGCGATGCAGAAAGACTTTCTCGATTGGGCTTTTCGCAACGCTGTCTTGTCCATTAAAGTGAATGATGCCCTTCAACTCGCCTGTGTCCCGCCCATGACCGAAAGCGAATTTCGCACCCGCTGTGCCGAGATCGCCCGCCAAAAACGGGATGACGAGATCAAAAAAGCTGCCCAAACCTTCGATAAAAAGATCGAGGCTTTGCAAATAAAACTTATCCGAGAAGAACAAGAACTTGAAGCCGATAAAGAAAAGCTCAACCTGCGACGGATGGAGGAAGTCGGCACCCATGCGGAGAATATCCTTGGTTTATTCGGCGGGCGCCGCAGTGCGCGGCGGGTTTCCTCCTCGCTCACCAAACGACGCTTGACCAGCCAAGCCAAAGCCGAGGTCGAAGAGTCCGAAAAAGCCATTGCGCTCTTGAAAGCACAAATTGCCGACATTGAAAAAGAAAAGGCAGCAACGATCGATGAGATTAACCAACGCTGGGCAGAGATAGCCGCTCGAGTGCGGGAAGAAAGCCTGCAACCGCTGAAGAAAGACCTCTATTTAGAGTTTTTTGGCATTGCTTGGCAGCCATACTACCTTGTTCGCGAGGGTGAAAAGCTTATCGAGGTGGCAGCATTTGCCCCTAGAGATTGATCGCAAAGTACTTGGTGACCAAGCCTAAAAAAACCTCATGAAACACAAAACTCAACACTCACAACTCACAACTCCTATCCTAGAGGTGTCCAATGCAACCAATCCATGAAACGCTATGTTTACTCGTGGCAACGGGATATCTAAACGAACATCTCAAAGAGTTCGAGGCGATGATTTCCCCGCCGAAGTATCTCTGCACGTCTTGCGGGCGAGTGGGAAGAGAGACGGAGCTTTTATGCCTGCCGATCCCCATTCATCTCTGTGAGGGCTCTTCTGAAGCGGAGAACCAACCGTGAGTCAATTGCCCTCTGACACGCTCAATCTGATCGGCGTCCTCAAGCGGCGGGAGATTGAAGCGCGCATCCTCAAGCCCGTGTTGGAGGCTTTTGCCCAAGAACTCGGCTGGGAGCGCACAGTCGCCATCTTGCGCAAGGTGATCGTCGAAATTGCCCGCCAACAGGGCAAGGAGCTTGCCCAAACGATGGGCGGTTGTTCGTTGGCTCACTTTGCCGTCTCTCTCGAAAACTGGAAAAAAGACGATGCCATGCAGATCGAGGTTTTAGCCCAAAACGCACAGGAATTTTCCTTCAACGTGTTGCGCTGCCGTTATGCGGAAATGTATCGCGCCCTGGGCATGGAAAAACTCGGTAATGTCCTTTCTTGCAGTCGCGATCAAGCCTTGATTGAGGGCTTTAACCCCGAAATCGAACTCACGCGCACCCAAACGATCATGGATGGCGCAGCGTTTTGCGACTTTCGCTATCAGCTTAAGGGCAAGAGCTAGATTGCGAGATTGACTTTCGTCCCCACGCTCTCGGTTTGACCACGATTCTGGCGGGCTAGCTCAAGGCGGGCGCGCATCGCCATCACATCCGCTTCGGCTGCCACCGCCCGATCTTGCGGTGAAGGGTCGGGCGGAGCCAGAGCGGCGGACTTAATGCGCGCTGCCTTGCGCAGGGTTGCTTCCGGATCGCCATCGACCGGGCTGGTGTCAATGGAGACCTCCCCAGCCACAGCATAGAGCTTATGGTCGGGTCCACTTTCGTAGGAGTATTGGGCGCGGCTGCGGATTAGGTTCCCACCCACGCGAAGATGCGCTTCTTCATGGGCGCGCACTTTGCGGTCGGTCTCTTTGAGCTTAGCAATCTCTTGCTTTTCCTGCTCGCTCAGCTCTTTTTGTCCAAAAGTGTTCTGCTCCGCCGAGCGTTTTTTCTCTTGGCTTTGGGCAGATCGGGCACGGATAGGCGCACCGGGCGTCAAGACGGGGGGGCTTGCAGAGCCACTTTGTGCGCCTTCCTCCGCACTGCGCAGCCACTTTTGCCACTCGGCGCGCGCCTCCTGCAACCCACTCAGGCTAAACGCTGCAGAATTCAGCCCAACCGAAGAAAATTCGCTCATTGCCGACATGACCTCTACTCTGTTATCGGCAGATTCTGATAAAACTTTAGCATTTTGCGCCTTGTATTTCTGTCGATTCTGGATATACTTGGTTCAAAAAATTATTTAGATATTAGTAATATAAATCTTTTATAACTGTTCGGTCTGCCCAAAAATCGCCGAATGCGCAGACTACGCAGAAAGATTGAATTCAAATACAGGTCTAGATGTTGCAATGAACCATTTCACCCACCGTTTCCTTGTCCGAGCTCCACTTGAATCAGTTGCCGATTTCCATCGAGATACGCGCGCCCTGCGCCGCCTGACTCCGCCGCCGATCTGGGTTCAATTTCATCATCTCGAACCGCTGGCTGAAAATTCCATCGCCGAGTTCAGCTTGTGGTTTGGACCCTTCCCGGTGCGCTGGCGCGCCCTGCATACCGATGTTCATCCCTTGCACGGTTTTACAGACACGCAGCTCAAAGGACCGCTGCGCTATTGGAAACACACCCATTCTTTTCAAGCCATCGATGTCCAAACAACCCAAATCACCGAAACGATCGAATATGACTATCCTCCAGGCTGGCAGGGATTCCTTGCCCGTTTGGTTTATTCCCCTCTGGCTCTGCGCTTGCTCTTTCTCTACCGCCAGTGGGTGACCCGTTTTTGGTTAGAACGCAAATCCCTCAAGGGAGATGCCATTCAATGACGCCCAAGCAGACACCCCACATCTTGATCATCGGCGCCGGCATCGGCGGCTTGACGACCGCCGTTCTCCTGCTCCAAGCTGGCTACAGGGTCACCGTGCTGGAAGCGCATATTTACCCCGGCGGCTGTGCCGGAACGTTTTATCATCAAAAGTTCCGTTTCGATGTCGGCGCAACCTTGGCGGGCGGGTTTTCGACCGGCGCACCGCATGCCCGCCTTGCCGAAAAACTCGGCATCGAATGGCCAGTTCAGCCCGTTGATCCGGCTTGGATTACACTGGTGGGCGATCGCGTCATCGTCCAATGGGCGGAACGCGAGCGCTGGTGGGAGGAAATCTACCGCCATTTTCCCGAAAGCGCTTCCTTTTGGAAAAAACAAGAATGGTTGGCAAATCAATCTTGGAACATCTCTGCCAAAGATTTTCCTTGGCCGCCGCGCACGCTAGCGGATAGCCTTGCCATCTTGCGCTCCCTTGAGCCCGCCACGATGCTGGCTGCTCCGTATGCCTTGCGCAACATGGCTAGCTTGCTTTCCGCCTCAGCGTCTCCTTTGCTGCGCGTCTTCCTCGATGCGCAACTGCTGATTTCTGCCCAAAGCCTCGCCCAATCCACCAACGCCCTCTACGGCAGTGCTGCGTTAGACCTGCCGCGGCGCGGGGTCAACCATGTGTGGGGTGGCATCGGCAATTTAGCCCAAACCTTAGCCGATTGGGGAAAAGATAGGGGGCTAACTCTGCTCTATCGGCAGAAAGTGGAACGCCTAGAGGTCAACGGCCGCCGCGGTGTTCGGGTGTACACCAACAAGAAGCAAGCCTTTGAAGCCGATGCTTTTGTGGCAAACCTAACCCCTTGGGGACTGGTGTCCTTGCTCGGCGAGAGCGCACCTTATTCCCTCCAACGCGAGGTGCAGACTCGTCCGCCAACTTGGGGTGCCTTTACGCTCTACTTAGGGTTGGATGCGAGCCAGCTTCCCGATCTCCCTGCCGACCACTTTCAGGTAATCTTTGATCCCAGCCGTCCACTGGGCGAGGGGAATTCGGTCTTCATCTCCCTTTCGCATCCAGAGGACTCCAGCCGCGCTCCGCAAGGGATGCGCGCCGCAACTCTCTCAACGCACACTGCCATTTCCGCTTGGCAAATTGACGAGAAAGCCTATGCAGAACGCCGCGCGGAATATACCGAGCGCATGATCCGCGCTGCCGAAGTAGCCATCCCCGGTATCCGCCAAGCGATCCGCTTGGCTCTGCCCGGCACACCCCATACCTTTGAGTTTTACACGCATCGTCCCTTGGGGATGGTCGGCGGCTTCCCGCAAACCTCGCTCTGGCGCGCCCGCAGCCCGTGGACAGGGCTCGCTAACGTCTGGTTGGTCGGCGATTCAATCTTTCCAGGGCAATCTACGGCTGGTGTCACGTTAGGCGCCATGCGCGTTGCCCATGAGGTGATCCGTTGGATCGAACAAGAAGTTGCCAACCGCAGTTGGGCTATATCAAAATCGGTCGGTTCTGCGAAAGTAGCTTCATGATGCGGATTGGAAAGCCCAAGAGCATCCTTCACTTCTTAAACTTAAGAGGTTAGCAGTCCGTGAACTCCTTTCTCCTTATTCTCGCTGCCTGTGCAATGTATGGTTTTCTACATTCCCTACTTGCCTCGCTTTGGATTAAGCGTCAGGTGCGTAGGCTTTTGGGGGATGGATTCTTCCGCTGGTATCGGTTGCTCTATAACCTCTTTGTCAGCGTGACCTTCCTGCCTGTGATTGGACTCATTGCTTTGCTGCCCGACCGCACGCTCTATGTGATCCCGTTTCCGTGGGTCTGGGTGAGCGGCGCGATCCAGCTCGTTTCAGTGGTTGTGATGGCGTTCGCCTTACGGCAAAGCGGTCTGATCCCTTTTTTGGGTTTGAACGCCTTTCTGGATCGTTCGGCAAGCGCTCAAGAGAGCCTAACCTTAGGCGGGCTTTACGCTTGGGTACGTCATCCGATCTACACGGCTGGGCTGATTTTCCTCTGGCTCACACCCGTGCTGACTCAGAACCTCCTTGCGTTGAACATTGGGCTAACACTTTATATCTTCATTGGGGCATGGCTGGAGGAACGCAAAATGGTCGCCCAATTTGGGGAAGCCTATCGCCGCTACAAAGAACAAGTGCCGATGTTCATTCCCTACCGCTTCCCGAAGAAGCAGACCAACCGCATGAAGTAAACGGACACCCATAAGGTGAAAATTCAACCCAAGCTTCAAGGTAAGCGTCTTAAAAGGCCAACGTTAGGCTTTTTCGGAACGGCAAGCTCGATTTAGGACAAGCTTTGTTGCTTTTCCCTCATCCCCAACTCTTCTTCCAGAGTATGCCAAGAGAATCATCACTTTGAAAAGCCCTTGCTAGGCATAAGGGACACCAAGACCCTTCCCTGTAGGACCCTCAGGCCACACAACTTCTGGCTATGGCTGCCAGCCTGCGATTTGCGCCATAAGCACCCAAAAAGCCTTCGACACACGAATCATACCCGCAGAAACACTGCCGAGATGGCCACCACTGACCTCAGTAGTGTAATGCTGACAGATAGCAGGGATATTCAAACCATCATCAGGGTAATCTTCAGATTGATTACCGTTGTTATAAGGAACACCATCGCGATCATCATAGCAAGGAGTCCCGTCCGGAGCATGGGAGAGAATATCCGCAACGTCAAAGAGCGGCAGCCCATTGGCAATGGCATACGTACGCATCTGCTGGTTAAAACTTTCGGAGACCGGCGAGCCAATGCTGCGCGCCAGGCTAGAAGTCCAAAAGATAAAGACATGATTGGGATTGCGGTCAACGAAATTTTGCAAATCAAAAACATCATAGCGATTGGGATGATCCCAAAAAAAACCACCGGGCTGATCTGCAATGGACGAGTTATAGGCTACTTCCAGGTAACTAAACTGAAACGAGAGCACCCTATAGTTGTCAAGCTTCTGTAAAGCCCATCGTTCAAAGCATTCTGCCATGCCAAACCACATCCCTGTATTGGTAGCAGAACAACTGATTTGCTGAGAGGGATCGCCAACCGCAGGCCAGGTAAAGTAGTCCCACTTCGAGCGATCATAACCGCCGCGGCGATGCCAATTCACTTCGCTGGGATCAACATTGAATTCAGGATGATTGGACACATGCTGCCAACGCTTACAGTAACTAGGCGCCGTTGCGTTTGTTTCATACTGCAGGCAATTCAGTCCCTGATGAACGTTGAAGCCGACTGAGCGGTCCACAAAAGCCATATGGAGCGCGGCTGCTGCTTGAAGATATTCTTCCGGTATCTGTTCAAAGAGTCCAATCGAGTTGTGGTTTACGACCAGCCTGCCCGTAGGCGATTCTTCGCCTTGCAAGACAATAGGCAAGTAAACGAGCGAGTCCTGGGCAACACTAGCAAGCAGGCTTTGCCTAGGTCGCATCGTGGCGATAGCCAAGACCATTACAACAGACAGGATAAGGACACATTTGATAATTTGCTTCTCTTGCATTGTTTCTCTCCTTTTGGACAGTGTGGACTCTTACCGACTTTTGATTGACCGAACTTTATCGACCTCACAAAACAGCAAAAAGTGAAGCGCTCATACTGCACTTGATTGGTGCAATATGCGCAAAATCGCCTCTCGGGCTTGCTCAGGGTTGGCGTAGGTAGGGGAAAAAGCCACTTTGCGCCCACGACCTGAGCGAATTTCCAATCCCCGCTTGCTTTCC
>CALFWB010000097.1 GCA_937928795.1 uncultured Anaerolineales bacterium
GAGCGGGCTTGGAACGCCTTGCAGTGGCTAAAAACGCAACAGAACAGCGATGGGGGGTATGGATCGCCGAATAGCGCTGCTCCGGGTTCGGTGGAGAGCTTGTTGGCAATTGGCGCAAACCACTACAAAGCTGCCGAGTGGAAACTAACACCAACATCCTCTTCTCTTAAGGATTATATTGATGGGAATGCCACCTCTTATATTACGAATGCGTCAAGTGCTGGCAAACTCGGTGTAGGCAGCCAGAAATCTTCCTTAACTTATCAAGCGACTTGGCCTAAACCATCGACATATTACAATTCTAGTACAGGAATCTATCAGAATGGCGCCGGTCCTCAGGCTTGGGCAATTCTGGGGGCTCTAGCCCTAGGAGAAAATGTCCCACCTGAAGCCATTGATTATCTCCTCAGTTTAGCCGATGCCAACGGTGGTTGGGCATGGTCTGCTCCATTTGATAGAGACACCAACACCACTGCGCTCGCGATCCAAGCTTTGCGAGCTGCCGGCAGGACGCCTCGCTTGCCGCAGGTTCAGAAGGCTCTAGACTTTCTCCATCAAGCTCAAAAGAATGATGGTGGTTTTCCTTTTGATCCTGCGTATGGTTCAGATACGAACTCAACAGCCTATGTTCTACAAGCCCTATATGCCATCGGGGAAGACCCAACTTCAAACAGTTGGAAGAAAAATGGAAATTCTCCACTAGATTTTCTTGCGACGGCTCAACTAAACGATGGTAGTTTTGAGTGGCAGGTCGGACAGGGTAGTAATCTACTTGCTACTCAACAGGTGATCCCAGCATTGTTGGGAAATCCCTCAGCCTTGTCGCTACCGACTTTATTTGAGTATTACTTTCCGCTCATTCAGCGATAGGCTTGAGTCTAGTGAGAACCCAATTCACATCAGGTTAAGGATTGGTGAAAGGTACAGGAGACAGACGTAGAATGATCAGCAGCCTCCACCCCTGGCCCCTCTCCCAAAGGGCGAGGGGAGGTAGCCCTCAGCCCTTCGACAAGCTCAGGGCGGCGGGTTTCGATACGCTCGCTGCGCTCGCTACTCAACCCGCGTTTTTTTGCGGGTCGAGGATGGCGTCAGCCCGTATCGAGACCCCTTACCCCATCGGAAGAGGCTGCGTAGAAAGTTAGAGCAAGATGATCAACCATCAAGACGCAAGGACACAAAGGATGTTTAGCAGGATAATCTTCGCTGAGTGCTTGGCGTCTTGGTGCCCTTGGGGTGATTTGCTCGGCGTCCTCGGGAAAGGGGCAAAGAAGCGGGAGTATCCTCGGCGCTTCTTTGCCTTACTTACCTTTTTCCTGTTTATTATGTTTACTTTCCTTACCATCCCCGTCCAGACCCATGCCCAAGCGCCTATCCAAGTGGGTTTGGTGGTGCAATTTGCGCCGGGCAACGTGATCACAAAATGCGTTAGCTTGAGTCAACCCAACCCTAGCGGTTGGGATGTGCTTGTGGCAGCTAATATCGGGGTGGTCGGTTCGCCTAGCAGTATGGGAATGGCGGTGTGTGCTATCGGCGATGTAGGCTGCCCGGCGAGCGATTGCTGGTGTAAGTTCAACACGGGTGAAAATCTGTACTGGTCTTACTGGCATTCAAAAGGATCGGGTTGGGTTTACTCCAATTTAGGCGCCAGCAATTACATCGTTTCGCCGGGCGAGGTTGAAGGCTGGATTTGGGGCAGCGGGGGCGCTCCACCACCGCTCTATACCTTCGAGCAGATTTGTGCTCCTACCGCAACCACAACCTTCACCTTCACGCCATTGCCGACTACAACCTTCACCCTCACCCCGCTGCCAAGCGCGACCTTCACGCTTGCTCCGCTGCAAACCTCAACTTTTACCTTTACGCCACTGCCCATGCTGACCTTCACGGCAGTTGCTCCCTCGGCAGGCACCTCTCTTCCCTCGCCGACCGCTGCCCCTCCAACCTCGCCGCCCACCGCCACGCAGCCGCCTCAAGCATCGTTACGCACGCCCTCGCTGACCCCTTCGCCGACCATCACTTTGCCGTTTGGCGTTGCAATTGCAGCAACTACCGTGGCTCCGGTGCAAAACCCGCCTCAAGTGGCTCAGCACCCTTCAACCGAAGTGGCGCTTGACTTGCAAGCCATTTCCCTCACGGCAACAGCCGCCGAAGCCGCCCGACAGTCTGAGGCGCTGCAAGAAGGGCAACCGGCGCAGGCCGCTGGCGATATCGGTTTCGGAATCAATGCTTTAGACATCGCTTATTTGACCTTCTTCGCCATAGTGGGGGGATTGTTAATCCTCTTAATTGTGCTTGTCCGTCGGCGAGGTGCTTTATGAGCCAAAGCCGCTGGGAACGGTTGATGAGCACTTTGGTGATCTTCGCCAGCACCGTCTTGGGATGCTTTTCTTTCATTTACCCTTTCCTTATGCCTACCTTTCAACAAACTCCTAGCCCGGCTGGCATTCGTCTGAGCGAGATGCCCTTGACCATGACGCTCATCCTTGCCTTATGTGTGCTGGCGCTCTTGTTTGAGGCGCAACAAAGCGCTGCCAACGCCCGCTTGGTAGCTCTGATGGGTGTTTTGGTCGCCTTGAATTCGGTTTTACGCTATATTGAGACCGCTATTCCCGGCCCCGGCGGGTTTAGCCCGATCTTTTTCCTAATCATCTTATCGGGCTACCTGTTCGGAGCCAAGTTTGGCTTTCTGATGGGAGCGATGACCCTTTTTGTGTCGGCGATTCTGACCGGCGGTGTTGGTCCCTGGCTTCCCAGCCAGATGTTTACAGCCGGCTGGGTTGGGATGAGCGCCGCTGTCCTCTCACCGCTAACCAAGCGGTTCGGTTGGCAAGGAAAGCGTTGGGAGGTTATCTTATTGGCAAGTTTCGGCGTTTTTTGGGGCTTACTCTATGGTGCTATTATGAACCTTTGGTCTTGGCCGTTCATTATTGGTCCAGCCGATCAATACTGGCAACCGGGCATCTCCGTTGTTGAGACCCTAGCCCGCTATGGGGTGTTTTATCTGGTGACCTCTTTGGCATGGGATCTGGGTCGTTCTTTCGGGAATGCCTTATTGATAGGTTTGTTTGGCGCGGCTACCCTGCGAGTGCTGCGCCGTTTTCACGAGCGGTTCACCTTCGTCTATCGGCCGACGGAGGTGTGAGCCGATGCCAGAAGGACACCCGTCCACACCGTTTCATGCATGGGTATGGCTAACTTGGATGACAACACTTCTCTTGTGCGTCTCGCTGACGCGCAATCCTCTCTACTTGGTGGTGGTTTGGTTGTGTGTGGCGGTTGTGCATGCCGCAGGTGGCATGGGGGAGCTAGCTAGGGGGAGCGCTCCCTTTCCTTTCTGGCTGAGTTTAACCATTGTGCCACTGGGCGCGCTGCTTAACGCGCTGACAGTGCATGTGGGCGAAAATGTCATCGTTACCATCCCCGGTCGCATTCCATTGCTAAGCGGTGTCGTCACCTGGGAAGCGGTTCTTTATGGAGCAACCAACGGTTTAGCCTTAGGGATCATTCTGCTTGCCTTTTGGGTCTTCAATCGCAATGTTTCCATTCCGGCCTTCCTGCGCTTGTTACCGCGCGCCTTTCACTCTCTGGCAATTGTGGGGTCAATTGCGATGACCTTCATCCCTTCCTTGCAACACCAGTACCAACAGATTCAGGAAGCCCAGGCGATTCGCGGTAAGCGGATCAGCGGCTTGCGCGATCAGCTCAGCTTACTCCTGCCATTGCTCGTCAGTTCTTTAGAGTATGCCTTTCAACTGGCAGAGGTGATGACCGCCCGCGGCTTTCTTGTCAGCTCATCGCCCTTGAGCCAAAGGCGGTTACGCTTGGCTTTCTTAGGGGGTTTGGGGTTTGTGATGGGCGGCTGGCTTTCTCGTTTTTGGGGTTTGCCGCCATGGGTTGCCGCTGTGCTCTTTTGGGGAGCTTTAGCGGTCTTCGGCGCTTTGATCTTCTTGGCAGCCCGGCAAGCTCATTTCACCGCTTATCGGGTTGTTCGCTTTCGCCGGCGAGATGCATTGGCAATGAGCGGAACGCTCCTCTTAGCTCTCCTTTTAGTCCTCAATGGCGTTCATCCTGAACGGCAGTTCCTTGACTATACCCCTTATCCAGCCTTAACGCTGCCACCCTTTGCACCTTGGGTTGCTTTTCTTTTGCTCGGTATCCTCAGTCCTCTGATGGTTGCGCTCCTTCCAAACCATGATTCGCTTTCGTGAAGTTTCTTTTCGCTACGCTACAGCCGAACAGTGGGTGATTCGGCGGGTAAATTTTGATGTTTCACCGGGAAGTTTCTGCTTGGTTTGCGGTCCATCGGGGAGCGGAAAATCAACCCTTTTACGCCTAATCAACGGTTTGGTGCCCCATTTCAGCGGTGGAATCGTAGAGGGGGAAATTCAGGTGAACGGTATCAATCCGATACAAGTCGGGCCGGCTGCAATGAGTCGCCTGGTTGGGTTTGTCTTTCAAGACCCCGAAACGCAATTTATCCTCGATAATGTGGAGGATGAAATTGCCTTCAATCTGGAAAACGCTGCCATCCCGCCACAGCAGATCACGCAACACCTCGAAGAAACTTTACACGCTTTGGGCATCCTCCATCTGCGCCGCCGCCGTCTGGAGAGCCTCTCCGGCGGAGAAAAACAAAAAGTAGCCATTGCAACGGTCTTGTCCCTTGCGCCATCTATCCTTGTCCTCGATGAACCCACCTCGCAATTGGATGGGCAATCTGCCGAAGAGATCTTGAGCCTGATCCAACGCCTTGCCCGGCAACAGAAGTTGACCATTGTGGTTGCCGAACATCGCCTTGACCGTCTTTTGCACTTTGCTAATCAACTCATCTATCTTTCGGGGATTGGAGAACCTATTCGGGCAGATGAGCCTCAACAAGTCCTGCCTCACATGGCTACCGTTCCTCCTGTAGTGGAATTGGGCAAGCGCTTTGGGGTTCGCCCGCTGCCGCTCAGCATCAGCGAAGGGCAACAGATGGTGCGAAAATTGGGATTGGAGCGCCTCAATCACCGCACTTCTCCTGTTGGTAAAAAGCAAATGGATTCGGCGGCTGGGCCGGCTATCCTGTCGGTTGAGAAGGTGAGTGTCTCCTTCGGCAAAACGCAGGCTTTGTCAGAGGTTACCCTCCAACTGTTTGCCTCACAGATCACTTGTCTAATGGGCGCTAACGGCGCCGGGAAAACGACCCTTCTGCGAGCAATCTTAGGTTTGGTGCCGCTTACTCAAGGTCGAATTTGGTTGCAAGCAAAAGAGATCACGACAACACCTTCTTGGAAAAGAGCGCGTTGGATCGGCTACCTTCCTCAAGACCCCAACGCCCTCTTGTTCTCAGAGACGGTCTTAGAGGAACTGCTGCTCACCCTGCGTAATCATGGCTTACCGCAAGAGAGAAGCACAGCCGAAAGAATCTTAGAAGGACTGGGACTGTCTAAGCATGCACTGCGTTATCCTCGCGATCTAAGCGTTGGAGAGCGTCAGCGAGTGGCGCTGGGAGCAATTTTGATCACCCAGCCGCAGGTGTTACTCCTCGACGAGCCAACGCGCGGTTTAGATGAGGAGGCAAAAGCAAAGCTAGGCGACCTTGTGCGCTCGTTTAGAGCAAAAGGGATGGCTATCTTGGTGGTTACCCACGATGTGGAGTTTATGCTGACCCTTGCCGATCGGCTTTGCATCCTCGATGCAGGGCGGCTCATTGATGATGGAGCACCGCCAACGGTTTTACGCCGCAATCAAATCCCCCCTGCTCAACTCCTACAACTGTTCCCAGACCAAGAGTTCTGCTCGGTTGAGGAGGTTTTGAGCACTATTGCCGAAGCTTGGTCCCACACGCTCGACAAAAGCGGTCGCCCGGCATTGCTCGCTTTCCACAGTGATGGCAATAGACCACACCGGCCGGAATCGCCTCCTGAGGTTCGATAACCAATCGCCGCCGCCGCGGGCGGTTGGTTTTTGTAAGCGGTCGCACCGTGCGTTCTTGCCAAAACCACCACACAACCGCTCCGCCGATCAGCAGGACTCCTAAGCCAGCCAATAACCAAGGCAGAAAATTTACTGCGGCAGGGGTGGTTGACAACGTGGCGCTGCCAACCGGCGCGCTGGGTTGAACCTGTAAACTCTCCGCTGTCAAGGAGTCGTTAGGCTTCTGATAGCGGACGTTGACCTCAAAACTTTGACCGGCTGCCAGCGAGTCTACCTGAGTGACGTAATATGTGAGCCCATCTTTGCCGACCGTGAAATTGGTTGTGTTGGGGGTAATTTTCATCTCCGTTGCCCCAAGCGGCTGTTGAATCTGGATGGTAAGGGTTTCAACTGCATAGTCTCCGCTCCAGCGATAATTAAGCGTGCGTTGCGAGCCCTCTTTTTTCAGGGTTGGGTCATAATATTCCAGTTGAATTTCGGGCGCAGTGGCGGTAAAGACGATTTCACTCCACTCATCATCCAGTTCGTTGCGGGTGTAAGCAATCGTGATCAGCGAACCATCTGCCTCGCGGACCGCCAAGGCGTGTGGCTCTCCGGCAACGCTGGGGATGCGAATGCGCAGATCAACCGGAAGCGCAACATCGCTCGGTAAAGTGAGGTGATAGATCACCAATACCGAGGGGCGATCATATTCCGGCCAGATATCGACTTCCAGAGAGCGGAGGGTGAATGGAGGGGGCACTTGCGCCATTGCTGTCTTCAACGGTGCAAAGACCCACCCGAAAAGGAAGATTAGGACATAAGCGTGAGCAGTAGAAATGCGTCTCATCGGTCCTCTATCTTACCATGAGCGCTCGACTGAGGAAAGGTTGCAGCCTAGCACTTTAGGGCTTTTCAAAAATTAAGAGTGAGGCTCTTTTCGGAACAGCAAGCTCCGCTTAGGATCAATCCCTGTGCCCTTATCCCTTCGGAAAGGTTTCGACAAGCACTTCGACAATCTCAGCACAAGCTCAACCTACCAGCTCAGTGTGGCGCTCAGGGCAGCGCCCTTCGACGGGCTCAGGGCAGCGCCCTTCGACAGGCTCAGGGCAACGCCCTTCGACGGGCTCAGGGCAGCGCCCTTCGACAGGCTCAGGGCAGCGCCCTTCGACAGGCTCAGGGCAGCGCCCCAGCCCTTGTCCCAAAGGGCGAAGAGAGAATCTCCCCTCTCCCTCTGGGAGAGGGGTTAGGGGTGAGGGGAACCCTCAAGCACACCAAATCCGCAAGCAAGGCACAAGGCAATTAGATGATTGAAAAACCCTACTCGCACTTAGCCGATTTCAGCCCGCAGGCATTTCGCCAACTCACCGAAGGCTGGTGAATAGCGAATCTCATCCGTGCGCGGGCGGGGCAGATAAACCGGCAGGTCGAGACGCAGCTTGCCGGGGCGAGGGGTGAAGACCAAAACGCGATCGGAGAGGTAAATGGCTTCCGGGATGGAGTGGGTGACCATCACGACCGTCTTGCGCCGCGCTTGCCAGATGCGTAGCAGCTCATCCCCCATCCGTTCGCGGGTCAAAGCATCTAAACCGCCGAACGGCTCGTCTAGGAGCAGAACTTGCGGATCGTGAATCAGGGCGCGAGCAATGGCAACCCGCTGTGCCATGCCGCCGGAGAGATCGCGAGGCAAAGAATCTTCAAAGCCATGCAGCCCGACCAGCTCAATCAATTCCATTGCCCGCCGCCGCGCTTCAGCCCGCGGCACGTTTTGTAATTCCAAGGGTAACAAAATGTTTTGCAACACACTGCGCCACGGCATGAGGTTGGCTTTTTGAAACACAAAACCAATTTCACGCCGAGGTTCTTTGAGCGGTTCACCGTAGAAATAGATCTCCCCTTGCGTGGGGGTTAGAAGTCCAGCTAAAACCCTGAGTAAGGTGGATTTGCCGCTGCCGGAAGGGCCCAAAACGCAAACAAACTCTTGTTCGCGAATGCAAAACGAAATATCCTCAATGGCGCGCAAGCCACCATTGCCGTTGGGAAAGGTGACACTCAAATAGCGCACTTCGATTGCCACCTCGGGTTCTTTTGTTTCAGCAGCAGAAACCGCTGTTTGCAGCCTAGAAACGGTGTTGGTTTGGGTCATGATCGTTCCTCTCAGGGCGTGATGAATTGATTGGTGAAGGCTTGGTCAAGGGGCAAGGCGCTCTGGAGAAGCCCCATTTCCAAGAGTAAGTCATGCATGTTTTGCCAGGCTTGTGGGTCAGAATATCCCATTTGCTGTGCTTTCCAATAGTCAATGGTCGCTCGCAAGATTTCACGTTGAACGCGCTCGTCGCTTTCGGTCAGACCGGGGATGTATTTAGTGCAGATCTCGTAGGCTTTGTCTCGATTCTGAATGACGTAATTCATCCCCTTTAGGATGGCGCGGGTCATTCTGCGCACCAGATCGGGATTCTCGGCAAGGGTCTTTTCGTTGGTCACCAACCCGTTGGAAGCCAGTTGGACGTAATCGGCAACCTTCATCAGATCGACGGTGTAACCTTGGGCAGCTAATTGGATCGGCTCGTTATTGGCGTAGATCACCACGGCTTGATCTTGACCGGCAATAAGGGCTTCGACTTGGTTGTACCCGATGGAGTCCAACGTGATGTCGGCTTCACTGACACCGCCCACCTTCATCAGGGCACGCAAGCCGATATAGTTGGCGCCGAACAGCCCTGGTAATCCGATCTTTTTGCCCTTGAGGTCAGCGGGGGTCTTAATGTTCTGATCGGGGAAGGAAACTATGCCGACAGGATAATCATGGTAATAAGCCATCGCATAGACCACCGGCAACCCTTGGGCACGGGCAAGCAGAACCTGTTCCCCGGAAGCCATCGTGAATTGCAAGTTATTTGCGCCAACTAGGGCAATTCCATCTGTTTCAAAACTGTAATCGAATTCGATGGCGATGTTCTCCGCTGAGAAATAGCCGAAATCTTGGGCGGCATAAAAGGGCGCAAATTGCACATTCGGAATATAAGCCATCGGCAGGCGCACATTGGCAACTTGTGCTTGGGTAGGGGCGGTGGCTGCCTGAGGGGCATTGGCCCCTTGAGCGCAGGCGTAGGTCAGGATCGCAACGAGGAGGACTACGATGATGAGAAGTAGGCGACGCATAAACAGCTCCTAAACTAAAAAGTTGACCGGGCTTCATCTTGGCGTTGCTGCCAAGTGAGCAGCCGTTTTTCGATGAGTAGTACACTGCTGTAAAGCAGCAGAGCCATGGCGATCAGGGTGAACACGGCAACAAAGACCAACGGCGTGTCATATTTGCCGCGGGCTACGTTGACCAAGAAACCAAGCCCGCGGTCGGCGCCGACAAATTCGCCAACCACGGCGCCAATGACCGATAAAGTGGCTCCGATGCGCAAACCGCCGAGAAAGACCGGCAAGGCAGCCGGCGCCTCTAGGTATCGAATGGTTTGCCAGCGGTCGGCTTTTAGAGAACGCATCAGGTCGCTGAGTTCCTCCGGCACGGAGCGCAGCCCAACAATGGTATTGACCAAGACGGGAAAGAAGACGATCAAGGCGCAGATCAAAATTTTTGAGAAGATGCCGGGACCAAACCAAATGACTAAGAGAGGAGCAATGGCAACGATGGGAATCGATTGGCTAGCAACGATATAGGGGGATAAGAGTCGCTCGAACCAATGCGACTTTGCCAGCAAATAACCGAGCAAGGTGGCGATGACGGCTCCCAAGGTTAGCCCGCAAAGCACTTCAAAGAGGGTGTAAGCGCTGTGGCGGAGCAAACTGCCATCGAGCACAGCTTGGAGAAAGCGTTGCCAAACCCGAGCAGGTGAAGGCAGGATAAAAGACGGCAATTTCCAAAGTTGGGTGGTGAAGTGCCAAAGGAGAACGGCGCTGCCCAAGGAAAAAACGATGGTAGCCGCATGTTGACTGCGGCTCAGCCTGCGTTGGAGCGGAAAACGTTTGGGTATTTCGACTAGATTCATCGTCTTCTCGATCAAAATCAAAGCCCCGAATCGGTCGGATTCGGGGCAAGAGCAGAGCTTACCAAAGCTCCCTTTCGATAAAAAACCCGAAAACCAGTGGTTTTCGGGGCGTCTGAAAGGCTGATAAGGCGCAGCGAGGCGCGCAGAGTCTCTTCTCGCTAACCTTCTTTCATCCGGACTATACCGTCGGCTTCGGAGTTTCACCGAATCGTGCGCTGAGCAGCGCTCGCGGGCTTTACCGCCGATCGGGAATAGGTCGTTTCCGACCGCACCCTGCCCCGAAGGTCTCTTCAATTGTCGCCCTGATTATAACCACCCCCACAGAGAAAGTCAATGTGAAATTTGTCACTCTATGCAGGCATACTTTATCACAAGATCACAATTTTCGTGCGTTGGGCTACATTTGAACCGAGGCTTTTGAAAAGCCAGATGTTCAACTTGGATTCGAGCAAAGCTTATCACTATAGCGTCTCACTTCGAGCTAAGTGAGCGTATCGAAACCCGCAACGAATGG
>CALFWB010000098.1 GCA_937928795.1 uncultured Anaerolineales bacterium
TGATGCCTCATTATACCCCAAGAAGATGGTTTTTCAAGAGAGTCAACCAAGCTAGAGAGCCTTTGTCTGAACGGCTGCTGCCGTTGAGTGAATTGGCAATTGGAGAAAAAGCAACCTTTATCGAGCTGCGTGGCGGCTGGGGGTTGAAAGGCAGATTGACCTCACTAGGCTTTACCCCAGGTGTGCCCATCCTGATGGTGCAAAATTATGGCTGGGGTCCCGTGATTGTTGAGGTGCGCGGTTCCCGGGTTGCCTTAGGACGAAACGAAGCAGAGCACATCTTTGTCCAACGGAGTCAACCATGAGCGAATGTCATCCAAATCAGGTTGCAACTTTGAAAGAAGAGCGAAACATCCAACGGGATGTTCCCCTGATCGCCTTAGCCGGGCAACCCAATATGGGAAAATCCACCCTCTTTAACTTATTAACCGGCCTCAATCAACATGTTGGTAACTGGCCGGGCAAAACCATTGAACGCCGCGAGGGGGTTTTCCATGATAACGGACATTCTTTTCGGTTGATCGATCTGCCGGGCACCTATAGTCTGACAGCAAACTCTCCGGAGGAGCTGATCGCTCGCGAATTCATTTTGCGCGAGCAGCCCGATCTGGTGATTGCGGTGGTCAGCGCAGCGAATTTGGAACGCAGTCTCTATCTAGTCGCCGAGTTGATCAGTCTGCCCACTCCGCTGGTCGTGGCTTTAAACATGATGGATGTGGCTGAATTGGAGGGATACCGCATTGACGTGGATGTGCTCCAAGCTGCGCTGGGTGTTCCGGTTGTGCCGCTAGTAGCTACCCGCGCCCAAGGGGTGCGTGAGCTGCTCCAGACCGTTGAACAGGTGTTGAGCGGTGAAAGGGTGTTGATGCCTCGCCTGCCGGAGATCCGTGCCGACCATCAACGCGTTCTGAAAGAGATTCAGAATTTGATTCATGGCTGGGTACCTTCTCCCTATCCCCTTGAGTGGGCAGCCCTGAAATTGTTAGAAGGTGATGCCGAACTCACCCGCATAATGCAAGAGACCCTACCTGCGGAGCGTTGGGAGGCGGTGCATGAGATCCTGCGCGCCCACGATGATGCCTTGATGGCCGTGGCTTCCGGGCGCTATGAGTGGATCAATCGCATCATGCGCGCTGCTGTTGATCGACTGGCAGTGGGACAGATCAGCCTAACCGAACGCTTAGACCGCTTTGCCACTCATCCTGTTTTGGGTTTAATCCTCCTCGCTCTTGTCTTGGGCGGAGTATTCTGGGTCACCTTTACCCTCGGCTCACCCTTGCAAGAGTGGCTGGAAGTTCAAGTGGTTGAGCGCCTCGCAACCTTGGCTTCCGCTGCCCTATCCGCCGCGCCAGCTTGGCTGCAAAGTTTGGTGGTGGATGGGATCATCGGCGGGGTAGGGGCAGTGATCACCTTTCTGCCGATCTTGGCGATCTTTTTTGCTGCTTTTGGGCTGTTGGAGGACGTTGGCTACATGGCGCGGGCAGCCTACGTGATGGATAACTTCATGCACCTGATGGGCTTGCACGGAAAATCCTTCCTTCCCCTCTTCTTGGGTTTTGGCTGCAATGTGCCAGCCGTAATGGGCACGCGGGTGATCGACTCGTGGTCGGCGCGCTTGGTGACCATTCTGATCGCCCCCTTTATCCCTTGTACAGCGCGCATGGCGGTGGTTGCCTTTCTTTGCGGAGCGTTCTTCGGACCATACGCTGCCCTGGTCTCGTGGGGTTTGGCTTTGCTGTCATTGGTGATGTTGGTGATCAGCGGTGTTTTGCTTAATGCCCTGCTCTTTCGCGGCAAGCGCTCAGCGTTTATTATGGAAATGCCTCTTTACCACATCCCCAACGGCCGCACCATTGCGTTGCTGGTGTGGCAACGCACCGTAGCCTTTGTCAAAAAAGCCGGCACAGTGATTTTGGGCTTTTCGGTGCTGATTTGGATTCTTTCTGTTTTACCCAGCGGCGAGTTGGAGAGCAGTTTTTTGGCAATGTTCGGCAAGCTGATCGAACCCATTGGACGCTGGATGGGGTTCGATTGGCGCTTAACGGTCGCTTTGCTGACCAGCTTTCTCGCCAAAGAGAATGCCATCGCTGCGCTTGGCGTGATCTTTGGCAGCGCTGAGGAGGGAGGGCTTTCCCAAATTTTGGTGGCGACCTATTCTCCGGCTATTGCTCTGGCGTTCCTAACCGCAACGATGCTCTTTATCCCTTGTGCTGCTACCCTAGCTGTGATCAAGCAGGAAGCCGGCTCATGGCGATGGGCGTTGGTGAATGTTGCTTTGATGTTAGCTCTTTCGATCGGTGTGAGCAGTCTCGTCTATGGGTTGGCAAAAGGTTTGGGTTGGTAAAATGCTCGAGCGCTTGTTAACCGAGTTGAAAGAGGGACAAACCGTAACCATTGCCGGGTTGGCGACGCGTCTGGAGACAACACCCGGATTAATCCAGATGATGCTAGAATACTTAGAGCGGCAAGGACAGGTCGAGGCGGTAGAGCTTTGTCAAGAAGGTTGCAGCGCTTGTCCGCTAAGCTCGCTCTGTTCTGCGGAAAAACGCCAACAGTTTTGGCAATTGAAATCTCCTTATTGATCCCGAGCCCGACGCACTCAGGCTTAGGGCTTTTTCACCCATTCCAAAGGAGCAACAGCGACCTCCCCGGAGGTCAACGTTGCTACCCAAGGCCAACCACAGGTGGTCAGGTACCATCGTCCGGTGCTGGGGTTATACACCCATTCTGGAGCATGAGCTTCTAGCTGGGTCAATAAGGTGGGGGAACGAGTGCGACCGCGGTAAATGCCGAAATCATATGGGTTATCGGCATGAAAGACCAAAGTGTCATTGTAGCTTGGGCGGTTGAGCCAGATTTTGAACATCAGTAAGATACCGTGTAAGAAGAAAGAGTCGTTATTGTACGTGAGCGAGAGGTAATAATGGTTTTGATAGCGCACAACGAAGGGGGATTCCATGGACGCAAAGGGGGAATTGCGTTCACTTCCCCAGCCGCTGCCCAGGGCAGTGCGGATGTATTGCCAATAGGTCAGGTCAAAGGATTGGTACACGTCAATTTGAGAGAAATAAAAGCCCCGTGCGGTGGTGTAAAGCAACCATTGACCTGGTGCCACTTGCAGTACCATCCCATCGCGGAAGAATTTGTGATAAGGCGTCGAGAGGGTGATCTGATGATTTTCCCAGTTGATCCCATCGCGAGAGGTCATTTGGTGCAATTTGTGAGGCGACCAGAAGATGTAGTATTGACCTTCGCTTTGGATGACATGCGGTGCCCAGGCTAATTCGCCGAAATCAGCAATTGGGGCTAGTTCGCTCATCCCTTCCAGCGGAGGAAAATCTTTGCTCATTCCCACAGCGAAGTATTTTTCTTCGTTGAAGTCTCCATTTGTCAAGGAGGTGATTCCGATCAGGCGCCAATTCCCTTTTTTATCTTGGTAAATGGTGTGATCGTTGATGTAGGATCCATATTGCTTGGGGTGAAACAGCTTTTGCCACTCGCCGCTGATTTGAGGAACGTAGATTGGGGAAGGCTCAAAAGTCGGCCGCACCGTCACCTCGCCGAGCAAAACGGGCGGGGTTTTATCCTTAGGAACGCTCCAGACCCGATAGGTGCCTCCGAGCCCACGATGTAGGAACGAGCCGAATTTGGTTTGTCCGATTTCTTTCCAGCCCTGTGTATTTTTGATTTCGATTCGATAGGTCTCTTTTTCGGGATTGGCGATCCAGCCCAAGTGCACCCAACCCGGCCCGCTGACCGTTTTCACTCCCACTTGGGCTTGTAATCCACCAACGGCTTCGCGGGAGATCGAACCGTAAAAATCGGTCTCTAAGGGGCTTTCTACGTAAACCCGTACGCCGACTTCCAGAAGGATCGGAATCATCAAGAGAATAATAAAGACCACCCCAATTCGTTTCAAGACTCGCTTCATCTGAGTAACCCTATCTCATGCAATCGAGATCGTTTATCGGCTGCACAGGGACTTAACGGACCTTTGAGTTGCCGCTTGATTGAATAACTGATCGTTTCTTAGTCAATTTTACCGTGTCCTTGTTCCCTTTACAAGTTGGGAGTGTCCACGCAAAAGTTGTAGGACAACTCAATGAGTTGTCCTACAAAGCAACGTTGCCAACAACTTTTGAGTGCACCCGTCAAATCAGATCGTTCTAGGGGCTTATAGTTGCTGGGCGATCGGTTCTGCAGCAAGCGCCGGGCGCAGTGGCGATGGCGGTGGTAAGGTGGCTTGCATCGACCAAGGCCCCGCCCAGGTGATCAGCACTGGCACAGTTTTGCCGCGCAGGTCGTCCTTGCTTTCGAGGAAAACCAGTTTGTTGGTCGGCGTGCGCCCTTTCCAGCGCCCACGCACCTTTTCTTCAAACAACACCTCGACTGTCTTGCCCACATATTGAGCGTTGATCTCACCCGCAATGCGCTCTTGCAGCTCTTCCAAGAGGCGAAAGCGGCGCATCTTTTCTTCTTCGGGCACGTCATCGGCCATCTTACGCGCTGCCAGGGTGCCAGGTCGCGGCGAGTAACGCGCCAGATGGGCGATATCCAACTTTAGTTCGGCAAGCAAATCGTAGGTGCGTTGGAATTGCGCTTCGCTTTCACCGGGAAAGCCCACAATAATATCGGTAGCGATAGAGACCGCTGGCGGTTTACCCGCCAGGTGCGTGCGAATGCGTTCGATCAGGCGGCGATAGTCGTCAGCCGTATAGCCGCGCTTCATGTGGGCGAGGATTTCATCATCCCCGGCCTGCACCGGCACTTCGATATGGGGCATTACCTTCGGTAATTCAGCCACAGCATCTAGCAACTCTTCGTCCAGGTAGTTGGGATGAGAGGTGAGGAAACGGATGCGCTCCAGCCCTTCAACCTCGTGCACGCGGCGCAACAGGGTTGCCAGGGTGATGCCATCAGGCAGGTCTTTCCCATAGCGATCGACAATTTGTCCCAATAGGGTTACTTCCTTAACCCCTTGGTTGACCAAGGAACGCACCTCTCCGAGGATGTCCGCTAGCGGGCGGCTACGTTCTACCCCGCGCCGATAGGGGATAATACAAAAGGTGCACGCATGTGAGCAACCTAGCACAGCCGAGACAAAGGCAGAAACCTGCTGCCCGCGCTGAGCTTGAGGAAGAACAAGATCGCCATCCATCAGGGCGAAGCGTTCTAAGGTTGCCCTCTCTTCACTTGAGCGGCTTTCGTCTTGAGTCAGGTAGGTAATCAAGGGCCCTATGTCTGAGGGAGGGGAGAAGACATCCACGAAAGGAAAACGCTTTTTCAGCGGCTCAGCGTTTTTGATGCCTACCAGACAACCCATCAGATTGATCACCAGATTGGGATTGCGCTCTTTCAATGGACGTAAAGAATGCAACCGCCCATAAGCCTTGTCTTCGGCACTCTGACGCACAACACAGGTGTTCAAAACAATCACATCCGCTGCCTCGGGCTGCTCGGTCATCCGGTAGCCAAGCCGTTCCAACGCCGAAGCCACCCGCTGCGAGTCGGCCACGTTCATTTGACAGCCTTCCGTCCAAATGTGATATTTCATGTCCGATATTATACCCTATGTTAGAATAGGGGAGTTGTGAGTTTTGGGTTGAAGTTAATGAGCTTCAGCACCCAGAACCTGTCCTGACTGAGTTCGAATGAAGAATTCGGATTGTTCATTTGACAAGCGCAGCGAGGAGAAATCTTGCCCTTCTGCACGAAATCATAAAGACTTTTCGCTTCGCTCGAAGTGACATACCTAGCTGGTAAGGTTATCCTGCAAGATTGATCAGAACGGACAACGAATTGGGAACGCATAAACGAATTGGCAGTTAAGTTGAGGGATGGATAAAGTCAAACGCTGGTGGTTGCTTGCTTTGTTCCTCTTGATCGGGGGAATAGGGTGGCGGTTTTGGAGCGACTCTGCCTTTCAAGACCGTTGGCTGTGGCGCTGGGAGCGCCTGCGCGTTTACGCCCAAGGCGTGCTTGACCCGGTCGAGCCACCGCCTACCCCTTTGCCTGCCCCAGCCATTGCCATCACCCGCCATCCTCGACCGACCGAGGCACTCCATCAGCCTCAAATGACCTTCCTGCCGCCCACCGCTACGCCCACCCCCTTGGTCTTGCCCTCCGCAGTGAGCCTGCCCGCACCGCGCTGGGAGCGTCAGGACATCAACAACTGCGGTCCAGCCGCTTTGGCGATGTACTTGCGCTACTACGGCTGGGAGGGCGACCAATTTGACATCTCAACGCTGGTGAAACCCCAACGGGATGACCGCAACGTCAATGTGGAAGAATTGGCTTACTACGTGCGCAATCGCGCCGGCTGGCTAAATATCGAATATCGGGTGGGCGGCAATTTGACCTTGCTCAAACGCCTTCTAGCGGCTGGTTTTCCGGTGCTGATCGAGGAAAGTTTTTACTTCGAGTCCCCCTTCTACCCGAACGACGATCTCTGGGCTGCCCACTATAATCTCCTGACCGGCTATGACGAAGCGACTCAAAGCTTTATCAGCCAAAACAGTTACTACGGCGCAAATCTCAAGGTCGGTTACACCGATCTACAAAGAGAATGGCAGGTTTTTAACTATCTCTATATCCTTGTTTTTCGTCCTGATCAAATCCAAACCATCCGCGATATCCTCGCCGAGGATTGGGACGTTCCCACTAATCGCCAAAAAGCCCTCGACCTTGCCCAGAGCGAAAGCGAAGCGCATCCCCAGAATGCCTTTACTTGGTTTAACCTCGGCACGAATTTGGTCTATTTTGAGCGTTATCCCGAAGCTGCCCTTGCTTACGACCGGGCCCGCCAACTTGGCTTGCCGCAGCGCATGTACCGCTACCAGTTTGGACCCTTCTTAGCTTACTTTCACACTGGGCGGATTGACGACTTAATGGCGATCGTCGAATACGCCCTCAAACGCACTCCCAATTCGGAAGAAGCTTTGCTGTGGCGCGGCTGGGCGCACTACCGTCAAGGTAAGCTCCAAGAAGCCATTGCCGATTTTCGGGCAGCTCTCGAACAGAATCCCACCTATGTAGATGCCCAATATGCACTGAACTTCGTGTTGAACAACCCCTAGGGTTGATCTTTGGCGCGGCGGTCAATCAGCCACAAACACAGCGCCATGACCAGCCAGCTAACTGCTTGCACCGTCCGAACGCCGCCGGGCAAAAGCGGGCTGTTGGCGCGCCAGATTTCTAAAAAGAGCAAGATGGCTGCCGTAACAAGGACAAATTGCAAAAAGATTTGACCGGCAAAGCTGCCTTTGCCGAACTTGCGCCAAAAGCCGATCAAGATCAGCAGCCCTGCCAAAGCATAATAAAGAGCGAGCGGGTGGCGTTTTGCCCCCCACAGCTCTAGCCCCCACGGCAGAGCGGTGGGAATGCCGTAGATCGCTCCTGAGGCAAAGAGGGACAGGCTAAGGAAAACCCCTAAGACTGCCAAGAGCGGCGTAAGCGCATCTAGGGCTACCCAAAGCGAGATCTGCTGCCACTGACTGTAGCTCAGCATAACAAGGATGCCAACGATCAGTCCAGCCCAAAGGTTTAGCAAACTTATATCTAAAGAGAAAAGATGGAGCGGCTTTTCGGCAAAGATCGCCCAATGTTCGAGGGCGAAAACCAGGCGGGCAGCAATCAAGCCACCACCCAAACTTAGGAAGATCAGATTGTTTAGCTGCGCAACCGAGAACGCCTCTTTAGGTAAGCGGCGTTCGGCAAAGCTGAGACCGAAGTAAAAGCCCAGCAGGACGAAGAGCAACGGCGTGCGCAGGGCGAGCGGCCCAATTTGAAGCACAGGCAGCATTAGGGAGTCTCTCCAATCAGCGGTTCGAGGCGCGCCCGCAAGCTGGCTTCGCTCAGCGGTCCTCCTATCACAACCTCGCGGATGATCCCTTGACGATCGATGAAGAACGTAGTTGGCAGGGATAAGACGCGATAAGCCGCCGCCGCAGTGCCTTCGGTATCCAGCAAGATCGGAAAGGTCAAGTTCATCTCGGCAATCATCTGGTAGGCGTTAGGTAAAGTGTCCTGTGTGCTGGCGTTGATTCCCAGCAAGACAAACTCTGCGCTATATCGTTCAGATAGAGCTTGCAAAGTCGGCATCTCAGCCCGGCAAGGAGGGCACCAGGATGCCCAAAAATTGAGGATGACAGGTCTGCCGCGCAAATTCGACAAGGTGATGATCTCCCCGCCAGTGCTCTGCAGGCTGAAATCGGGCGCTGCAAAACCCTTTTGCGCTGCAACCGAAGCCCTTTCCAAGCGGGCAGCGGGGGGCACTCGGCTGATGGCAATCCAAAACAAAGCCAATACCAGCGACAGAATGGCGAAGAAGCGTTGAGCCGTGAGGAACATAGTGGAGGAATTATAGCGGAAAATGATTAGGAGAGGATGAGTTTCTGCGCAAAAAAACCACTTTTCAGCAGGAAATATGTTATAATTTGTATCGTAAATATCTTAAATAAGCCGCTTAAGCCGTGCTTACAGGGATAAATCTTGCACCAATTCAGCCGAAATCCAAAAAACGAAAGGCTCGATGGCACTCTTTTGCCCACATATTTTGCTGGCTATGCCGATTTCTTTGAGTTTTTCGGCGAGATCTGTGTCCTCTGTGGATTTTTGGGGGCAGGCTGAACAGTTACTCAAACTCTTATATTGTTAAGGAGGCAAAAATGGATAATGGCAATCAGAAAACTCTACAAAGCCCAGCCGGGCGAACCTCGGACAAACGCGGCACATCCAACCGCGACTGGTGGCCGAATCAGCTCAACCTGAATATCTTGCACCAACATCACCCGGCCTCTAACCCGCTTGGCGCCGACTTTAATTATCGGGAAGAGTTCAAGAAATTGGACTATTTTGCGTTGAAGAAAGACTTGGCGGAGCTGATGACCACCTCCCAAGACTGGTGGCCGGCCGACTGGGGGCATTACGGTGGACTGATCATTCGCATGGCTTGGCACAGCGCCGGCACCTACCGCATCTTTGATGGGCGCGGGGGTGGCGGCACAGGGGGGCAGCGCTTTGCGCCACTCAACAGTTGGCCCGACAACGTTAACCTCGATAAAGCCCGTCGCTTGCTTTGGCCAATCAAAAAGAAATACGGCAACAAAATCTCTTGGGCAGATTTGATGATCCTAGCTGGCAATGTTGCCCTCGAGACGATGGGGGTCAAAACTTTCGGTTTCGGCGGCGGCCGCGAGGATATTTGGCAGCCCGAAGAGGATATCTACTGGGGTTCGGAAACCGAATGGCTCGGCGATCAGCGTTATAGCGGTGATCGGGAACTGGAAAATCCGCTGGCAGCCGTGCAGATGGGGCTAATTTACGTCAACCCCGAAGGACCTAACGGCAACCCCGATCCCGTTGCCTCTGGGAGGGATGTGCGTGAGACCTTCCGCCGCATGGGTATGACCGATGAGGAGACCGTTGCCCTGGTTGCCGGTGGTCACACTTTCGGCAAAGCGCATGGCGCCGGTGACCCCAAATTGGTTGGCCCAGACCCGGAAGCTGCCCCGCTCGAGCAAATGGGCTTGGGCTGGAAGAGTAGCTATGGCAGTGGCAAGGGATCGGACACCATTTCCAGTGGCATTGAAGGGGCTTGGAAACCCAATCCAACCCGTTGGGATATGGGCTATTTCGATATGCTCTTTGGCTATGAATGGGAGCTCACCAAGAGCCCGGCCGGCGCCTACCAATGGACACCCAAAAACGTCAAGCCCGAACACCTCATCCCGGACGCTCATGATCCAACGAAGAAATATCCCCCCATGATGACCACCGCTGACCTTTCATTGCGCTTTGACCCCGGCTTCGAGCCCATTGCGCGCCGCTTCCACCAAGACCCTCAAGCCTTTGCCGATGCTTTTGCCCGCGCTTGGTTCAAACTCACCCACCGCGATATGGGCCCCAAGAGCCGCTATCTCGGTCCAGAAGTGCCCGCCGAAGACCTGATCTGGCAAGACCCAATCCCATCTGTGGATTATCAATTGATCGACAAGGCTGATGTTGCTGCCTTGAAAGCCAAAATCTTGGCTTCCGGCCTCTCTGTCTCAGAACTGGTTTATACAGCTTGGTCGGCTGCTTCCACCTACCGTAACTCGGATAAGCGCGGCGGCGCCAATGGAGGGCGCCTTCGCCTTGAACCGCAAAAGAGCTGGGAAGTGAACATGCCCGATCAACTGCAGAAAGTGCTGGCTACCCTTGAACGCATCCAACAGGAGTTCAACAACGCTCAGAAAGACGGCAAGAAAGTCTCCATGGCCGATTTGATCGTGCTCGGCGGTTGTGCCGCTGTTGAGGCGGCTGCGAAAGCGGCTGGCTACGAAGTCGAAGTACCCTTCACCCCCGGCCGCAACGATGCCCAGCAGGAAATGACCGATGTGAACTCCTTTGCCGTCCTTGAGCCGCTCGCCGATGGCTTCCGCAACTATATAAAGGGAAAGCTCAACGTCACGCCAGAGGAGATGCTGATCGACAAAGCCCAATTGCTGAAGCTCAGTGCGCCCGAAATGACTGTGCTGGTCGGCGGAATGCGCGTCTTGGGTGCCAATTACGGCGGCTCAAAGCACGGTGTCTTCACCGACCGCCTTGGCGTGCTGACCAACGATTTCTTCGTCAACCTGACTGACATGGGCATTGACTGGCAGCCAACCTCAGAAGAGCGCGAAACCTTTGAAGGGCGCGACCGCAAGACCGGCGAACTGAAATGGACGGCAACCCGGGTTGATCTGGTCTTCGGCGCTAACTCTCAATTGCGGGCTATCGCTGAAGTCTATGCCCAAGACGACAACCAAGAGAAGTTTGTGCGCGACTTTATCGCTGCGTGGGACAAAGTGATGAATTTGGATCGCTTCGACCTTGCGTAATTTGCCCGAAGCGGAGCTCAGATTGATCGCTGGCTTGGTTGCTAGGACGGTCTGAGCTCCGCATCCTCGACCCGCTCAACTCCCGCGGGTTGAGTAGCGAGCGCAGCGAGCGTATCGAAACCCGCAAATGAAGGCGGTCTCGATACGGGCTAACGCCCTACTCGACCTGCGCAACCCCGGCGGGTTGAGTAGCGAGCGCAGCGAGCGTATCGAAACCCGCAACAAAACCCACCCTTTGGTTTCACCTAACGTATAATATTCATAGCCTTATTGGCAAAAGCGAAAGGAGACCCGATGAAACCCTCCAACCGTTATGCCCTGATTTTCGCGCTGCTTTTTCTGCTTCTCTTACATTCCATTGGCACACTCATCGAGTCAATTTACATCCTAGATTTGCTCAAAACCTCCCTGGACGAAAAGGCGTTAGGTTTGCTCTTTTTGTTCTCACCCATCTTTTTGCTCTTGCTCAGACGAAAACCGCCCCAGGCGTTGATTTGGCTGCTGTTGGCAATCCTCTTTCTCGGCCGTGGCTTGCTTCCTCATCTGCCCACGGCTGGGCGACTGCTGGCTTCGGGCATGGCGAGTTCTGCTGCCTTACTCCTATTCCCGATTTTACTCCACACCCAAAGCGATGGAGAAAGAGCGGCTGGGCAGGCGCTCTCTTTGGGATTCGCCCTGGCGCTTGCGGCTTCTGTCTTTTTGCGCACGCTCGGCTTTGGGATCGACTATTCGTTGCAAACAGAAGGCGGCTGGTTGGGCTGGCTTATCGGGCTTGGTTTGATCTTGGCGTTGAGGGGTGTGTCTGTTGTAAAGCTTGAGGAAAAGCCTGCTTCGGTAAGAGAAGCACTTTTACCTTTGCTGGGGGTTTGGATGGTCTTCGCCCTTGTTTATTTTGCTTTTTCGGCTCCTTCGGTGCTGGCGCGCTGGGCGGAAGGTGAATATCGGACGACTGTGTTCCTAATCAGTCTCTTCTGCCTGGTGTGGGCAGGGTCTTTGATCCTGCGCAGGGGCTGGGCCGACAGGCTCTCTCCTAGGCTGGTTTTGCTTTGGAATCTGCTCTTTGCTCTGGTTCTAACGGGGACTCTTTTGGCGAACCGCGTTGCTTTCCCCACTTCACCCGACTCGCCGCCGTTGATTGTTGGTGTAACACCCTGGCCGCAACAAGTGCCCTATTACCTCACCCTCTTGCTTTTTCCTGTGATCTTTTTGGACGTATCTCTCCTAACCGCACCCTGGAAGCATCAACCGCCTTCTTTGCCCGCCTTGGCAGTGGGGATGGTTTTAGGGGCTTTTGTCCTAATCCTTTTGATTTTTATGCAAATTTTCACCAACGTTTGGGGCTATGTTGAACCGGTCAGTCCGTGGTTCCGCAATCAATTCTGGCTACCTTATTTTCTGATGAGCGCTTTTTTGATCGTTGCCGTCGTTTTGAACCGCCCGTACCTCAAGCAAACCGAGCGAGCCCTCGGAGAGAATTTCTCGCCGAATTGGCTAGTTTTGATGGGAGTCCTTTTGGCTGGAAGTCTCTGGGCAGCATTTGCCAGTACGCAGGTACGTCGGTTTGAACCTCGCAAAGACGTACTGCTCGTGATGACCTACAACCTACAGCAGGCAAACGATATTTTTGGACAACGCTCCTATCGGCGTCAATTGGCATTAATGCGCCAAGTCGATGCGGACGTGATTGCCCTCCAGGAGTCGGACTCGGCGCGTGTTTCCCTCAACAACGTTGACCTTGTGCGCTATTTCGCCGGCAAACTGGGTTATTATGCTTACTACGGTCCGGGACCGATCAGCGGCACGTATGGCACAGCCATCCTCTCCAAATATCCCTTAAGCAATACCCACATTGTGTTCAGCTACAGCGATCAAGACGAGATCGGCACTGCCGTAGCTGAGATCGAAATTGGTGGCAAGCGGTTTTCCATTTATAACGTGCACCCAGATGGGTCGGATACCGCCATGATGGTTTTTGCCCAGACCCTGCTGGAACAAATCGGCGATAAACAGTACGTGATTGCCCTTGGCGATTACAACCTGAGCGACGATGAAGCCGCTTATCAAATCATTGCAGCCAGTTTGACCAACGTCTGGGAAAACCTGTATCCATCAAAGGTCAGCCCGGAGGGGGTTGATATGTCCGGGCGGGATCGCATTGACCATATCTTCATTTCCGCACCCTTAAGGCCGCGCTGGGCAACCTACGTTTTACCACCCGAATCGGCTACCGATCATCCTGCCCACTGGGCGGAAATCTTTTGGGAGGAATGATCGGGCAGCAGCAGCGCAAATCTGAGGCTTCAGAAAACAACGCAGACAACCAACCGACGAACGAGGATCAGGGCAACGCCTCTCACTTTAGCAGGGCTTCGACAAGCCTAGGGCAATGACCTTGCCACTCTCCCAACCAGAGAGGGGGCAGGGAAACCCTCCGTCCTTAGGGAGAAGGGCTGAGGGAAATATGACGCAGTCTATTCTAGGTGAGGCTTGACGTTGCGAAAAGAGAGCTAACTTGATCGTGGGTGTGGATTAGGCATTTGCGGTGGTCACTTTGACGAGCGCAGCGAAGAGCTCACATCTGTCATTTCGACAAGCGCAGCGAGGAGAAAAGACTAGCCATCCTTGACAGGAAACACAGTTACTTCTCGCTTCGCTCGAAGTGACACACGAAGGTACGTCGCTTGAAGTGGCATGGGCTGAAAGCCCATGTTACGGCAATCTGCTTGGTGGTGTTTCTCCACCGTAGTGTAAGCTTTAGCTTGCGCAGAGAGGCATGGGCTGAAAGCCCATGTTACGGCAATCTGCTTGGTGGTGTTTCTCCACCGTAGTGTAAGCTTTAGCTGCGCAGGGAGGCACGGGCTGAAGCCCATGTTACGGCAATCTGCTTGGTGGTGTTTCTCCACCGTAGTGTAA
>CALFWB010000099.1 GCA_937928795.1 uncultured Anaerolineales bacterium
CATCAATTCCTACTTCTTATCCCCAAAATGTGTTATATTCGGAGGTGGAGAAAGGCTTTGCAATGGACATCTTTGCTTCACCTCAAAGCTTACAAGAGGCGCTTCAAAGGCAACAATACATTGCCAGCGACGAGATTGCCACGGTTCTTTTCCTAAGTCATTCCTTGGGCAAGCCGATCTTGGTCGAAGGTCCAGCCGGTGTAGGCAAGACGGAATTGGCGAAGTCCCTGGCTGCAGCCAGCGGTTATCCGCTTATCCGCCTTCAGTGCTACGAAGGATTAGACGAAACCAAAGCGCTCTACGAATGGGAATACGCCAAGCAGATGCTTTATACGCAGTTGTTGCGGGATAAGCTCCAAGACCTGCTGGCAAAAACCGAGTCGTTGCGCGCCGCAGCCGATCGGATCGCCGAAGAGGAAGACGTCTTCTTTTCAATGAGATTTCTGCTTCCCCGCCCTTTGCTCAAGTCAATCATATCCGATACGCCCACTGTCCTGTTGATTGACGAAATTGACCGCGCCGATGCCGAGTTTGAAGCCTTTTTGCTCGAAATCCTCAGCGATTTTCAGGTGAGCATTCCTGAAATCGGCACCCTAAAAGCCGTTCACCAACCGCTGGTGCTCCTCACCAGCAACAACACGCGAGAATTAAGTGAAGCGCTCAAGCGGCGCTGTTTATATCTCTTCATCGACTACCCCACCTTTGAACAAGAATTAGCCGTGGTTCACTTGAAAGTACCGAGCTTATCCAAAAAATTAGCCGGCCAGGTTGTCGAACTTGTCCAAAGGTTGCGGCGCATGGACTTACGAAAATCCCCTTCGATCAGTGAAACGCTAGACTGGGCGAAAGCGCTGGTAGCATTGAACGCGCGCGCCTTGGATCAAACAACCCTCCAAACTACGCTCAGTGTGCTCTTAAAACATGAAGCGGATTTAGAAAGAGCGCGTCGACTGTTCCGAGGTGGCGATAGCGATGAAGGAAGGCGGCCGCCGTCCTCTCCACCCGTCCGCTGGCAGAATTAGAGTTCACATCTACCAAGAGGGATAGACATGGAAGATCGCACGCTTCAATTTATCGCTGCCCTGAGGGCTCAGGGGGTGCGCGTCAGCCTTGCCGAAAGCGCGGATGCCTTTCAAGCCATGCTTCACATTGGCATTCAAGACCGCCGCCACTTTCGGCAGAGTCTGCGGGCTACTTTGATCAAAGATCAGCGCGATATCCCCATCTTTGAACGGCTCTTTGAACTCTTCTTTCAAGCTGAACTGCCACCATCAATGCAAAATTTATTTTCAGGCTTGACTGAAGAGGAAGCCTCGCAAATTGCCGAAGCGTTGCGTCAATTTGCCCAAGACCTGCGTCAGAGGCTAGAAAAGCTGCTGCGCGGCGAACCGCTCCATCCTGAAGAGCTAACCGAATTGGACCGCTGGCTGCATGCCCATCCCTCTCCGCTCGACCGCAATACGGAGAGACTCCTGCAACGCTACATGCAAGCCCTGCAATTCGAGGAGGTTCAGCAAGCCTTAGAAGAATTACTGCAAACCCTCCAAGAACTGGGGCTAAACCGTCAAAAATTGGATCAACTGCGCGCAGGCATTCAAGAGAACCTCGCAGCCCTCGAAGAACAACTTCGTCAGCACATCGGTGAACGGCAGCGCCGTCAAGCCGTCCAGCAGCGCCCTCAACCTTCTGTGGGTGACCTGATGCAGCGTCCGTTGCAGCACCTCAGCCCGAGCGAAATGGAGGTCTTGCGCAAACAAACCCGCCGTTTGGCGGCTGCTCTGCGCACTCGTCTAGCTTTACGCTTACAACGGGCGCGCAATGGTAAATTAGATGTCAAAGCGACCTTGCGTGCCTCGCTCAAGACCGGGCACGTGCCAATGGAGTTGCGCTTCTGCGACCGCACGCTGAAGCCCAAAATTGTCATTCTTTGCGACGTTAGCACTTCCATGCGTTTTTGCTCAGAGTTAATGCTCAGCCTCCTCTATTCCATTCAAGATCAGATTACGCACACCCACGCATTTGCCTTTATCGATCATCTTGAATACATCTCCCCCGAATTTGCGCGCCACCCGGTCCAGCAGGCTATCGAGAATGTCCTTCAGAAGTTGCCGCCCGGCTATTACAACACCGACTTAGGTCAAGTGTTTGGAGAATTGGAACGACATTTCTTGTACACTCTGGATCGCCGCACTACATTTATTGTGGTCGGAGATGGACGCAATAACTACAACTTAGCCCGCGCCGATCTGTTAGAGCGCTTTCAGCGCCGAGTGCGATCGCTGGTGTGGCTGAATCCGGAACCACCCTGGATGTGGGGCAGCGGCGACTCGGATATGCTGGCGTATTTTCCCTACTGCAGCCAAGTATTTCCGGCTGCCAACCTTGCCCAACTGGTCGCTGCCGTAGACGCAATTCTTTTGCCCTGATTACTCAGTCGCAGGCGAGGCGAGAGGGATGAGGGCTGGTTTGGGTTACTTTTATCTTTTGAGTTTTTCTGTCAAGTCTGTGTCATCTGCGGATTTGCGTCATTGGTAGATTTTTAGGCAGGTTTAACGGTTGCCTTTTCCTTCAGGCTTGATTAGGGAGCCGCACAGAATTTGCGGATCACTTCCCATAAGACCGGCAAACCGCTCTCGATGAAGGAGATCGGCAGGCGTTCATCGTGGCCGTGAGCTAAGGATAGAACCGGAAACCCTTCCGGCAACCGTCCGGGGGTAAAGCCGTACATGGTAATTCCGGCTTCGCGATACACACAAGCATCCGTGGCGCCGGGCATCATCATCGGAATCACAATCCCTTGTGGGTCTAATTTGTGGGTTTCTTCTTCAAGCAAGCGATAGAGTGGGGAATCGGTAGGGAATTCGGCGCCGGGTGAGGTGTCTAAGGGTTCTAAACGGAACCCTTCGCCCGTCAATGCTAAGACTTCTTTCATCACATCTTCGGGGGTTTGACCGGGAAGGCGACGGCAATCCAGATGGACGGAAGCTTCCGCGGGGATTACATTCGTCTTTTGTCCGGCTTGAAGCACCGTTGGAGTACATGTGTTGGTCGTGAGGGCGGTGAGCAAAGTTTTCGGATAGCCTTTGAGGAGTTTCAAGACTTGGTTCACCACCCAGGGCAGCGCTAAACCACGTAGCAGGAGCGATGTGGGAAATTTGACTTGTGCGGCAGCTTTTGAAACCATTGCTTGAAAGGTCGGGGTGATATGAACGGGCAGATGAGCGGCACGGCGGATTTTTTCGATGGCTTGGGCAAGGTAAAAAACAGCGTTCTCTTCGTGTGGCAAAGAGGCGTGACCGGGTTTTCCTTGTGCGATCAGTTTCATCCATGTAACCCCCTTCTCGGCAACCTGAATGGCATAGATGCGCCATTGACCCAAGGGTATCGTAAAAGCGCCGCCTTCGGTGAGTCCATACTCTGCCTCAATTAAGTCGCGATGTTGCGTGACCAAGAATTTGGAGCCATGGTCAAAACCGGCTTCTTCATCGGCGATGGCGGCCAAGATCAAGTCTCGCTTGAGCGGCAGTTTGGTTCGATGCGCCTGCAAGAAAGTTTGTAAATACATTGCCACAAAGCCCTTCATATCTAGGGCACCGCGTCCCCACACTTCGCCGTTGACCACTTCGCCGCCGAAGGGGTCTCGGCTCCATTTCTCGCGTTCGACCGGCACTACATCCACATGTCCGGATAAGAGCAAGGGCCGCCACGAACCATCGCCGCGTAAACGAGCAATCAAATTCACGCGTTGGGGCGCAGACTCGACGATGACAAAATCTTCGGGCGAGCGCAATCCCTCCTTTTCGAGGATGTCTTTGATGATCAAAATGGCTGGCAATTCATTGCCGGGCGGGTTAACCGTCTCGGCTTGGATTAGACGAGATAAATGGTTGACGGTCTCTTGAGTGGCTTCTCCCCAGTTCGGTTGTGTGGACATTTCTTTTGCCTTTCTACTTTCCCTTAACTGTCTTTGCGGGTTATGCAAACTCTCAATTGGTGTTTGAGTAACTGCCTATTCTCCCTCAATGCGGTCGAAATTCGGGCGGGATAAATCCCTTCCCTCTCATAAAATTGGCAGAAGCCGACTTTTGGACAGCCAGCAAGGGCTTTTCGGTCATAAGGCAGGGCTTTAGTCCGCTAGGGCAAATATGCATAGGCAATTACGTGTTTTCTCCCTTGCTTAAAGGGATTGCAATAACTCGATCCACTGTTCTGTTATTTTGTTCGTGGTGCGTTGCTGAGCTTTGCGATGCCCTTCTTCGGAAAGTTGGTAACGCTGGGTTGGAGAATTAAGCAAGGTCTCGATGGCTTCTTCCCATTCGGCAGCGCTGGAGGCGAAAAGGCCGCCTTTCTCCCAAGCTTGATAGGCTGGGATCGGCGTAGCCACCCAGCAGACCTTGCGCGCTGCGCATTCCAATAATGCCAAATCGCTCTTTGAGCGATTATAAGAGTTGTCGGCTAAAGGAAAAAGCAGAAGGTCGAAATCTGCCAACAAGAAAGGATAATCTTCGATTCGACTGGGTGGTACGAAAAATTTGCGTTCTTCGTCTATTCCGTTGAGTTTTTCGTAAACTTCCATGCCGGCGATGATGCCGAGTAAGACTCGCCCGTTTTCCTGAAAAATCCGTTGCAGACTATTGCCGAGTGCGGGTAAGTCTGGCGGTTGGGTATGCGTGGCTACAATACCGACCTTAGCCGCAGCTCCCTTGAGGATGGGCTTGGTCCACATCGGATTGGTTTCATCCCACCCATACGGGAGCAGGACAACTCGGTTTGTTTTGCTGCGGTAGACATCTTGCAAACTTTCGGATGGAACGGTAACTACATCGGCGGCTTGCAAAACCTGTCTCAAGCGTAAGGCGATTTGCGGATGGACAGCGCTTAGGGAAGCATAGCCCTCATATTCTGGGGGCAGGGCGAAGAAATCTTCGTCCAAATCGACAATGACCTTGGTGCCATCTGCCTTAATTCTTAAGACAGCTTGGGTGAGCTCCTCGCTGAAGTGAGGGCGACTAAAGAAGGCGTAGTGCAGTGTTTCTTTTGAGTCATCTCCTGCGCGTGTGGTGACCCGAACTTGATAGCCACGGCGGTTGAGTTCTTGGGCTAGTGCCCCAAAGCGCAACTCGCTGCTCACCATTGCCGGACCGCAGAAGAGGATGGTTGTGGCTGAACTTGGCTGGGAAGAAGTCACTCGGACTTGCTGAGCCTGTAATTTACTCTTCAGGGCATTTAATTTTTGAGCAAGGGCTTGTTTATCCACCTGATCTAAAGCGCTCTCTTGGCTTTTGACGCGTTCCAAGCCTTTTTGGGCAAGTTCGTACGCGTCATCAACGTTTAGGGCTTGTTGGTACAGCTCACGCGCCGAAGCAAAATCGCCGCCTTGTTCATAACATTCAGCCAGAAGGGTGAGCGCTTGTGGGTCTTGGGGATCGCTCTTTACCAATGCTGCCAGAATCTCCACACCTTCTTGAACCTTGCCTAGCACAATGCAAACTCGCGCCAAGCCCATCCAACTAAAGCGGTTGTCTTCATCTAGCTCGAGCGCGCGCCGATAGGAGTCTTCAGCCTCTGAATAGCGCCCCAAGATTGTGTAGGCAATGCCTAAATTCTGATGAGCCTGAGCCGAATAGGGTTGTAGGCGCAGGGCGTCCTGATAATATTGCAGCGCTTCTTCAACTTTTCCCATCTGAACCTGAACGCCGGCAATGGCAGTTAGTAGGTCGGCATTATAGGGTTGCATCTCATACACCTGCTGGAGGTAATCCAACGCTTTTGCCCAATTTCCTTCCATAACGGCTTGGTTGGCACTCATGAGTAACTCTTCTAGGGGTAGCTTGTTCAAGGTGAAACTCCTTCCGACGGGGTTATTCTATATTGTAACTCTAAATGCGCTCACGAATTCCTTGAATAAAAACGGTCTGAATTTCGCGTAAAGGTTGGATTAATGAGCGAATTTTTTATCCCAGTTTTACGGCACATTTTTCTAGCCTTACGTACAATCAACACGAAAAGTTAACAAACTCGGCGCAAATTGAGGAAGATCGATGGATAACCCTTTGATTAGCCCTTTGTTCACTTTCAGTGCCTTGAGCCAAAGGGAAGGCTTGAATATAAAGGGCACGCCCAATGAGGAGCAGACAATCAATAAGTCAGATTTTCGCCAACTGCTAACATTGGTTTTGCTGAGTAGTATGGTATCTCAAGGGACCTCTACTGGGCAGAGTAATGACTTCGGGATGGGGAATCTGATGGCGCCCTTGATGCTGACCCTTTTTGAGAAACTGCTCGCCGATCAGGTCGAGACGGTTGAATTGCCTAAAGCGCCGCCAACCACCGGACAAGCGGTAAACGCCCCGCGCGGCTTGCCGGTAAAGGGCCGTTTAACCCAAGCATCCCATAGCGGCCATATCGCTCTGGATTTTGGAGTTCCGGTTGGCACGCCGGTTAAGGCAACGTTGGATGGCAAGGTAGTCTATGCTGGCTGGAACGATCAAGGATACGGAAATTTGGTCATTCTTGAAAATGGCCCTTATCGGGTGTATTTTGCTCATCTCTCGAAAATCCCTGTCAAAGTTGGCGAAAGGATAACGGCTGGGATGATCATTGGGTATTCGGGAAATACGGGCAATTCAACCGGGCCGCACTTGCACTATGAGGTGCGAAAAAACGGGCAGCCCATTGATCCAACATCTTTTACCCTATAAGAGGAGGTTTTTCATGAGTCTGATAACTTGGTCTGATGAATTCTCGGTGAACATCAAAGAGATCGATAATCAACACCGTCAGTTAATCGAGATGGTCAATCAATTGCAAAGAGCCATGAAGGAAGGGAAAGGCGCTGCGGTGCTCAACGACATATTGCAACGGTTAATCGATTACACCGACTACCATTTCAGCACCGAAGAGCGAATGATGGAGGCTTACCATTACCCCGGTTACATTCATCATAAAGCCGAGCACGAGGCATTGAGGCGAAAAGTTCAAGAATTCCAACGTCTCTACAAACAAAACCCAACCGGGCTTTCAGTACAATTGCTGAATTTTCTCAAGAATTGGCTATCTGATCACATTCTCAAAACCGACAAGCAATATACCCGTCATCTAAATAACCAAGGGGTAACTTAGAGAGAGAACAACACTGCATTTGGATCTCGCGCCTAAGAATTTTGTAAGGCATTTTTTTATGTCGAGTTTACTCCCGCTGGCAACAATGAATGATAGGATGCATTTGAGATACGGCTAACTCGGCATTCTGCAATTCCAGGATAAGGAAATTCTGCCCACTTGCCTATGAACACTCGTTTTGACATCACAGAAGAAGAACTCCCCATCTTTCGCGCTGAAGCTGAAGACCAGTTACAAATCTTGGAAGAAGGTTTGGTGCAACTAGAACGCAATGCGCAGGACTCAGAATTAGTACAGGCGCTGTTTCGCGCAGCTCACACCCTTAAGGGCTCGGCGGGGATGATCGGACATAAACGCATGGTTGAACTGACCCATGCTTTGGAGACCGTTTTAGATGGTGTGCGCAAACAAACCCTCGAACCTTCGGCCGAGTTGATCGATGTCATGTTGGAGTCGTTGGACAGCTTGCATCAATTGCTCGATGAGGTTGGTCGTGAAGAACCGAGCCCGGTCAATGTCAGTTCGATTGTTGTCCAACTTCAACAATTAGGTGGCGTTCAAGGTAGCACCTCGACATCAGCGAAATCCTCTTTTTTGGGGGTACCTTCGGAGCCGCCTAAGGAAAACCTCTCAGCAGGTGAGATTCCTCAGAGCGGTAAACCTCTAACCATTCAAATTAAGATCAGTGCGGATAGCATTGCTTCAGCGGCGCGCGCTTTGCAAGTCGTTCTTGCCCTACAGGAACTGGGAGAAATTCTAGAGCTAACCCCCCCTCTTTCAACAATCGAGACGGCTTCCCCAGTTGCGCAATTGACGGTTGTGTTCCAACCCAATAAACCACTTTATGAAATCCGAAAATCTCTCTCCATGATTTCGGAATTGGAAGAGATTCGCATTGATGGAGAACATGTTCAGGAAAGTTCGCTTGAAGAACAAGCCCTGCCTGAGGTGACCGCAGGTGAGGGGAAAGAAAGGATGTGGTTAGGTGACTTGCTGGTAAAAAACGGCTTGATTACGCAGGAGCAACTGCAGGCTGCTTTGCGTGTTCAACGGGAAAGCGAGGGTCCTTCCAAACCGCTGGGACAGATTTTGGTTGGAATGGGCTTGATCTCTCAAGAGATTCTGGACGAAATGATTGCTGAGCAATCCTCGCAAAAAAGGGCGCCGAGTACAGCTCCGGCAGAAACGGAAACCCCCGACAAAGGCCGCCCGAGAGCGGTCGAGAAGACTGTCCGCACCAGTGTAGAAAGACTGGATAATTTGATGAACTTGATCGGTGAGTTGATCACCGATCGCAACCGCATGTATCAATTGCGCCGAGAGTTGGAAGTTCTCTATCGCGGTTCGCTACAAGTCGAGGCATTATCCGATACAATTATGCACGTTGGGCGCATTACGGATCTATTGCAATCCGAAGTGATGTCCATCCGTATGTTGCCGATTTCAAATGTGTTTAACAAATTCCCGCGTTTGGTGCGCGATCTAGCTCGAAAGGCAAACAAACAAATCGATTTGGTCATCCGTGGGGAAGATACTGAACTTGACCGTTCGGTGATCGAGGTCATTGGCGATCCGCTGATTCACCTTATTCGCAATGCCGTTGACCATGGCATCGAGTCGCCCAAGGAAAGGCTGGCGGCTGGAAAGACGGAACGAGGAGTTATTTTGTTGACCGCCCGCCATGAACAAGGCAGAATTTACATTACGGTAGAAGACGATGGGCGCGGGATTGATGTCCAACGCGTGAAAGCCAAAGCTGTTGAAAGAGGACAGCTTACCCAAGCGGAGGCCGACGCCATGAGCGATGACGAAGCCATTGAGTTGATCTTCGTCTCTGGTCTCTCGACGGCTAGAACGGTCAGTGATGTTTCGGGACGAGGAGTTGGGATGGACATTGTTCGTGCCAACATCGAACAATTGAATGGGAATATTCAAGTAGAAACTTGGCTGGGCAAAGGCACACAATTTACAATCATTCTGCCACTTACCCTTGCCATCGTCCCTACTCTCTTGGTAAAGGTCTGTGACTCAACCTACGCTATTCCCTTAGTGACCGTTAATGAGACGCTGCGGATCAAATCTCAAGATATCCGAACCGTCAATGGAAGGCCGGTCATTAACTTACGAGACCATATTCTCCCAGTGTGTAACCTGGGCGAGGTCTTTGCGCTTCATAATCAAAAAAACGGTAAAGCCAAAGAGGAATACGAGTATGTTGTTGTGGTGCGTTCGGGAAAAACTCAATTGGGCTTAATGGTCGATGATTTGATTGGCGAAGAGGAAGTGGTTGTAAAGTCTCTCAGTTCGGTTATCGGTGAAGTGATCGGTATCTCGAATGCAGCCATCTTGGGGGATGGGCGAGTGGCTTTGATTATTGATGTGCAAGGGTTGATGAAGTTGGTGACATCTTGGAGCGAACGCAGCGGTCATTTTGAGAGGCTAGCCGTTTGAGAGAAGAGGGCGATATATGGAAGACACATTTAGCAAAAAAATTCAAAGTGCCTTGACAAACATGGCAAACCTCGGCATTCACAACGCCGCAAGAGGCATGGCTGCGATGGTCGGCGAAAATCTAACGGTTACAGAACCCCAAGTGACCACGGTGCCCTTCTACGAGATTCCAAATCTATTGGGTGGACCGGAGACCGAAGCCGTCGGAATTTATCTGCGTGTGGAAGGATCGATTCGAGGGCAAATTATGATGGTCATTCCGTATTCAAAGGCTCTCGAACTGGCCGACTTAACCATGGGCGAGCCGCCTGGCACCACCTCCGAGTTAGGACCAATGGAACGATCAGCATTAGCCGAGCTTGGGAATCTGACCGGTTCTTTCTTCCTGAACGCAATTGCGGACAACACCGGCTTGGCTGCCCGACCTTCTCCACCCGCCGTGATTGTGGATATGGTGGGCGCAATTATGGATATTATCCTTGCTACCGCCGATGTTTTGAGCGAGGAGGTTCTAATGTTGCAGGCAAAATTCCTGCGCAACGGTCGTGAAACGCAAGCCGATTTCTGGCTGATCCCAGATCATCAGACCCTTGCATCCATTGCCAAGCAAATTGGGGCAAGCCATGCAGGATAGTTTGGCGGTTGGTTTGGGCGAATACAAAATCAGCCGCAATCTTGATGACGTGCTTGTGGCTTACGGCTTGGGATCGTGTGTCGGAATTGGCATGTACGACCCTCAAATTCGCTTGGCTGGACTGCTTCACGCTGTGCTCCCTTCTAGCCCCAATGGAACTGCGGATAAGAGCGCTAAGTATGTCACATCGGGAATCGAGATTTTATTGGGTGAAATGGTCAAGGCTGGTGCGGAACCTTCCCGCATCATCGTGCGCATGGCTGGCGGAGCCAATATGCTCATTGCACCGGGCTTTAACCAAGCCTTTAATATCGGTACCCGAAATGTCGAAGCTGCTCATGAGATGCTGCAACGCCTACGACTGCGCTTGGTGAGCGAGGAAGTGGGTGGTACGATTGGTCGAACCGTGCGTTTCTATGTGCGTGATGGTCGGATGACAATCCGCACCGTTGGAAACCAAGAAAGAGAAATATGAGATTCGTCATTATATGCATGGAAAAGGAGATAAACTGAATGGCTAGAATACTCGTTGTTGACGATGCAGAATTTCTACGGGTCAGAATCTCTAAGATGCTCAGCAGTGAAGGCCATGAGATCATCGAGGCTGAAAATGGCATAAAGGCAGTCGAAACCTATAAAAGCGCCCGTCCGGACATCGTCTTGATGGATATCACCATGCCAGAAATGGATGGGCTGGCTGCTCTGCGCGAAATTCGCAGTTTCGACTCTTCTGCCAAAGTCGTGATGCTGACTGCGCTTGGCCAAGAGTCGGTCGTCTTAGAGGCAATTAAAGCCGGCGCACGGGATTTTGTGGTTAAACCGTTTGAGAAAGACCGCGTTTTGAGCGCGGTCGCCAAGTTGGTGGGATGATCGAGGCGTCGCCAAGTATGACCTCTTCTATGAACAGCGGTCAAAGTCCACCGAACTCTGTGGACGGTGGAGAGGAAAGGAACATCCGTGTTCTGGTTGTGGACGATTCGGCATTCATGCGCTATACCTTAGCTCGTCGGATCAGCGAGAGCCGCGGCTTTACAGTTGTGGGTTCTGCCCACGACGGCAAAGAAGCCCTGCAGATGGTTGAAAGCCTTAAGCCCGACGTGATTACGCTGGATGTCGAAATGCCGCACATGGATGGAATTACCACTTTGCGGCAGATTATGGCTACCCGTCCAACACCTGTGGTGATGGTCAGTAGTCTAACCACGGAAGGCGCACGCGAAACCATCCAAGCTTTAACCTACGGAGCAGTGGATTTTATCGCCAAGCCTGAGTCGAAAGCCAATATTGAACAGATTATTGAAGAGCTATTGACGAAAATACGCCGAGCAGCCAGAGCCCGTGTGTATCCTCTGCCGTTAGCCGTCCAAGCGCCAAGCCTGACAACAGACGCTTCAACCCATAAGATGACTCGTTCCATGGGGGGCAAAGACAAGGTCGTCCTGATCGGTGCTTCAACTGGCGGGCCGCGCGCCCTCAATCAACTGGTCCCGCAACTCTCTTCAAAGTTGCCTGCGGCTTTCGTGATCGTGCAGCACATGCCGGTTGGATTCACCCGTTCCCTTGCCGAGCGGTTAAACAGCCTTTCTGAACTCGCTGTAAAAGAAGCGGAACCTGGCGATAAATTAGAGGCGGGAAAGGCTTTGGTGGCGCCCGGTGGCTTTCACATGCTTGTTGATCAAGAAGGACAGGTTAGTCTGAATCAAAATCCGACCGTTCATGGTGTTCGCCCTGCAGTGGATGTTACCCTGATCTCGGTTGCCCAGAATTTTGGCAAAGCGACCGTGGCGGTGGTTTTGACCGGTATGGGCAGGGATGGCGCTAACGGTGCAGTATTGACCCGCTCGGTGGGTGGTAAAGTGATTGCTGAAGATGAGTCGAGCTGTGTGGTGTGGGGAATGCCTCGCAGCGTCGTTGAGGCTGGCGCTGCAGATGAGGTCGTTCCTCTCACGGAGATTCCCAACGCAATTGCGAGGGCGCTCGAATGGAATTAGAAATCTACCAAGAGATCAAACGCAATGTCCGCCGCCTCCTTGAATTGGACTTAGACCATTACAAGGATGAGCAAATGAGACGCCGTTTGGATTCGTGGTTAGCGCGGAGCGGCGCCCCCGATTGGAAGACCTATTTTGACCGAGTGCGTATAGATGAGAGAGAACGCAATCGCTTTCGTGATTACCTCACCATTAATGTCTCTGCCTTTTTCCGAGACCCAGAACGTTGGAAGAGTTTGGCTGAATTGGTGTTGCCTCGTTTAATAAAAGAAGCCATGGGGCGAGACCCCTTGGAAAATGGCTTACGCATTTGGAGCGCTGGATGTTCTATTGGCGCTGAACCTTATACGCTTGCTATCCTTCTAGACGAACTCGCTCCACATCGCCGTCACTCTATCCTGGCTACCGATTATGACTTGGGTGCCTTGAGCAAAGCTCGCCAAGGCGGGCCTTATACGGCTGAAGAAATTCAAAACTTAAGTGCAGCTCAGCGGTCAGCCTATCTCCAACCCGCTGGTCCGCCGTTCTATGTTACTCCTAATTTGATTAAGAAAATCAATTTTCAGGAACACAATCTTTTCGCCGATCCGTTTCCCAGAGGAATGGACTTAATCGTTTGCCGCAATGTGGTCATCTATTTCACCACGGCTGCCAAAGATCGGCTCTATCAAGCTTTCCACGATGCTTTGCGTCCGGGCGGTGTGCTCTTCGTGGGAGCCACAGAAATTATTCCTCATCCGCAAACGTACGGTTTGCGCAATGTGGGGATTTCGTTCTATGAGAGGATATAGACATGTCTCCCCAAGTGACGATGGAAGACCTAATCCGTAGAGTTGGTGAGCTGCCCCCAATGCCCCAAGTGGCTCAAAGAGCTTTGGATCTCATTCGGGACCCAAAATCTGACATGGCGGATGTGGCGAAAATTTTGGCGATGGACGAGGCGATGACCAGCTTAATCTTGCGTTGGGCAAACTCGGCTTACTACGGGTTGAAATATCCGGTCTCCACCGTTCACCAAGCAGTCACGTATTTAGGCTATCGTACCTTACATAGTTTGATTTTGGCTGCTTCGGTTGCCGCTTTCCTCGAAAAACCTGCCCCGGGCTATGCTCTCGAACGCGGCGAACTTTGGCGACATTCTATCGCCGTTGCCGCAGGGGCGCGCTTGATCGCGGCTGGTTTTGGGCAAAAGATCTCTGAAGAAGCCTATCATGCTGGATTGTTGTGTGATATTGGAAAGCTGGCTCTAGAGATTTTGTTGCGCAACACTAATACCAATCAACCCGACTGGCAAGGACAATCTTTCAATGAGCTTGAAACAGCTCATTTTGGCATTGACCATGCTGCTTTAGGAGCAGAACTTGCGCGCCGTTGGCGATTGCCTAGTCCACTGGTCGATGCGATTGCTAACCACCATCATCCCTCTCAAGCTAATGAGGGTGCAATTCTGGCTGCTTCGGTGCACTTGGCAGATGCAGTTGCGATGAGCTTGGGGATTGGGCTCGGTAAAGACGGCTTGCAATATAGGCTCGATCCTGTTGCAGTTGAAAGAATGAGTTGGAACGATCAAAAATACAATGAGATATCTGAGCGAATCCTGCCGTTCGTTGAAGAAGCGGACGAATTTATTCGCACAAGGAGAACGATAGCATGAATGTGAAATTCCTAAACCCGTTCGTTGAAGCCGCTTCCGAAGTGTTGCAAGCAGAATGTGGCGTCGAAGTCTCGCGCGGAAACCTGACCTTGCATAAATCTGCCTTAACTACGGATGATGTGACCGTGCTGATCAGTTTAGTCGGACAAGTCCAGGGCGTTGTTCTCTATGGATTGTCAGAAAAAACCGGGTTAGCTTTAGTCTCCCGAGTCATGGGGCAAGAATTTCCGGAATTTGACAATTTGGCGCAGAGCGGAGTTGCTGAATTGGGAAATGTCATATCGGGTCAAGCAACCATTCGGCTTTCAAAAGCCGGATATTCTGCTAATATTTCGCCTCCAACCCTCATTCATGGGCGAGGAGTTACCATATCGACCTTGGATTTTGCCCGTGTGGTTGTTCCTCTGACCACCGAGTTGGGCGAAGTTTCTGTGCATTTGGCACTCCGTGAAGCGCCCTCAGGCGCAGCGTCATCCACCTTTGTACCTGTAATGGTGCCTGACTCTGCCCAAAAATAAATGGTTTTCCTAATTGGAGGAGCAATGAACGTTAAATTCCTAAATCCATTTGTGGAAGCAGCCTATCAGGTCTTACAAGCTGAAACCCGCCTGACCGTTTCTCGCGGCGAATTGAACCTCGACAAAGAACCCTACTCAACCGATGACATCACGATTATTATTAGTTTAGTCGGTCAGGTAATGGGAAATGTGATCTATAGCCTCAACAATCAAACAGCCATTTCTCTGGCTTCCCGCATGATGGAAGAGGATTTGAAGTCGCTGAGTGCTTTGGCACAGAGTAGTATCGCTGAATTGGCAAATGTGATCACCGGGAGAGCCAGTGTGCTTTTGGCACAAGCGGGTTACGAGTCGGTCATTTCTCCCCCGACCTTTTTGATGGGGAAGGGTGCCATTATTTCAACTTTAGACTTTGCCCGCTTAATCGTTCCCCTCAACTGTGAGATTGGTTCATTGACCATTCATCTCGCCCTAAGAGAAGGCACTCAGAGGGTGTTTTCTCAGGGCAACACGGTTGTGGCAAATCGTTTTACGTTATAATGGTTATAATTATAAATGTCCAGCGTTGCTTAATTGAAGATGATTGTACAGTTTGACAATGAAGGGACATCAAGGATGACAAGGCTTCGACACCATATGATGATTTCGACTTAAAAATCTTGTATAGAAACGAGGAATCTCCCAATGGGGGATAGTATTGCTTCAATTTCCACAAATTTTCCTACCCGAATTCTTCCGGTGGGAGCTCTGCCGAATGTATTCATTGCAAGACAGCCTATCTTCGATCGATATCTAAGGGTAATTGGGTATGAACTTCTCTATCGTAACAGCGGATGCGAAACAGCAACCTTTGTTGATGGCGACGAAGCGACTTCCCAAGTAATCCTCAACACATTCGCCGAAATTGGATTGGAAAAAGTTGTCGGCCGGCAAAAAGCCTTTATTAACTTCACGCGCAATTTTTTCCTTGAAAAATATCCGATTCCCTTTACCCCTCGACAATTGGTCATCGAGGTGCCGGAAAACCTGATCGTAGATAAAGAAATTCTTGACCATATTCAGGGGTTTTCTCAGAAGGGTTATCAAATTGCGTTGGATGATGTCGTTTCGATTACCAATATCCGCTCGTTGTTAAACATAGCCGATTTTTTCAAACTTGACTTAGACTTAATCCCCCCTGAGAAGTTACAACCCTTGGCGTATCGCCTACAATTCCAGCGGGCGAAGTTGTTAGCTGAGAAAGTTGAAACGCAAGAACAATTGGATTTGTGTATGCAAGCTGGTTTTGACTACTTTCAGGGGTTTTTCCTTTGTCGGCCGAATCTGATCAGCGGACGTAAGCTCTCTACCTCCCGAGTTGTCTTGATGCAATTGCTGGCTAAACTGCAAGACCCTGAAGTGGGATTTGAAGAATTGGAACATCTCATCTCCCAAGATGCGATATTGGGCTACAAGCTCCTTCGATTGACCAATTCGGCTTACTATGGAATTCGTTCTGAGATTAAGTCGATTCGTCAAGCAATGACTTTGTTGGGCTTGGAGAAACTGCGCAGTTGGCTCACCTTGATTCTGCTTGCAGAAAAGCAGGATAAGCCACGGGAACTGACCATCCTTGCCATGCTGCGCGCAAGGATGTGTGAATTGTTGGCTTTGAACGTTAAACTTTCCGAGCCGGAGTCGTATTTTCTGGCTGGATTGCTTTCTGCCTTGGATGCTATCATGGATACTCCCTTAGAGGAATTACTTGAAAATATTCGCTTGTCTTCCACGATAAAAGAGGGCTTGTTAGAAGGGAAAGGGACAATTGGGCAAGCCCTCCAATGCGTTTTAGCCTATGAAAGGGCGGACTGGGATCAGATCGGTTTTGCCAAAATGGATAGTGATCTGATTCGTGATATCTATCTGCAAAGTCTTCACTGGGTCGAGACGATGCGTAAGGCACTCAACATTCTGAGTTGAGGTTTGTTCAACCTTTACGCAACTTTTACAAGATACTCACCTTTCTTTTATTCCCATCCATCAAAAATTATTGTGTAATTACCATAGTGTATGGATTCTGGCATTCTTTCGCTAAGACGATGATGCCAAGTTACAGCCACAATACAGCCTAATATCGTCAAACCCAAGGGTTGCTGATTACATACAAGTACTCACAACCGATAGGTGGCAAGGAAAACTAAACTTTTTTCAAGGAGAAATTCGATGGAGTTCTCAAACACCAAATCCCTAAAGACAACCTTAACCTTGTGGTTTGGCGTTTGCTTGGTTCTCTTAGCCATCGTTCTGACCATTGTTTCCGTTTTGACCCAGCGCAATCAAGCAACTCAAGCTGCCCAGAATGCCATGTTGGCAATCGCCAAGGGTCAAGCCAGTAGGATAGACGCAGAAATTGAAGTTGCCCTAGATACCGCCCGAACATTGGCGAATGCCTTTTCTTCCGTTTTAGAAAACTCTGATCCAGGTGTGCGATTAAGTCGAGAGCAAGCCAATCAACTTCTTTATCAAACCCTTGCCAAAAATCCTAATTTTCTGGGGGTCTATACTGCGTGGGAACCCAATGCGTTTGATGGCAATGACCAACAATATATCCATCGTGATTGCCATGACGAAAGCGGACGGTTTGTCCCCTATTGGGTGCGTTCGGGAGGACGGATCGTCTGTGAAGCCCTAATGGATTACGAAACTGAGGGCATTGGTGACTATTACCTTATTCCCAAGCGGACGTTGCAGGAGACGATTATTGACCCTTACACTTACCCTGTTGAGGGGATTGATGTTTTGCTGACTTCTGTCATTGTTCCCATTGTCAAAGAGGGAAAATTTTATGGAATGGCTGGGGTCGATTTTCGTGTGGATTATCTTCAATCCCTAACCGAGCAATCGGCAAAGGAGCAAGAAGCTCTCTCGATGATCGTGTTGTCTTATAACGGAATTGTGGTTGGGGACTCGGAACATACCGATCGCATTGGGAAATCATTCAGTGAATTTCAGCCAAATTACCAAGATCGCGATGCTCGCTATGTCACTGAAGGCCTTGAGGGAGTTGACAAAGAAGACGGTCAGGTTGTGGCTTACGCCCCGATTTACTTCGGCTCTTCTCCAACCCCTTGGTCTGTCAAGGTACTCAAACCCGAAAAGGTTGTCATGGCGAGTGCCAATCTCTTTCTCCGCAACCTTACCGTGATTTCCCTGATCTTGATTGCTGTCACACTGGTTGTTGTATGGATGCTGGCAAATCGCTTTGTGAGCCCTCTTGAAAGATTGACAAAGGCAGCTCAGCGCATCTCGCAAGGAGAGCTAGAGGTTGAAATCCAAGTTCAATCAAAGGACGAGATCGGCATCCTTGCCACAGCCTTCCAAGAGATGAAAAGCTACCTGAGTGAAATTGCCTTTTTAGCTCAACAGCTTGCCGAAGGCAATCTCTCTGTTCATGCCGAGCCGCGTTCCGAAAGAGATGTATTCGGTCAGGCTTTCTCCAAGATGATTCTTTCTCTCAAGCAAACTATTCGAGAAGTGGCAAAGAGCAGTCAATCGTTGAATGAAGCCTCACTGCAGCTTGCCAACTCGGCCGATCAAGCGGGACAAGCCACCTCTCAGATTGCCTCTACCGTTCAGCAAGTTGCCAAAGGGATCGGTCAGCAGTCCGAGTCCATTTCGCATACCGCTGCTTCGACAGAGCAACTTTCGCGGGCGATTGAAGCTGTTTCGGGCGGCACACAGGAACAGGCAAAAGCGGTTGCTATTGCATCCAACGTGACCTCCCAAATCTCTGCCATTATCCGTCAGGTTGCCTCCAATGCTCAAACCGTGATCGAGAATGCGAGGAATGCTACCAACGCTGCTCAGGATGGCTTCAAGAGTGTCGAAGCCACCATCCGCAGTATGCAGACGATTGTCTCTAAAGTGAATAACTCGGCTCAAAAGGTGCAGGAGATGGGAAATCGCTCGGCTGAGATCCACTCGATCGTTGAAACGATCCAGGATATTGCGGCTCAGACGAACCTATTAGCGCTTAACGCTGCTATTGAAGCGGCACGGGCCGGGGAACATGGCAAAGGGTTTGCCGTGGTTGCAGATGAAGTGCGCAAATTAGCGGAACGGGCTGCCTCTTCCAGCAAGGAAATCGGCGAATTGGTGAAACGGATTCAGGCAACTGTCGCCGAAGCCGTCACCTCCATGGATGAGACCACTCAAGAAGTCGAGACGGGGATGAAACTGGCAAATGAATCGGGCAACTCTCTCTCCAATATCCTCGATGCCGTCGAAATGGTTCAGGAACGCGCTTCTAACACCAGCAGCGCTTCTACACAAATGCAGGAGGCAGCCGAAGCAATGGTGAATGCCATGGACAGCGTCTCTGTTGTTGTGGAACGAAACATCCTTGCCTCTGAGCAAATGGCTGGCTCAGCCGAGATCGTTACCCAAGCGATTGAGAATATTGCTTCGGTTGCCGAGGAAAACTCTGCAGCTATAGAAGAAGTTTCTGCTTCGGCGGAGGAGATGACCGCTCAGGTGGAAGAAGTTGCTGCGGCGGCTCAATCCCTCGCTGCACTTGCCACGCAATTGAACCAGATTGTTGCCCATTTTCGATCTGATGAGGGACAAGCCTCCGGAGAGGATCTCCTATCTCAAGAAGATAAACCTTCAACATCCCTAGAAATGATAGGCAGACAGGTTTTGATTGGCAATGGCTATAATTAGACAAAGAAGGAGAAAGACAATATGGAACGTCAACTGGTTGTTTTTGAATTAGCGAATGAGCATTATGGTGTTGACATCGCTGCGGTGGAGAGCATTATCAAAATACAGCCGATTACCGCAGTGCCCCAAGCTCCTCCTTTTGTAGAAGGGATTACTAATCTGCGCGGCAGTGTCTTACCAGTAATGGATTTGCGTAAGCGGTTTGCCTTAGGCATCGGCGGATCAAATGCTGAGATTGCCCATGACGAGAAGCGGATTGTGGTCGTCTCGATGGATGGAATGAAGATTGGCATGATCGTGGATGCCGTATCCGAAGTGTTGCGGGTGCAAGATGAAGCCATCGAACCGCCCCCGCCGATGGTTAC
>CALFWB010000100.1 GCA_937928795.1 uncultured Anaerolineales bacterium
ATCTATTGTGAGAAGCCTCGGGCTTTGCCACGGCCTCCCTTAGCAACCCAATCTCATTTAGCAAAGGAAGCAAAAGATGAAAAGCCACAAACTGCTCATGATTCCCGGACCCATTGAATTCGATCCCGCTGTTTTGGCGGCGATGAGTGTGCCCACCAGCAGCCATACCGACCCGGCTTTCATTCAGACTTTTGGCGAAGCCCTCCAGAAGATGCGCACGGTTTTCCAATCGCCCAATGGACAACCCTTTATCGTGGCTGCTTCGGGTACGTTTGGCATGGATGTGGCTGCCGCAAACCTTGTCGAAGCAGGAGATCGAGTTTTATTGCTCAACATCGGTTACTTCAGCGAGCGGTTTGGGGAGATTCTTGAATGCTACGGCGCCCAAGTTACCCAAATCAAAGCTGAGGTTGGCAACCGCCCCGATCCGCAACAGGTTGAAGAAGAACTGAAAAAGGGCGGCTATAAAGCCTTGTTCTTTTCCCATGTGGATACCTCGACAGGTGTCCTTAACGATGTGCCTGCTCTGGCGCGTCTTGCTCACCAATACGGCGCCTTGTGCGTCGTGGATGGGGTCTGCTCGGTGGCGGCCGAAGAACTGCGCATGGAGGAATGGGGCGTGGATGTGGCTCTGACCGCCTCGCAGAAGGCAATCGGTGTGCCGCCGGGTTTAGCCCTTTGGATGGTTAGCCAAAGGGCACTTGAGGCGCGCCGGCGGCGCAAGAGCCCTGTCCCGAACTACTACGGCGATTGGCTGAGGTGGTTGCCGGTCATGCAAGCCCACGAAGCCAGCCAATTTGATTACTTTGCCACCCCAGCGATTAACCTTATCCGAGCGTTGAATGTCAGCCTTTCCCAAATTGTCGCCGAAGGGATCGAAAATCGCTATGCCCGCCATCGCAGGATGAGCCACGTTTTCAAAGCCGCCATGACCGCAATTGAACTCGACCAAATCCCCGTCTCGGAAGCGGTGGCAGCGCATACGTTGACCGCCGTTCGTTATCCCAAAGGTATCCAAGCGGCCGATTTTTTGCCTCGCGTTGCCCAAGAAGAAGTGATCGTCTCCGGCGGTTTGCTGCCGCCCATCAAGCAAGAGTACTTTCGCGTTGGGCACATGGGCAACATCAGCTTTGGCGATCTGATCGGCACGATCAGCGCCATTGAGCGGGCGCTCTACAGCTTGGGTTACCGTTTTGCCGTTGGCTCAGGTGTGGCTGCTGCCCAACGCGCAATTCAGGAAAATGGAGTGGCTTAGTATGACGTTTGGTAATTGTCTTCTGAGTTTACTGAACGATTCATCCGCTAACATGAGTAGATTTACGCTAATTTTGCCGATTTTTCGCGCAGATGATGCACTTTTCAGATGAGAATTCGGAATATACTTGAACAGGGCTGTACTCAGAAAGACGTGAGTTTGGGTGAGTAAGGAATTCGGACTTGTCATTTCGACCAGCACAGCGAGAAATTCCCCATCTGTCATTTCGACGAGCGCAGCGAGGAGAAATCTTGAGGACTTCTCGTTTTCTAAGCCGTGACTTGAATGTCGCGTCACGAAACCCATAAGGAGTCATCCATGATCGAGGAACTGCCGGTCGAACATCTATATCATCGCTGTGACCCAGCCAGCATTCCCATTCCCTCCAGTCGCAGCGCTGCTCGCCTGAAAGCGATCATCGGTCAAGATCGAGCAGTCAAAGCGATGAAATTTGGGTTGGGCATTCAAAGCAAAGGGTTCAACTTGTGCGTCTCTGGCTTGCCCGGCACCGGACGGACAACAGCCATCAAGCAATTTCTCGAAGAGCTCGCAGCGGCGCAGCCCACCCCGCCTGACTGGTGCTATGTCAACAACTTCAGCGATCCTAGCCGACCCAATGCGATTCTGCTTCCACCTGGCCGAGCGGTGGAGTTTCAAAAAGATATGGATCGCCTTGTTCGCGAGGCTGTCCAGGAGATTCGCAGCGCCTTTGAAGGCGACCAATACGCTGTTTTGAAAGAAGAAACCTTGCGCGGTTTCCAGCAACAAAAGCAAACCTTACTGGACAACATCAATCAGTTCGCTCGACAAGAGGGTTTTCTCATCCAGCCGACCCCCGTTGGCTTGCTAACCATTCCGGTGCTGGATGGTAAACCGCTGGAAGAAGCCGAGTTTCTGCGCCTGCCCGATGAGCAGAAAGAAGCCATCCTTGTCCGCCAAAAAAAGGTGCAAGAAGCCTTAGAAGCCGCCTTGCGCCAAGCGCGCAACGCCGATCGCGCCGCAGCCGAGGCTCTGCAACAACTGGATCAGCGCGTGGCGTCCTTTGCCATGCAACGCATGATCGAGGAGATGAAAGAAAAATACCGTTCGGTTGCGGAGGTGAACGATTTTATTGATCAGGTTCAGAAAGACCTGTTGGAAAACCTTTCCCAAATCCGCGGCGAAAGCGAAGGAGGCGAAAGCCAAAGCGCCGAGCCGAGCCGGCGCAGCCGCCAGCCCCTGTTGCGCAAATATTCCGTCAATGTGCTGGTGGACAATTCGGGATTGAGCGGCGCGCCCGTGGTGGTGGAGATGAATCCCACCTTGCCCAATCTGTTCGGCAAGATCGAACAGGAAGCTCAATTCGGCACCTTGGTCACCGATTTTACCCTGATCCGCCAGGGCGCCCTGCACCGCGCCAACGGTGGTTATCTGGTATTGCCGTTTCAACAATTGCTGGCAAATCCATTTGCTTGGGATTCCTTGAAGCGCGCTCTTGAAAATCAAGAGATTGTCATCGAAGAGATCGGCGAACGCGTTGGATTTGCCACCCGCAGCCTACGCCCTGAACCCATCCCGCTAAGCGTAAAGGTGATCCTCATCGGCACACCCTATCTCTTCTCGTTAGCCCAGGCATTGGATGACCAATTTCCAGAATTGTTCAAGGTGAAGGCAGATTTCGACACCGTCATGCAGCGCAACGACCAACGCATTGAAGATTATTTGGCCTTTGTCGGCACGCTCTGCGAACATGAGGGCTTGCTTCACCTCGACCGCCCGGCGTTGGCACGCTTTGTGGAAATCGGCTCGCGCTTAGCAGAGGACCAGCGCAAACTTTCGGTGCGCTTTCGGGAGCTTTCGGACATCTTGCGCGAAGCCCATTATTACGCTCAACAAGATGGGGCAACCGAGATTCAGGTTACCCATTTAGAAAAAGCCCTCTACGAACAGCAGATGCGTTCCAACCTCATCCAAGAGCGCATCTACGAGATGATCGAGCGTGGCACGCTAAAGATTGAGGTGAGCGGTCAGCGGGTGGGACAAGTGAACGGTCTCTCGGTAATTTCATTGGGCGATTATAGCTTTGGGCAGCCCAACCGCATCACGGTCAGCGTCGGTTTGGGGCGCGAAGGGCTGATTGACATTGAGCGGGAAGCCAAGCTGGGCGGACCCATCCACACCAAAGGCGTTTTGATCCTCAGCGGTTATCTGAGCGAGCGATTCGCACACAATAAACCGCTCAGTTTATCCGCTCGGCTGGTGTTTGAACAGAGTTATAGCGGCGTTGAAGGGGATAGCGCCTCCAGTGCCGAACTGTATGCCTTGCTCTCCGCTCTGGCTGAGGTTCCGCTAAGGCAAGGGATTGCCGTGACCGGCTCGGTCAACCAGAAGGGAGAAATCCAAGCTATCGGCGGCGTGAACGAGAAAATCGAGGGCTTCTTCGAGGTTTGCCAGGGGCTTGGTTTGACGGGCGAGCAAGGGGTGATCATTCCTGCTAGCAACGTCCAGAATCTGATGCTTAAGGCAGCGGTGCGCCAGGCGGTCGAAGAGGAGAAATTTCATATCTGGGCGGTGAACACGGTCGAAGAAGGGATTGAGATTTTAAGCGGACTGCCGGCTGGAAAGCGTGGCGAAGACGGGCGATACGAGGAGGGTACTCTCTTTGCCCGGGTCGATGCCCGCCTACGCCAAATGGCCGAACAAATCGAAAGCTTTAGTCGCTCCTCCAATCACAAATTAGCGCAGCGCCCAGACGACGAAGAGGAACGATACCAGCATTAAGCCCAACCAGGTCATGCCCTGCCATATCCCGCCAAAGGTACCGATGGCAAACAAAACCAAAGGCGCTCCCAAGACCAACAGGGTCAGAACGATGACAATTTTGCGCCCTTTTTTCACTCTCTGGATAATGGTATCTTCCTCCACCACAAATGGTTCTTCCTCATCGGCGAGGTTTTCTTCGGCTTCGCTTCCAACAACTTCAGCAGAGAGAATCGTTGGAGTCGATCCTTTGAGGTAATAAATGCGATAAGCGCTGCCGACTTTAAACGCTTCCAGTTGAAAAGGTGTTAGCAATCGAATCGTATGACCACCGACTTTGATCTCAAAGCGGGCTGAGTTGGGGTGCATTTGACCGTGTTGAATCTCCCCTTCGGCAACCTGAATGGTTTTCGACAAGGTGGCAGCAATTTGTTTGCGCAGGGAAAAGTAGCTTGCAATGAGAATCACAGTAAAGATGACGCCAACCATGGCGATAGGGATCAAGAAGTCGGGATCGTTCAAACTGGTGGTGGTGCCAGAGCCAAATGAGAAGAGGACAAACAGTCCGATTGTACCGAGCAAAACAACCCCAAAAGAGCTGGCACTGAGTTTGATGCCCGAAGCAATCGCTTGCTGACGGGCTTGTTGACGCGCCGAGAGTCTTCCTTGACGATTGGCAAGTAAATCACTGGTTGAAAAGTGATAAGTTTCGCGCAAGACTTGGTTGGGGGACTTCTTCGGCATTTCAGCGTACCTCAAAGGTTAGGGAGCGGTCGAGTTTGTCGTTCAAGTAAAGATCGACTTTGTATTGCCCGGCAGGCCAGAGGGCATCGTTGCTCAACTCAAAAGTCAGTGTGCCACTGCCGCTGGTCAGGGAGGTCTCCATGAGGTAGGTGTTCGGCTCAACATCCTCTACGTTCACCGCCGTCCAGACCGCTTTGACGGTGGTATCATCCGGTGCATTCTTCAGTTCGACGATGGCATAAAACACCTGATCGGGGGCAAACAGCGTGGTTGGAGAACCGCCATTCGGGTTGGCGGTGGTGTAGGCATTGGCGATATTTGCCGTGCTAAGACTGCCTTGGCAGGCAAGCGCCGCAACAATCAAAGCCAACACAACAAGGGGGATGCGATAGGTTTTCAAGATTTTCTCCTTTTGGCAATAAAGAGAAATTATACCATCAATATAAACTTTTGAAAAAACACCCCTTCGCTCAACGACTAGTGTGCACTCAAAATTTGTTGGCAACATTGCTTTGTAGGACAACTCATTGAGTTGTCCTACAACTTTTGCGTGGACACTCTGGCGGTCCAGCAATTCTAAATTTGAACATTTATTCGCCTCTGAGCAAAATGGAGCGGATTTCCGTAACATGGGCTTCAGCCCGTGTCTCATTCCCACAAGCTAAAGCTTATGTTACTGCACAAGCTGAAGCTTATGTGACACTGCCTTGAACTCGGAACCGCATTTGCCTCAATTTTCCAGATTGGATGGCCGAAACTGCCGTTTTGGGGTCTAAACCAATCGCTGCTTGCCCTACCGGTGCGCAAATCTGTGGTTTGGGCGTGGCAAGTTGAAGACCATTTCTACGATCGCCGGTAATTCGCTTGGCGTTCACGTCTAAACTTAGAATTACTGAAGGATTTTCGGAAGCAAGCGTTGTTGAAAGTTTGGCACAGCATCAAAAAAACGGTAGAGCAAAAAATCGCTCTACCGTTTAGCAAACTCACTTGCCCAAGGAAGCTATTTGTCCTCGGCTATCTGCACGCCTTTGTGCTTAAGGGCTGCATGGGCGGCGGCTAAGCGCGCCACCGGCACGCGGAAGGGCGAGCAGGAGACATAGTTGTTGCCAACCATGTGGCAAAACTCAATCGAGCTGGGATCACCACCATGCTCACCGCAAATGCCGACCTCCAAATCTGGACGGGTTGCCCGCCCTTCTTCGATGCACATTTTCATCAGCCGCCCGACACCTTCGCGGTCAAGGGTTTGGAAGGGATTCTTGGGTAAAATTCCCTCCTCCACATACTTGACCAAAAAATTGCGCTCGGCGTCATCGCGGCTATAGCCAAAGGTCATCTGAGTCAAGTCGTTGGTTCCAAAGGAGAAGAACTGAGCAAGCTTGGCAATCTCGCCAGCGGTGATTGCCGCCCGCGGGATCTCGATCATGGTGCCAAATTTATACTCAAAGGTGATGCCTTTCTCTTCCATAACCTGTTTGGCAATGCGTTCCAGTCTCGGTTGAATCCACTCCAACTCTTTGACGGTGCCGGTGAGTGGGATCATCACTTCGGGCTTGACTACCACGCCTTTCTTTGCCATATTCGCTGCCGCTTCGAAAATCGCTCGCACTTGCATCTCAACAATTTCAGGCATGTAAATGCTCAAGCGGACACCGCGCAAGCCCATCATCGGGTTGCTTTCGTGCATTGCTTTGACGCTGGCAAGCAGTTTTTCTTTTTCGGCAAGACCTTCGGTTTCACCCTTAACCCGCATGGTGATCACTTCTTCAAGCAAGCTCTCCTCCGAAGGCAAAAATTCGTGTAGAGGGGGATCGATCAAGCGAATGATCACTGGATAACCATCCATCGCCTCGAATAAGCCCTCAAAATCCGAGCGTTGGGCGGGAAGGAGTTCATCCAAAGCCGCCTTACGTTCTTCGGAGGTTTCCGCTAGGATCATACGCTGCACGATAGGGAGACGTTCGGGCTCAAAGAACATGTGCTCGGTGCGGCAGAGGCCAATCCCCACTGCGCCATACTGACGAGCGCGCCGCGCGTCCTTGGGGTAATCGGCATTGGTCCAAACTTGCAAGCCGGTTGTCGGCCAGCCCGCCGGACCTTTGCGGATGCCCGGCGTGGCACAAATTTCATCAGCCCATTGGAGCAGAGTGAGCAAATCGGTTTGTTCTTCAAGGCTGGGTGTGCTGGTTGGGATTTGACCGACAAAAACTTCACCCGTTGTGCCATCAACCGAGATCCAATCCCCTTCTTCAACCCGAACGCCGCCAGCTTCCATATAGCGTTTTTCAAGGTTAATGCGGATAGAAGCTGCACCGACCACGCAAGGGACACCAAATTGGCGAGCGACCACCGCAGCGTGGGAGGTAGCCCCACCTTCGCTGGTTAAGATGCCTTTAGCAGCCAGCATTCCATGCACGTCATCCGGTTTGGTAAACGGACGCACCATAATCACATCTTGCCCCTCTTCTTTTGCCTTTTGCTCGGCGGTGTCGGCATCAAAATAAACTCGCCCTACGGCTGCACCGGGTGAAGCGTTAACACCCGTGGCATATAACTTGCCCTCTTTCTTCGCAGCTTCTTTGGCTTTCGGGTCAAACTGCGGATGGAGAAGGGTATCCACATTTTCGGGGGTGACTCGCAAAACAGCTTCTTCTTTGGAGATTAAGCCTTCATTCGCCATATCCACTGCGATTTTAACTGCCGCTTTTGCCGTCCGCTTGCCGTTGCGGGTCTGCAACATCCACAGTTTCCCATTTTCGATGGTGAACTCGACATCCTGCATTTCTTTGTAGTGCTTTTCAAGTTTGGCGCAGATGTCTAAGAATTGCTGATAGACTTCGGGCATCTCTTCGGCAAGTTTATCGATCTTTTCAGTATTGCGAATGCCGGCCACAACATCCTCACCCTGAGCATTGAGCAAGTATTCGCCGTACAGTTTTCTCTCGCCTGTTGCCGGATCGCGGGTGAAGGCAACACCCGTACCAGAAGTCCAGCCCATATTTCCAAAGACCATCGTCACGATATTGACCGCAGTGCCTAAATCATGAGGGATGCCCGCTGCGTTGCGGTAGTCAACGGCGCGCTTGCCATTCCAAGATTTGAAGACCGCCTCAGTAGCCAAATGCAATTGCTCAAGAGGGTCTTGGGGGAAATCAAAACCTTTGTGTTGGCGAACGATCTCTTTGAACTTTTGGGTGAGGGCTTTCCAATCCTCAGCGGTGAGATCAGTATCCAGTTTATATCCCTTTTGATGTTTATATTCTTCTAGGACATCTTCAAAGGCTTCATCGGGAATGCCAAGCACAACCGACCCAAAGCCCTGAATCAGACGGCGGTAAGCGTCATAGACAAAGCGTTCATCACCCGTAAGCTTGACCATCCCTTCGGCAGTAGCGTCATTCAAACCGATGTTCAGGACAGTATCCATCATGCCCGGCATCGAAAACTTTGCCCCAGAACGGCAAGAGACAAAAAGCGGTTGGCTGGGATCGCCAAACTTTTTGCCGGTTTGCTCTTCTACCTTGTGCAGCGCTTCCAGCTCCTGTTCCCACATCCCTTCAGGGAACTTTCCGCCAGCAGCATAATAAGCGTTGCAAGCCTCGGTCGTGACGGTAAAGCCGGGCGGAACAGGCACCCCGGCGCGGGTCATATCGGCAAGGCCTGATCCCTTGCCGCCCAATAAGGCGCGTACTTTTTCCCAATCTCCGCCGCAGACGCGCTCTACTTCTTCGACCTCATTAAACAAGTAAACCCATTTCTTTGTTGACATGCTTGACCTCCAAGGAAAAATAAAAAATAAGTGCAAACCGATCCGAAAGTTTACCATAGATTGACAAATTTAATGGGCGGATTCGCCCGCAACACCTGCGACCTGTGAGCAAGAGAAGTTGGAGAGCAGAAACCCCGCTCAGCGATAAGTCAGATTCGTTTAGGATTTGATGAGAATCTCTTCAAAAACAGGCAGCGGAACTTGACAGGGTGAGAGCTTTCTTGTAAACTTTTCTATATTCTCTATAATATCACTAGACTTTAGAGATGAAACTTACCAAACGCAGTGAATACGGTTTACGGGCGATGATCGACATGGCCTATTGGGAAACAGAGCACAGTCCCAAGTTCGTCCAAATTAAAGACATTGCCCAACGGGAGAAAATACCGGCTAAGTTCCTAGAACAAATTCTTCTCGCATTAAAAAATGCAGGGCTCATCAACAGCCGTATGGGGATCCATGGCGGTTATTACTTATCCAAATCTCCCTCCGAAATCACGCTGGGACAAATCATTCGTGTCCTCGATGGTCCCCTGGCACCGATTCGCTGTGTGAGTCAAATCGCTTACGAACCATGTGGATGCCCAGATGAAGAAACCTGCGGTCTGCGCTTGGTGATGTTCGATGTGCGCGCAGCAATCTCAAACATTCTCGACCGCACAACATTGGCCGAGGTTGTTCAACGCGTCAAAGCTGCCCAAAAATCCAAAAATGCGCTAATTCCGTGATTAAGCCGTTGCACCAATACCCGTGACAGTCACTTCAGCGCCGACAATGTATAGTAATTCTATAAACAATATCGACATAAAAGGAGATCAACATGCAATTTCCCTCTAAAATTTCGCCCTTATGCGGTGTTTTAATGGGTAGTTTGATGGTGTTCATTTTATGCCTTTCTGCTTGCTCATCATCCCCCCAACCTACAGAGAAAAAGCAAGCGATCTCCGTATCGGGTGCGTTTGCACTATACCCGATGATGACTCGTTGGGCTGAAGAGTACCAAAAAATCCATTCAGAGATCGTCTTTGATATATCCGCCGGTGGGGCAGGAAAAGGGATGGCAGATGCTTTAGGTGGAGTGGTGGATATCGGCATGGTTTCGCGAGAGATTACCCAAGAGGAGGAAGCGAAAGGCGCTTTTTGGTTTGCTGTCGCCAAAGATGCTGTCTTCCCAACCATGAATGCCAATAATCCGCTCAAAGAGCGCATTCTGCAGCAAGGATTTACCAAACAAATTTTTTATGACATCTTCATCAGTGGAGAAATCACGACTTGGGGACAAGCCGTTGGAGATGCCCAAGTTCAAGACCCCATTCATGTTTACACTCGATCCGATGCGGCCGGCGCGCCCGAGACTTGGGCAAAATATTTAGGCAAAACACAAGAGGATTTGCTTGGAGTAGGAGTCTTTGGTGACCCCGGTTTGATTGAGGCTGTGGCAAAAGATCCGCTCGGCATCGGCTTTAATAACCTCGGGTATGCTTATGACGCATCCAGCGGCGCTCCAGTCTCGGGCATCTGGATCATCCCCATTGACGCCAATGAAAACAAAGTCGCCGATCCAGACGAAATCTTAAGTACAAAAACGAAAGCCGTTGCGGCTGTTGCCACCAATCGTTATCCTTCTCCACCAGCCCGAACGCTGTATTTGGTCACCAAAGGTAAGCCAAGCGGCATCGTGTTGAACTTTATTCGATGGATTCTAATTGACGGACAGCAATTCGTCAGGGAAGCGGGCTATATTGAAATTACCCAAACACAACTTCAAGAGAGCCTTAAAAAGTTGAGCCCCTAAGCCACTTTCGACCCAAGTCTATCTAACACAAAATTGAGCATTCTATGAGCGGATTCAGTCTTTCAACCCCCCAGTCTGCTGTGACTCGCTCATATCGTTCCCAATTCGACCGCCTGATTCGCAGGATGTTCTGGGCGTTTTCAGCTCTGCCGCTTTTTCTTGCTGTCTCCATCTTGTCGGCCTTATGGGTAAAGTCGCAGCCGATCCTAGTGGCTCATCCGCTCGCAGAGCTCCTGCTCGGCTCAGCCTGGAAGCCCCAAAGGGGGGAATTTGGCTTCCTGCCGTTTATCAGCGGCACAATCTGGGTCACCGTGGTTGCGTTGGTTATTGCTGTGCCAGTTTGTCTCCTGACCGCCATCTACCTAAGCGAATATGCGTCCGGGCGTCTCCAACGCCTGATTAAACCTCTTTTGGATTTGCTTGCCGCCATCCCTTCGGTGATTTACGGCGTGTGGGGGGTTCTGGTCATTGGCCCGTGGGTACAACATTCCATTGCCCCTTTCCTCAGTCAATGGAGCCATATCTTCCCGATCTTCACTGCCACAAACCCAACCGGCTACAGTATCCTTGCAGGAGGAATGGTGCTGGCAGTGATGATTGCCCCATTTATGATTGCAATCGCCTATGAAGTGTTTCAGACAGTTCCATTGGGATTGCGTCAAGCCTCGCTAGCTTTAGGAGCAACACGTTGGCAAACCGTCAAGTACGCGGTCTTACCCAAAGCTATCAGCGGTATCGTTGCCAGTCTGATCTTAGGTTGTTCGCGCGCACTTGGTGAGACGATGGCCGTTCTGATGGTCGTTGGCAATGTCCCTCAAATCCCGCGCTCCATCTTCGACGCAGCTTATCCATTGCCTGCTCTGATCGCCAACAACTATGGCGAGATGATGTCCATCCCCCTCTATGATGCAGCCTTGATGACGGCCTCCCTAACCCTGCTGGTCATGGTTTTGGGCTTAAACCTCTTCTCCATCCTTACCTTGCGGCATGTCTTGAGAGAAAAGAAATAGATTTTACCTCAACGGAGAAAAAAACTCATGCGCTGGAAATGGCAATATCTCGAGGAAAAGTTCATGCAAGGTTTAATGCTCCTGTCCTTTGGGCTGATCCTGCTTAGCTTGCTCCTCATCCTATTCACCATCGTTTCGAAGGGACTGCCATCTCTAAGCTGGGAAATGATCTCCCAAACTCCAAAAGGTGGCTTCTATTTAGGCAAAGAAGGTGGCATCCTTAATGCTATCATCGGTTCGCTCTACCTAGCCCTTGGCGGCACCCTGATCGCCCTACTTTTTGCCTTCCCTTTAGCCTTGCTTCTCAATATCTATCTTTCACAAAGGCTATGGGCGGATATCGTAAGGCTATCCTTGGATATCCTTTGGGGGATACCTTCCATTGTTTATGGCGCGTTCGGGTTCACACTGATGATCTTTCTTGGTTGGAGAGCCTCTTTACTGGGTGGTATTCTGACCCTCGCTTTATTAGAGTTCCCGATCATGGCGCGCGCCATGGACGAAGTGATCCGCCGCGTGCCACCAGACCTACCCCGCGCCGCCTATGCTCTAGGCTCAACCAACCTAGAGACCGCTTTCCTTGTCCTTACCCGACAAATCCTGCCCGGCATAGCCACGGCGATTTTACTGGCTTTCGGGCGCGGCATCGGAGATGCTGCCTCTGTCCTGTTTACGGCGGGATATACCGATCGCATTCCCAATTCCTTGTTCAGCCCGGCAGCATCCTTACCCTTAGCAGTTTTCTTTCAACTCGGGACTCCCTTTCCAGAAGTCCAACAGCGGGCTTACTCCGCAGCCCTGATTCTAACGGTCATTGTCTTAGGAGTGAGTCTAACCTCGCGTTGGTTATCCCACGTTCTGGATCGTTACTCAATTCATTGATAACCCTGGAGAGGCAGCATGAGTGGAACCCTTCCTCATCTGGAAACCCAAAACCTGAGCGCTTATTACGGAACAACCCAAGCCCTCGAAGATGTTTCCATTGTGATCCCAAGGCACCAAATTACCATGATCATTGGTCCCTCCGGCTGTGGAAAAACAACCCTGCTCAAATGTCTCAATCGCTTTATCGAACTAGAGGAAAACGCCCGAGTCGAAGGCAAGGTTCTCCTAGATGGCGAAAACATTTATTCACCTACGGTTGATGTAACTGAAGTACGCAAAAAGAGCGGACTGCTCGCTCAACGTCCCTATCCTTTGCCGATGTCCATCTTCGATAACGTCGCCTACGGATTGCGCATTCACCGCTTGCGCTCGCGTCATGAACTAAATCAAGCCGTACAACAATATCTACAAGTCGCCGGTTTGTGGGAGGAGGTCAAAGATCGTTTACACTGCCCTGCCTCGCAACTATCAATCGGGCAACAACAAAGGCTCTGTTTGGCTAGAGGATTAGCAGTCGAACCAGAAATCATCCTAGGGGATGAACCGACCTCGGCGCTCGATCCGGTTTCCGCCCAACACATTGAAAGACGACTTATTGAGTTAAAGGAACGCTATACCATTGTTCTCGTCTCTCATATTCTGCGCCAAGCACGCCGTTTGGCAGATTATGTGATTTTTATGTATATGGGAAAGGTGATCGAAGCCGGTCCAGCTCATCAAGTTTTCAACTATCCTCAACATGAGCGCACCCGCGCTTATCTGTCGGGCGAATTTTAGTTCCCCAAATTAACCGTTGGATAGGGTGTTTCATAACGCAAAGGCGCTAGGGTTTGTGTGCTTTTTTGATTTTCACGGCGCAATGTTTGTTTTTCCTTATTTTGAATTTGACTTTCTTGGTTCCTGAGCGTCTTGGCGCTAAGCTTTTCGGTTTTGGCAGTGGAACTCAAAGGAGGGTTGAGGGTTTTATAAATTTCTAATCATTGCCCGTTATAATATCCTTGTGCGAAAGGATGTCGGGCATGAAAAAATTTCTTTGGCTGGTACTGTGGGTTATCCTCCTCAGCGGTTTCTTCTCAAATGAGATTAGCATCGCTCAAAGCAACCTACCGATCATTTATGTTCTAACTGCAGATGGGCCGGTAACGCCTGCCATGCGTGAATATTTGCGCCGTGGGATTCAAATTGCCGAAAGGCGAAACGCCCTGGCGCTGATCTTTCAACTGAACACCCCTGGTGGCAGCGTTGATACGACGAACACCATTATCCAAGACATCCGCGAGAGCCAAGTGCCAGTAGTTGTTTATATTCACCCGCGAGGGGCAATGGCCGGCTCAGCCGGCACGCTGATTACCCTTGCGGGACATATTGCGGCTATGGCGCCAGAAACGACCATTGGGGCAGCCAGTCCAGTTGGAGCAGAAGGGCAGGAACTTGGTCAGACGATGGAAGCTAAAGTCAAGAACATCCTCAAGGCAACCGTGCGTTCACTGGCTGAACGGCGCGGTGAGGAAGCGGTCAAGCTAGCCGAGGAGACGATCGAATCGGCAGTGGCTGTTTCGGCAAACGAGGCATTGCAGGCCGGGTTAATTGATTTTATTGCTACCGATTTAGTTGACCTAATCCGTCAGATGGATGGTTTTACGGTAGAGATGGCAGGCGGATCGCGCACCCTCCAAACCACCGGCGCCATGACCGAGCCTCTCTCCCCATCCCTCATTGAGCAAATCCTCTCCATCCTGACCAACCCTAACATCGTCTTTTTGCTGTTGACGATTGGCGTCCAAGCGATCATCATCGAACTCTACAGCCCAGGCGGATGGGTGGCTGGCTTCATTGGAGTCGTTTGTGTTGCGCTGGCGATGTATGGATTAGGAGTTTTGCCGGTCAATTGGTTTGGGGTCGTCTTTATCATTATTGCCTTTGTTCTGTTTATCCTTGAACTTAACACGCCCACCTTTGGAGGATTGACGGCTGCTGGCGTGGCATCCTTGATCATTGGTGCCTTGGTGCTGTTTAACTCGCCAGGCGTGCCTTCCTTTCAACGCATCTCTGTCCCTCTGGTTGTGGTCACTTCTTCGGTACTGGGCATCCTATTCGTGGGCATCCTTCTGTTTGCCTTACGCGCTCAGCAGGCACCAGTCCAAATGGGGATTGAAAGCGTGATCGGCAAACAAGGCGAAGTCAAAGCCGAGATCAACCCGGTCGGCAGTGTGCAAGTTGGCGGAGAGCTATGGACGGCTGAGTTGCAACCCGGTCAAAAACCGATCCCGGCCGGCAGCCGAGTTGAGGTCACCGGCAAACACGGCATTCGTCTCTATATAAAGACCATTGACGAACCCCCAAAGGAGGCAGAGTGAGCAATCAGGCTATACAAGATTACTATCCTGATCAACTCAGTTATTGTTACGGCTGCGGTCGTCTCAACGAACACGGCCTCCAAATTAAGAGCTATTGGCAAGGGGACGAAGTAGTCTGCCACTTCACCCCCAAGCCCTATCACACAGCCATACCGGGTTATGTGTACGGCGGTTTAATTGCCTCCCTGATCGATTGCCATAGCACTGGCAGTGCAGCCGCTGCCCTCGCCCGAGCCAAGAATATCAACCTCGAAGTTGAAGCCGCCCCGCGTTTTGTCACTGCTTCGCTCAAAGTTGATTACCTCCGCCCTACTCCTTTAGGGCCGCCATTAGAATTACGCGCTCACATTGTTGAAATCAAGGAGCGCAAAGTTGTTGTCCAGACCACCCTTTCAGCTAACGGAGAAATTTGCGCCAAAGGTGAGGTCGTAGCCGTGCTGATGCCAGAAAACTTGGTCAAAGACCCCTAGGGTACAATTTCAACCACCACCCCATTTTCCGCCCAGTTATACAGGAATTTTGCGTCAGGCAGATCGAGGATAATACACCCATAAGAAGCCGGCCTGCCCAAAACATTTGCCCACAAGCGGGTGCCATTGGAAAGGGTGGGCAAACCATGGATGCCGTTCATAAACCCCGGCCAAGCCTCATAAATGCCGAGAAAATTGGGCATGTATAAATCCCAAACTGAAGCATAGGCGTTTGCTTTGTGAGTCAACACCTGAAACACACCCGGCTGGGTTGGCGAGCGGTCTATTCCTGTACTAATCACAAACTTCTTGATCTGCTTGCCATTTTCATAGACCATCAGGCGTTGTTTGCTAATGCTGATGACAATCCGCTTGTGAGGGATAATCTCCAGAGGCAGCATTTCATCTTTGGAGGGGATGGATAACACTTGTCCGCTCAAGAGACGATCGGGGTCTAAACCCGGATTTGCCTCGAGAATCTTCCACATCGGAAAACCGAGCTTCCAAGAGATCTTAAGTAACGTATCTCCCGGCTGGACAGTGTAGGTAGTGGGTTTATGATTGACCCAGATAAATACCGCCTCGCCCATCTCAATTTGACGTTTGAGCAGGGGAGCTACCCTATCACGACTCAAGTAGCGATTTCCACCCAATCCTTCCCCAAGCAAATCTAGGTCCTTTTTTATATATTCTTCATCCAAGCGCAGCCTGACATGTTGATCCACAATTTCGATTTGCATCCAGCGGCTGATGATCTCCGGAGAAAGCGGCAGGTCTAACCATTCATCGGTGATGGCATCATATATCCGAACGTTTTCTGAGTTTTTGAGAAACATTTCTAGCTGCTTCTCAGCTTCTGCAGTATTCACGGTTGGCGCAGGGATAGGCTTAAGGGAAAGCTTAAGTTCACCTCTCTCCATGATGCCCTGTGGGTCAGCAATCATTTGCTGGATCGTATCCTCAAGGTTGATCTCGTAGCCGATTTCCCCGCCAAGCCATTGGAGTTGTCCATTATGGATGTGAACAGTGGGTGGCTTTGGCGGTTGCCGGACTTCTTCATTCAACTGTTGCAAGCGCCGCACAGCTTGGTTGGTATCCAGGATGGTAAGCGGGGAGACCGTATGAGAATTGCCCAAGCTCTGCAGAAATTCGGCAACATTCTTGACGATATTTGTTCCATGACCGCGTTCAAATGCGCGTTGCGTTGTGCGCGGCGCGTCCACCAATAAACCGAGTTCAACCGGCGCAAGGTACCAAACCCGCATTCCATCGGAAACTTGAACACGCCGCCGCTGATTGTAGAACTGATCAATGCGCTCTGTCGCTTCTTGAAGCGATAGTCCCCCAACCTCTACAGGGCCAACCTGCACATTAGGCAGGAGGATATCGAACATTTGAAAGTAGGCATAGGGGGTCAGAACACAGATCAACGGCAGGAGACAGAATACCGATAAAATGATGCTCAAAACCGCCAGTTTACGAACTGTCAAGGCTGCCCTCTTTAAGCTGATCGTTCATCCATTGCAAAACCGTATCAAAAACGTTCTCTTTTTCGGGTTCGTTATGCAATTCGTGTGCCAAGCCCTCGAAGAGGATCAGTTTGGCGCGTGGGACTTTACGAGCCAGTTCCTCACTGCCACTTGGAAAGGTCAAGCGATCGGCTGTCCCGTGCAGAATCAGCAACGGCACTGCAATTTCTCCCGCATGCTCAAAGACATATTGAATGGCGGGAATCGTTGCTTGAGCCATTCTCAGAGTCACCCAACTATGCACCAAAGGATCGGTTTTATATCGCCGAACAATCTCTGGGTCTCTGGAAATGGCGTTGGCATCCAAACCGCTAGGAAGAGCAAGTTGAGGTAGCCAGCCGCTTAAGGTTTGCACCAAAGCCAATTTGAGCTTTTGTTGGGTCAGAGGAGTATGCAACCCAGCCGCAGAGGAAATGGCGCCAACAAGGCGAGGTTGACGCCGAATCAGGTAATTCAGCATTAACAAACCACCCATGCTGTGGCCGTAAAAGAAACAAGGCGTTTGGGCAAAGCGTTCCTCTATCTGTTGCTGAAAAGCGGCGAGGTCTTGCATATAAGCCTCAAACGTGGGAGCATCGCCGCGTTTCCCTTCTGAACGGCCATGACCGCGCAGATCGAAAGCGATCAGGGCAATTTTTTCTTGACCGAACCTTTCAGCCAGATGAGCATACCGTCCACTATGCTCTCCCAGACCATGCACGAAGCCGACAACCGCTTTTGCATTTTCAGCCGGACGCCACTCTCTACCAAAGAGTCGTTGTCCATCAAAGGTTTGAAAAGAAAACGTGTTTTCGTTCATGGTCGCCTCTCGAATAAGAACAAAGGATACTTCTCACCTGTAGGGTGAAAATCTAGTTTTTTGTAAAGATGTAGGGATGCTAGGTTATCTGCTTGTGTGTTAACAGTGAGGGCACGCCATCCCCTGCGATAACAATAGACTTGTAAAGCGTTTACTAAGGCAGTCCCAATTCCGCAATTTTGATATTCTGGGAGCACCGCCAGACGAGCTAAGTGGGCACTCTCATGCATGGCTGTGCTAATTTGATAGGCAACGACTCCGCTGTCGTTTTCTGCGACCATTGCCACCGCAGCTTGCTCGTATCCTGCTAACAGGCCCTTTTCCGAGATCTGCCACGGTGAAGGAAAAGCCAAATGGTCTACTCTAGCCACAGAAGGCAAGTCTTTTTGGGTCATCATGCGGATTCGGAAAGCAACCTTTTCCTGCTCATCTTTCGTGAAACCGACCTTCCAAATAAGGACAACAACTTCGTTTTTCTGTTCAAAACCGCTCTCCACCAGCAATTTTTGAAACCAGCTATTCAATACAATGGCGCCTACTGTTAGTAGACTTTGGCTAGCGGAAAATTGTTCCAAGACAAACCGCCACAATTTTTGCCATGCGGTTTGCGGAGAAATGCCTGACCCAACCGCAAAGAGTCGAATCCAGATGATTTCCGGCGGATCTAATGGGCAAGCTAGGGCGGCTTGAATGCGCCCATTTTCCTCGATCACCCCAAATGGAGATTGCCCAAGCCAATCTAAGAGAGGCCGCCAATCCAGATGACGGTGAACAACTTGCTCGGAATAAAGCAAACTGGACAGATAGGGTCTATCCGCTGGAAGCGCTGAACGGATGATCACATTACCTAGACATCAACTTCCAAGGAATTTCCATTAACTTTTTGAGGACTTGTTGTTGCAAGCTCAAGCGTGGGGCACCCTCCAATGCTGATTGGAAGGTTGCCAACGCTTGAAGCTGTTTTCCTTGCTTCAACTGCAATTGAGATAATGCTTTCAGCGCATGGAGACGAAGCTCCGCCTTGCCGCATTTTTCTAACCATTCTGCCGACTGAAGGTAAGCCTCTTGAGCTTCTTCATAGCGCCCGCAGGCTTCTAGAGCAGCCCCTAAATTCCCATAAGCAATCCCCAAGCGCTCAAGATCGCCTTTCTCTTGGAAGAGCAACAAAGCGGGTTGGACAACATTAACGGCTTCCTCTCCTCGATCGAGTTGAACCAAAACCACGCTACAATTACTCCACATCTCAGCAGCCAAAATTTCCTCGCCTTGAGCTTGATAAGTATTTGCAGCCGCCTTGAATCCTTCTAGAGCTTCGAGAAAATTTTCCTCTCGAAAGGCCTTTTCGGCCGCCGCAGCGATTTTCTTAGCAGATAGGTCTTTGCTCATAAGGTAATCTCCAATAATCCTTCGGCAACGGCACGCAATTTTTCAACAGACATTTCGCTGAGTCGTTGCGCCAGCTCAAGATAAGGACGGTTTACCGGCTTACAAATAAAGCTCCTTAACTCCTCCGGTAAGGCTTGGAACTCCTGCCAGCTTTGATCGAGAATCGGCATGTTCTTCTGGAGCCTTTCCCGATCCCAAAACACTTGAATCTTGAGTTGCAGAATCAACGCTAGAGCCTCTAAAAATGGCAACGGCAGCGCCTCTTCCCCCAACTCATATCTTTCGAGTTGGTCAGCATCGATACCCACTTGTTGGGAAAGCTCTTCCAACGTGAGACCGCGTTCCTGACGACTTTTGCGCAACAGCGCTCCGATGATCCGTTGCCGGATCTGGCCGACCATTTCCCTCTGTTCCGCCGAAAGTGCTTGCCGATTGGCTGGCAAGAGCGAATTTCCCCAAAAATGCGTTATCGGCACCCGATAAAACTCCGCCAAAGCCTCCAGATGGGGTAAGGAAGGGGAAACTTCGCCCATCTCATAGGCTTCAAGGGTCTGCGGGCTAACACCTAAGAAATGCGCACTTTCTTCTAGGCTCTTTTGAGCCACTTGGCGCGCATTTCTCAACAGCACCCCTAATTTACGTTCTCTTATGGTGATCGATCTTGGGTCAATCTTCATCCTCTGTCCTTCATTACAGTTTTAGCCGCGGCCACTCTGCCGCCTCCCACTGGATAAAATATCTGCAAAATTAACGCCGAAAACTTCGGGCTTCAACTTAAATCCGGCGAGTTCTAGGCGGTGAATGAACAAAGGTCGCATACCGGTAGGCTTTAGCTCGCCGAGGACTTTTCCGGTCGAGTCACTACCGCTTTCGTCAAACTTAAAGATGTCCGTCAGAACAATTGTATCCCCCTCCATGCCGACCACTTCGGTCACTTGGGTCACTTTCCGCGAGCCATCGCGCAAACGCGATACTTGAATAATCAAATCCACTGCTGAAGCAATTTGTTCGCGGACGATTTTGAGCGGCAAGTCCATCCCTGCCATCAAGGTCAAGGTCTCCAAGCGAGAGAGCGCATCGCGCGGCGTGTTGGCATGAATCGTGGTCAAGGAGCCATCGTGCCCGGTGTTCATCGCCTGGAGCATATCCAAAGCCTCTCCACCGCGACACTCCCCAACCACAATGCGGTCCGGACGCATTCGCAAGGCATTCCGCACCAGATCGCGGATGCGCACCTCTCCTTTGCCCTCCAAATCAGGCGGTTTGGTCTCTAAGCGCACCACATGTTCCTGATGTAATTGCAATTCTGCGGCATCTTCAACCGTAACAATTCGTTCATGCTCCGGAATAAAACCAGAAAGGATGTTTAACAAGGTCGTTTTTCCTGAGCCTGTGCCGCCCGAGATCACGATATTTAAGCGGGCTACCACACAGGCTTGCAAGAACTCTGCCGCAGATGGGGTCAAAGAACCCAACTCAATTAGCTTTTCCACGGTCAGCTTTTCGCGGAAAAACTTTCGGATGGTTACCGAAGGTCCGTCAATGGCTACAGGCGGGATCACAGCATTAAAACGCGAACCATCGGGTAGCCGAGCATCTACGGCAGGGTGATCAGCATCGACGCGCCTGCCCAACGGGCGCACAACTCGCTCGATTAAGTTCAGCACTTGTTGGTCATTCTCGAAGGTGACATCGGTTTTATGAATGATGCCTTTTTTTTCGATATAAACTTTCCTTGCCCCATTGATCATGATCTCCGTTACTTGTGGGTCATCAAGAAAGGGTTGAACTGGACCGAGACCGAAAACCTCCCCAAAAACCTCCTGCACTAAGCGCTCCTTAAGAGCACCGTTCAGATTGACACCGGATTTCTGAATTGCCTGTTCAATCAGGGTATAAGTTGCCTGACGGTCGAAAAGTTCAAAGCCACCTTGCTGATGAACTTTTTGAATCAGATAACTTTTATAAGCTTGGTAATTCTGAGCGGTCAATGCACGTTGAGCGTTCGTTGCTTCAGCCATAAACACCTCTAATCCAAACTTGATCGAACATCTGCTTGAGGAGCAAGCCAAATAATCTGATCGCGATTGAGGCTGAGGAATTCACACACCAACTCACACTTGCCATCCAAATCGTAGATTTTGGCATTGGTGAGAGCGATAAACTGCTCCGCATTGTTGATTTCATCCTTGAGCCGCGCTCCCGCCATGACGTGGAAAAATCCCTCGATCCGCCCAAAAACGGTTTGAATCACGACCGGCACTTGTTCTTTCGTCACGCGATCGGTAAAAAATTTCCCCTTCTCATCGTAGCGTGTACTCACTTTCTACTCCTCCAAAGCTGGCATGGAATATCCCATCCCTGAGCGGGTAACGATGTGGATGGGATTTTTCGGGTCATCTTCCAGTTTTTGGCGCAGCCGAGAGATGCTCACCCACAAGATTTCTTTATCCTCGCGGTATTCCGGTCCCCAAACACTGGTTAATAACTCTTCAGAAGTCAACACTTGCCCAAGATTGTGGGCTAACTGCAAAAGCAAGCGATATTCGGTCGCCGATAGGAAAACCAAACGGTCATTGCGATAGACCTCGGCTTTGGCAAAATCAATTTTAAGATTGCCATGAAAGAAGATCGCCGGTTGTGTCGTCGTGCTCGTTTTCACGCGGCGTAAAACAGCCCGCACCCGCGCCAGAAGCTCGGTTGCCGAGAAAGGTTTGACGATATAATCATCGGCGCCCAAATCCAAGCCGCGCACGCGGGCGTTTTCCTCGCCGCGGGCGGTGACCACAATGATCGGCACAGCGGAAAATTCGCGGATGCGCTCTGTGGCAGCAAAGCCATCTAAGACTGGCATCATAATATCCAGCAGAACTAAATCAGGCTGCTCTTTGGCGACCTTATCAACTGCTTCTTGACCATTTGTCGCCTTGATCACCGCATAGCCCTCAGTGATGAGATTTGCCTCCATCAAGCGCAAATAGCGAGGCTCGTCATCAACGATCAGGATTTTCGTGGTCATGCGTAACTCTCCCTTAAGGACAAATCTGGATTTGACTGCTGTTGATCGTAGGGCAGACGGATATAAAACGTCGTGCCCACCCCAACTTGCGATTCCGCCCATATTTCACCGCCATGGGCATGGATGATCTGGCGACAGATGAATAAACCTAAACCGGTGCCACGCACATTTTTATCGGGCGTTGGTACGCGGTAAAAACGCTTAAACAGCGAGGGTAAATGCTCAGGAGCAATGCCAGGACCATTATCTCCAAGCTTAACACAAACCGTCTGCTCTTCCGCCACAACCGAGATCGTCACGGTTGAGTGCGGTGCATATTTGCTGGCATTAGTCAAAAGGTTATCAAAAACCTGCGCTAGGCGACTAGCATCTGCCATCAGGCGCAATTCGGGTAGTTCTTTTTGCAGCTCGATTTGAATATTATCATGCAAAGACAGAGCGCGCATGACCACATCGCGCAAAAAAGCATCCAAGCGCAAAGGTTGAAAGGTCATTTTCAACGTGCCTGCCTGCAGGCGCGAGGAGTCCATGAGGTTTTCAATCAATTCGCGCAGGCGATCCGATTCTTCGTCAATAATGGTCAAGAATTCTCGCCGTGTTTCTTCATCCCAAGTGATGTCCTTTCTCAGAAGAGTGGTTGCATATCCCTTGATAAATCCCAGCGGTGTCAGCAATTCGTGTGAAACGGTGGCGATAAAATCCTCTTGAAGCTGATTTAGCTTTCGTTCTGCTTCTAGGTTAGCGATGTGTTTCACCAAGCGATCGTGTCCAAGTAATTGGGCAACCAAACCGGCGATGAATTCCGACAAGCGAACCTGATCGGGTGTATAGGGCGGTCCTCCAAAGCGGATGAAAACTAGAGCGCCTTCAAGATGATTTTCGAGAAATAAGGGCAATCCTAACAAGAATCGAAAACGCGTCCGATCGTGCACATCTTCACCCCCCTCCTCGATGCGCGACAATAAGCGGCCGGTTTGCAGCACCTCATGAGCTGTTGCTTCTCCCCACGACAAATCCGCCTCCTTATAGCGACCTCGTCCAATGGCGCGGGCAAAGGCTGGTTCCAAGGTCTCCTTGCCACGCAGATAAAGCACCAAATTGTCAAAGATAAAGATCGGGCGGGCAAGACGGATGATTTCATCCAAAGCGGAGTCGATGTTCTCTGCTAGGGCGACCGCTCGGCTGATCGCATAAACGGCTTCTAACTCTTCGGGGCGCAAGGTAGCGGGATTGATTTTATGGATATCCGCGCGATCCATTTTCACCATCCTCTTCGATGGCCGGCAGTGAAAACTCAAACAAGGAACCCTTTCCTACTTCTGATTCCACTCGCAAGTGTGACCCGTGAGCTTCCAAAATGCGAGTTGCCAAAGCAAGGCCTAATCCGGTGCCTCCATGGCGACGGGTCGTTGAACCGTCTAATTGGTGAAAGGGTTCAAAAATCTCGGGTAACCGTTGCGCCGGTATCCCAACCCCTTGATCGCGCACGGAAACTGTGACAATACCACCCTCGTGGAACACTGCAACCCAAACTGTCCCGGCACTCAGGCTAAATTTAATTGCGTTGGTAATCAATTCATTGATCACCCACGCGATTCGCTCACGGTCGCAAAGCACAAACGGTAAATTTGGCTCTATTTTTACTTTGAGGGTCACTCCTTTGGCTTGGGCAGAATAGCTATGGCTATCAATAGCTTGTCGAGTAATTTCATCTAAGTTATTGGGGGTTAGCGTGAGTGTGAGCTCGCCGCGTTCGGCGTAGGCAAACAAGATCAGGTCATCGATCAATTTTTCGAGACGGGCTGCAGAGCGCGAGAGGGCGTCGAGGGCATGGGCTTGTTCATCGGTAACTTCTCCAAAAGCGCCCTCCCTCATCATATCTAGATAACCCCTCAGTGAAGTTAGCGGTGTGCGCAATTCATGGGAAACATTAGCGATGAAATTGGCTTTGATTTGATTCAGCTCGCTTACTCGCAAAAGTGCCTGACGCAATTCTTGCGTGCGTTGCTCTACCCGCTGCTCCAACTCCCGATTCGCTTGCTTCAATGCCTCTTGCAGTTGGAGAATTTGGAGTGTGATTGCTTCGTCTAAGTTAGCTTCACTCAAGATGCCTAACTCAACCAGAGCTTGCCCCAAGCGCAATCCCCTACCCAGCGCATTTTGCTCCTCTTGATAGCGTAAGGCAATTTCGAGCTGTCGGGAGCTGATTTTTCCTTGCGCCACCAGCGTCTCCCCCAAGCGCGGGATGAGAATTTCCGGCTCTAGAGAAAATTCTGACACCGTTTGTAGATTGTGTTGCGCCAACAGCTCTCCGATGGTCGCTTCTATTGCCAAATCCAAGCCACAATTCTGACAATAACGCTCCGCCGCGCGCAGGGGCTGATTACATTGCGGACAAATCAAGGCATCGGTCATTCTTAGACTTAATCATATCGCCGATTTGAGTTGCGCGCAAGTGAAGTTTCGGATCCATAGATGACACAGATTTGTACGCGCCCGAACAAACCGTCTCTATCTCTCCATAAAAAATGCATAAATTAGCTGTAAAGTTTTTGTAAGGTTCAAGAGGTCAAATTGCGTGCATAATAAAAAACGTAAGTCTGTTTCAAATTACGTTCATGCTTTATATAGGAGAAGAAGTCTAGGTGCAAAACGGCAAACCCAAAAAAGTGCTGATCATTGATGACGACCTTGCCTTGTGTGAGTCGCTCAAACTCATGCTCGAGCCAAAGGAATTCATTGTTGCCAGCGCTTCCGGTGGAATGGAAGGTATCCGACTCTGTCAGGAATGGCAACCGGATATCATCGTCCTCGATCTTCTTATGCCGAGCATGGATGGCTGGGAGGTTGCTGCTCGCATTCGCGCATTCAGCAATGTCCCTATTATTGTCCTGTCAGCGGTAAGCAAACCCGAATTGATCGCGAAAGCACTGGACGAGGGCATTGATGAGTACTTAATCAAACCGGTTCCCGGAAATGTACTGGCGGCCCATCTGAAACGCCTTACACGGCGGGCTCAAACACCTTCTCCAAAACAGTGATTCATCACCCTCAAGATTAAAAGCCGCACCTGAGCTGAGTCTGGTCAAAAGCTTGCCTCAAACAAATCGACCGACTCAGCTTCGGCGGGCTTAAGCCCTGCCTCATTCCAAAAGAGACCCGCGCGCTGCCAAAACAGTTGGCTTGAACCACTTCCGTGAAGTGAGAAAGGGATTTATCCCGCTGAAGCCCTACCTTACTCCAACCAAGCCAGCGGGATGCCTAAACGTTGGTTGCGGCTCACTGCTGACCTCCATGAATTGGGAAGAGATTGATCCTATGCCAGGACTGCTCGGGGTGAGAGGAAGTAGTCATAAAAATCGGCCCTATTCGCGTAAATTTGCGGGTGAGTCGTCACATGAGATCAGAAGACAACTACAAAACCCCTATGAGCCATGATTGCTGGGCGGGATACGAGGGAGATATACCACAAAGCTATCTTAGCGCTTTAACAAAACTCGCATTTCATTAAGAAATCCTATCCGTAATGCGAACAAAACTTAATCGATTCTTGACACGCCCTTAAAGTTAATCTGATACATTTTGTCTTGAAAGGAGAATCAATTATGGGTTTCGCTGATTTACACATTCACTCAACTTACAGTTGGGATGGCACAGCAACAATCTCAGCGATTCTAAAATACGTGGTTGAAAAGACGGATTTGAACGTGATCGCCATTACCGACCATGATGAGGTCATTGGCGCACTACGGGCGGAACAAATCGCTCATCATTACGGGATTGAGGTCATTCCCGGCAGTGAAGTCTCAACCGCTGAGGGGCATTTATTAGCCCTGTATATTCGAGAAAAGGTCCCGGTGGGAATGTCTTTGGTTGACACGGTGCGTTATGTGGGAAAGCTGGGCGGCTTATGCATCGCTGCTCACCCGATGGCTGCCGGCTCTCCCAGTCTTTCCGCTGAGGCCATTCGCACTGCTTTACAGGAGCCAGATGTTGCAAAAATTATGGTCGGCATTGAAGCGATCAACGGGGGACTTTTCCATCAAGGCAGCAATTTCCTCGCTACCGCTTTAGCTGCCTCCTTGCCGGTTGCTTCGGTTGCCAACAGCGATTCGCACATTTTGCAGACTATCGGATTCGGCAAAACCGAATTTGAAGGGAAAACAGCTCTAGATTTGCGCAAGGCGCTGGAAAATCACCAGACTCAAGCAATCTGCACCCGCCACGCCACCCCTTGGTTGGTCATTCCCTCGTGGTTGGAGTTTTTCTTGCTCAAGAAATTTGGGTGGGTGCGCTGGAATCCTCATCCGCTGCAACCAATGCGCCTTGGACGGGCTAAACTGGTGATCTAACGAGGGGTTTGGATGACTCGCAACGTCTTGTTCATCTGCGGTTCACTCAACCAGACGACCATGATGCACCAAATTGCACAGCGGCTGGAAGGATGTAATGCGTATTTCACCCCCTTCTTCGCCGATGGCCCCCTCGCCTTACTGGGCAAAGTGGGGCTTCTGAACTTTACCATCTTGGGTGGCCGGCATCGCACAAGCACGTTGCACTATCTAGAAGCTTATCATTTGCCGGTTGATTATGCAGGCAGAGGGCGACGCTACGACTTGATCGTCACCTGCACCGACCTGATCACGCAGAAGATCATCCGCAACACCCCTACCGTCTTGGTGCAGGAAGGGATCATGGAGCCGGAAGATTGGGTTTTCCCGCTGGTTAAGCATCTTAAGTTGCCCCGTTATCTAGCCAACACTGCAGCAACGGGCTTATCGGATCAATATGAAGTCTTTTGTGTTGCTTCTGAAGGGTATCGGGATGACTTTATCCGCAAGGGCGTAAAGCCTCACAAATTAGTCGTGACAGGAATCCCGAACTTTGATAACGTGAGCGCATATCTGGAGAATGATTTTCCCTTCAGAGGCTATGTTTTGGTGGCAACCTCCAGCGCGCGCGAGACCTTTAAGCCCGATGACCGCCCCTATTTTCTCAAACAGGTGAAGCAAATCGCAAATGGACGCCCGATTATTGTGAAACTTCATCCTAACGAAGACCAAAAACGGGCTGTGTTTGAAATTAATCGCATCCTGCCAGAAGCGCTCATTCTGAGCGAAGGCAATATCTATCCTATGATCGCCAATTGCGACATCTTGATCACGCAATATTCAACTGTTACATTTGTTGGTTTGCTTTTAGAAAAAGAAGTGTATTCCTACTTAAACGTTGAGGAGCTTAGGCGGCTCCTTCCTATCCAAAATGGAGGCAAATCTGCCCAGCGCATTGCGGCGATTTGTCAGGATTTACTCAACAAACCGCGTTTTGACCGTCAGAAGGCGCGACAGGCTTTTCGCCCCAAGCCACAACTGAGCTATTTCCGGGATACAGGTTAGCAATTGGGTTCTTCTCCTCCTCTGGTGCCAATTCGCCTCCCCCTCTCCCGACTGCCCCCCTTCTAGATAGGGGGGCAGGACTTTAACCCATTTTGGAATTGTGGACTGAAGCCCTTACCCGACCCCACGGGCTTTCTAAAAGCCAACTTCATTCGAGATTTTGACACAACCCTACGTCCGGTGCAGCCATCCGATTTAGATCGTGCGGCTGCAAGTTCAATCGCTGTGATGCAAGACGATTGATTCAATTCCAGCTTGGCGCTGTTCTTCAACCGCAACATAAGCTGCAGCTTGTGCAAACGAGACATAGGCTGAAGCCTATGTTACAGAAAACGAGGGCTTTTCAAAATATTAACCTGAGTTCAGGATAAGCTTACCACCTTACCGTGTCACTTCGAGTGACGCACCTTCTTGTGTCACTTCGAGCGAAGTGAGAAGTCCTTAAGATTCCTCCTCGCTGCGCTTGTCGAAATGACAAGCTTGCCTCGTCCCTTGGGCAAGGTTTCGACAAGCACTCCGACAAGCTCAGCACAAGCTCAACCTACCAGCTCAGGGCAACGGGAGGAACTCCCCTCTCCCTCTGGGAGAGGGGTAGGGGGTGAGGGCTGCTCCCCTCGCCCGCTGGCAGAGGGGTAGGGGGTGAGGGCTGCTCCCCTCTCCCGCTGGCAGAGGGGTTGGGGGTGAGGGCTGCTCCCCTCTCCCGCTGGCAGAGGGGTTGGGGGTGAGGGAACCGTTCAAGCACACCAAATCCGCAAGCAAGGGAGAAAGAGATTAGATGATTGAAAAGCCCTACAGAAAACCGCGCCACCCTGCCAAGAGGCGAACAGATGTGCAAACTTAGACTTGCTGTAATCGGAGATTCATGGGGCAGACTTCGGGTAAAAACGATTAAAATTGGGGAAAACCTGTCGCAAAGGAGAAAAGCTGTGCAGATTTGTTCCCTTTGTCACGCGTCATCGCCAGATACGGCTACTCATTGTGAAAATTGTCAGGCAGACCTCAGCGAGTATTCCGAAACCGCGCAAGCCCTGAAAAGAATGCTCGCCAACGAACGCATCTCCCAAATTCGTATCAGTGTATCCCAAGACTGTTGTCCCGTTTGCCGAGAGCTGGAAGGCGCTTACCCTAAAGACCAAGTGCCGCGTTTGCCGATTGAAGGCTGTTCTCATCCGCTAGGCTGTCGTTGCACCTACATGCCGGTGCTTGAGGTGTTGTTCCCGTAACTAGCTCTGTTGAAGTCGCCCTTGTTCGGCGGTGATGATCGCCTCAGCGAGGCGCAAGGCATCGGCTTTGGACTGAACTTCTCCAGCAGCCTGAGCCTCACGCACCCCTTCAAGCACTTTCCCAATCAGGGGGCCAGGTTTAAGGCTAAAGCGCTTCATCACCTCATAGCCATCGATAAGGGGTGGAGGTGAGACCTTTTCCGGCTTTTCCTCCCACCATGCCTGTAGCAATTGGCGCGCTGTATCCAAATGTTTGGACCAAATTTTTGCCGGCAAGGTGTAGCCGTAAATCCCAAGCACATCGGCGAGTGAGAGCAAGCATACACCAACACCAGCTTCGCCCGTTTGACGGTAAAAGCGATAAACGGCGCGGCGGCTCGGCAAGCCCTCTGAATTGGCTAGCAAGATCGGGCGCATATGATTGAGGACAACCCTTTTCATCCACTCAATTTCGTCAGCGGCTAATGCCAGCTCCCAACCTCGCTGCTCACACAAGCGCGCGCTGACTTCTTCGTGTCCGAAGAAGCGCCATTGCCCGGTTTCATCTTGGGCAGCGCTGGCAGCTTTGCCGCTATCATGGTAAAGCGCAGCAAGGAACAACAATGCCCGCTTGCTGCGCTCCGGGGTAAACCGCTCATTGAGATATGTGCCGATTTGGGCGCGATAGCGCCCCAACCGCAGCGAGAGCATTCCCATCGTCAGATTTGCCTGTCGTTCTTCATCGAAATCAGGGGTAAGCACCGTAAAAATCTCCTCCAAGCGACTGACGACTTCCAACGTATGCTGGTAGACATCTTTTTGGTGCGGTGGAGATTGCTCTACCCCTTTGATCGAAAGCAATTCGGGAAAGGTATAAGGGAGCGCCCCAACTCGGTCTAACAAGCGAATGCCGCTGGCGACCGAGCGAGTGGCTAGGATGCGGAAAATCTCCTCGCACAGCCGTTCGCGCGAGATCAGGGTAAGGCCGGGGCTGTTTTCTACCATCTGACGCCATGTCTGGGGTTCAATGCGAAACCCTAAACCCAGAGCAAAGCGCACGCCGCGTAGCACCCGTAAGGGGTCTGTGCGAAATGCTTCATCCGAACACGCCCGCAACCTTTTCGCTAAAATATCTTGGGCGCCTTGGAGGGGATCGATCAAGTGCTCCCAGTTTTGGATATTCAGGGCAATGGCATTGATCGTAAAATCACGATGGCGCAAGTCTTCCTCGATTGTACTGCCCACCTGAAGGGCAAAATCCAATTTCACCCGCTCGCCGCTAGGTGTATTCCAAATCACCCGCCCATATTGCCGCACGGCATCTAAGGGGTAAAACGCACCAGTTATGGCGTCGGCGACCTTGCGGGCAATTTGAAGGGCGTTTTTGGAAACGACAAAATCGAAATCGTAAACTGACTTTCTCAACAGCCCATCGCGCACTGCTCCGCCAACCAGATAAATTGAAGCTTCACCGGCAAATGCCTGGATCGTTTTCAAAACGGGAAGTCGAAACAGGGTATCCATTCGAAGGAAACGTTTTTATTGTGGCGGGCGGTAAAGGGCAGCGTTGACGGTGCCAATGAACGGTAGGTTGCGGTAATACTCGTCCAAATCCAAGCCGTAACCAAAAACAAATTTATTGGGGATGCGAAAACCACAATAGTGAATCGGCACATCCACTTCGCGGCGCTCATATTTATCCAACAGGGTGCACACCCGCAAGCTCTTAGGGTGACGGGTTTCCAACATCTTCAGCACTGAGGCGATGGTATAGCCGCTATCCACAATATCTTCGACGAGCAGGACATCCCGACCGGTAATACCGCTCTGTAAATCGAGGGTAATGCGCACTTGTCCGGTTGATTGTCGAGCGCCTGACCCATAGGACGAAACCGCCATAAAATCCACCGTCAGGGGTACAGTGATGCAGCGCATTAGATCGGCAAGAAATAAGATGCCGCCACGCAAGATACAAATCAGATGAATATCTCCGTTGGCATAATCGCGGCTAATTTCCGCTCCTAACTCGGCGATGCGATTTTGCAGAGTCTCGGCTTCAATAAGGATCTCGTCTAAAAACTCATGATAATCTTGCATCGTTTAATCTCTCCGCACAATATGATGTTTGCGGCAGCGGGCTTCGTAGAGTTCGGCAGCCCCGACAATGACGACGGGGTCGTTGTAATGGGCTGGCTGGCCGTTGACCAACCGCTGCGTGCGCGTAGCCGGCTCACCGCACACCATGCAGATCGCCTGCAGCTTATCCACCCGTTCCGCCTGCGCCATGAGGACGGGCATGGGCCCAAACGGCTCGCCGCGAAAATCGGTATCTAAGCCGGCGATAATCACGCGGATACCGCGATCAGCCAATTCTTGCACCAGCGGAATAATTTCATCATCGAAAAATTGGGCTTCGTCAATGGCAACCACCGTAACTTCCTCATCTAGCAACTCGCGGATTTGGCTTGCGGATTGAATTGGGGTAGCGATGAATTCGGTCCCGGCATGAGAGGTTACTTTCTCGACCGCATAGCGCGTATCGATGGCTGGCTTGAAGACTTGTACTTTTTGTCTGGCAATAGTTGCCCGTCGCAAGCGACGGATAAGCTCATCCGTTTTGCCGCAGAACATTGACCCCGTAATGACCTCAACCGACCCTGAGTGATGTCTCATACGCTCTTCCTCATAGGATGGATAAGTATTTCAACCTGGCACCAACTCAAGTCTAACCAGACCCTTGCAGATTGTATCATAATCTGTCATTTTACCCTGAGCTTGTGTAAGGAAAGAATGATGTTCGTTCAAGAAGTGTTGACAGATAGGGCTCTAGAGAAGTTGCTTAAGAGCGGGCAGAGAAAACAAGCCAATTTAGCATGTTGAAGCCATACTCGCACATTGCCAAAGGACAACCTTTGCACTTACTAAGCAAAAATAAAGAGCGCCGAGGAAGGAATGGAAGAAATCACCCAACCTTACAATAATAATAGGAACATTTTTGAAATTTGCAGTTAAAATTTATAATAAACCATTAACTCTTTTGGAGAAACCAGCGACTAAACCAGACATTCGTTCGACAAAGGCAAACCCGGCGAAAGCCGGCGACGCAAAGCCATGGGTCTAAAGACAAATCGTCAATGATTGCCAGGCTGCCGAAAACGAGAGATGAACCAAAAGCCTATTTTCCATCCGCACTTTAAGGGATATTTCCCAATCGAACCGCCCCGACCCAGGCGCAGGCTCCCTCGGCCTGTGATTAGCAGTTGGGGCGTTCTGGTTGCACATAACTTGCGGACGGCAACTCGGATACGGCTTCTCGTCGGGGCGTCTTTGTCATTGAGGAGGGAACATGACAAGACGCCTGGCAGGGATCATTAGCCTGACCTTCTTCATATTTGGTTGGCTAGATTTTTGCACAAAGAGCCAAGTGAGCATTTCTCATGCGGAGGTTGAAGGCGAAACGCATCAAGTCTATTTGCCGTTGGTCATCAAGCCCGGCGAGTCTGGGGAGCAGCCGGCCGCCCAGCCTACACCGACCCCTGCTCCAACTCCGACGCCTGAACCCACCTTCCCCAGCTTGGAAGAATTTATCTCCCAGGTTGCCAGCGGTCAAAGCTCTGCTTGGCGCGGCTTGTATGCAACTGAGAAATTCACCGCCCGCATTGTCCAGCAACCCCCGAACAATTACAGCTTTATCTCCTCGGAAATCGATGTGTTGACTCAATATATGCTGGCGGATGAAGATATAGTAGGCCTCCTTGCCCATAACACCCATGCCGGTCAATATTATTTTTTACTCAGCCTAGGCGATCCGTTTTATTTGATCGCTGACGATAGCAGAACCCAGCTCTATCAAGTGCAGCGCATCGACCGCTATCAAGCGCTGCAGCCGAGCAGTAACGTGAGCGATTATAAAAACTTGGAGAGCGGCGAAATCCTGACTACTGCGCAACTTTTTGCTCGTTATTACATGGGCGACCCGCATGTGACGTTGCAAACCTGCATTGCCCAAAACGGGCAAGCCAATTGGGGCAGATTGTTTGTGGTGGCGAATGCGGTGGAATGAAGCGGCGGTTAGCGGTCAGTGGTCAGCTTTTGATTGGTTGCATCCCACTTTAGCGTGTCACTTCAAGCGCAGCGTCCCACTTGGCGTGTCACTTCGAGCGCAGCGATAAGTCTTTCAATGTCTCCTCGCTGCGCTCGCTACGCAACCTGTATTCGTTTTGCGGGTCGAGTAGGGCGCCAGCCCGTATCGAGACCCAGCAGGCGTTTTGGGTTGCGGGTTTCGATACGCTTGCTGCGCTCGCTACTCAACCTTCTGTCTCTGGCTAGGGGCGTTGCCCTGAGTCCCTCGAAGGGTGAAGGCAAGTTGCGACAAGCTCTTCAATACACTCAGCGCCGTCCTCAACCCGCAGATTGAAAGGCTCTCGCCATTCAACGATGACGAGAGCCTGCATAATACGGGGTGAGTGCCCGCCTTACGGCGTTCCGCTCTTGAACACTAGAGGCAGGTAGATGAAGTTCGATGGGCCGGTGGGCGGGAGTTCGACTACCATAGTGGTCTGTGTGGCTTGATCATTGGTCGAGTTCGGATCCTCCATGGTAGCCGCCAAGCTCACCGTTGCAGTAGCCGTGATTTGTCCAGCTTGAGAAGGCGCAGAACCTTGAATGGTGATTGAGGCAGATGACCCGCTTGACAGAATGGAGCGCGTACAGGTGACTACGCTAACATTTTGGCTACATGACCATCCCGTCCCGCTTGCAGCTTGATAGACAAAGCCGCTCGGCAACTGGAAGCTCACGCTAACATCTTGCGCAAGATGAGGACCGTTATTGGTTACCGTCACGGTATAGGTCAAAGCAGCGTCAACGTTTACCGGGTCCGGATCATCCGCAACAGTGACCGAGAGATCGGCTTGTTGCTTGAGGACATTGAAGGAATCTCCCTCGGTCAGGATGAAATCGCCCTCAGAACCTAGCCCAAAAGCCTTGAGCGTGTAACCTTCTCCAGCTTTATTGATATATAGGCCGCTAAAGGTTGCTACACCGTTTACGGCATTCTTATAGAACGGTCCGGGCAGCAACATCCCACCGACGGGATTGTTTTCTAAGCCGATAAAGATCAATTTATCGTAGGTGATTGCCAAGTTGCCGTCATCATCTTCGACGCGCACGATGGGCTGTTGCGCAAAGGGCAGGTTTTCAAAGGCGCTGCTGGGATATTGGGCGAAAACCAAGCGCGTTGCCAAATTCGTGCAAGTTGCGGCATTTGCAGCCGGTTGAAAACCGATCACAGTCGGCTGCGCGTCCGTTCCATCGCACAACCAAGGGCGATAATCAACATTGCTGGAGATCGGCTGACCATTCCCCTTGGAATTGCTCGAAACCGTGGGTCCCTTATTCCCGTTCCACCAGTTGCGACTCGCTGATAGAGAATTTCCACTGTACCAGTTCACTGCATTGGCGTTTCCAATAAAGGCATTCTCCTCGATCTTGAAAGAGTCTCCCACTGAAGAAGCGCCAATGCCCTCGATATTTCCAGTAAAGTAGTTGTTTTTGAATAGTACATTCCCTTGACCATCTGTGCCAGCCCCAGCCCAGTTGTTCTTGATTTCGTTGTTCTGGACAGTGATGGCGCCGTTGGTTGGGTTGAGGTACAGACCACTAACCCATTTTTCGATCACGTTGTTCTCAACCGTCAGGTTACTGACGTTATAGCCCGTCAGAATCCCTCGACCACCGACAAAATTGCTTGCTCCTCCTGTCCAACTGCCAGTTAAGACATTGTTCTTCAAGACGACATCGCTAACTCCAGCCGCCACGTAAATACCATGTAACTCCACCCCAACCGATGCTGTTCCGGTAAGGATTTGGAATCCATCGATCGTCACGTTATTCGCATTGATATCGAAACCACCTATGAGGATAGTCTCTGCCGAACCATCCTCACTCTCTACAACGAGGGATTTGTTAATATTTACGGGATGAGTATAGGTTCCTTTCTTGGCAAGGACCTTATGTCCATTATCGGCTTGTTTGACCTCGGTTGCGATTTCGACCCCGATCCTGCGGACATCGTTAAATGTAGCACTGCCGCTGGTATATGAGTAAGTACCTAGCTCAGAAGGTGGGTTAGGTCCAAAAACTACAGCTTTGTTGAAGGTATTATCTTCCCAATAGCTTTCCCAATCAAATTGAGTATTATCGTAAGTGCCCCGCGCTCGAATATGGGCGATTCCAACACCGTTATAGCTGTCTCCATTATAGTTATAAGTAAAGTCGTTACCGCTGATCACTGCCCCGCCAACAGAATAGACAAACCAAGAAACCCCAGTTCCAGAACCGTTAAAGCTAATAAAGGGCCAATACTCATCTCCATCATTGGTGAACTTGTTGTTAATGATTTTACGTTGATCTACATCTCCCGAATAGCCGGCCCCGTTGGCGAGGTCCACACTCGTACCGTGGTCAAGCCAATTATTTTCAACGGTATAGGATTGAATGTGAGAAGTGTTGGTGCTCGTATTGAAACGCCAGTCACCGAAATAGATCGAGCCACCATCTTGAATTCCTGCCCCAACGCTAATATGACAATGCCTTAGCGTAAAGTTATCCCCAATAACCTCAATGGTCTTATTGTTATTAATGGAGCCATTCACGATGTTATCACGAATTTCAAGGCCTTGGATGGTAACATTGTCGCCTTCAACAAAGATTCCACTATATCCGAAATTATTTTTCGCCGTGGTCGTGATTACTGCGCCCACATCTTCGTAATTCGTGATAGGAACACCGTCATCATCTACCCCGATTAGACTAATTCCATCTTTGTCATCCGCAATAAACAAGCCAAACTGGTGTGGTCCGGAATCGTTGAACAAATATCGGCCGACCGCTGTCTCAATATAATCTCCAGGATAAACGTACACTGTGCCGCCCGCGTCCAGCAAATCAATCGCCGGTTGAATGTTCATTGTATTCAAAACATGGAAAGAACCGTCGGAAAGTTTCTGGATCGCCGCAGTGGGCTTGTATGCGAGAGGCAGGGCGTTGATCAAGTCTAGCGCGCTCGCTTTTGTCTTCTGGTAATACACATACTGGCTAGTTGCAGTGCTCCTAACTACATATTCAAAGTCGCTTTGGACGAAATTTCGGATCACGTGAGATGAGTCGGCATAGTCTAGATAGAGTGGATTTAACTCATTAAGTGTGTTTGTCCCATTGAGGGTGATGTTTTCCAGTCCTGTCTTGCCATCACTCAAATTACCAGTGTAATAAGTTGCATTTGTGAACAAGCCAATCCCCCCCCAAACGTTATTGGATGTCGTTATATTTGTAAGGGTCACATCGGTCGAGTTCGATACCGCAATCCCTGTGCCACCATTATGATGAGAATTAATGTTTTTCAAAGTCGCGTTCTTACAGCCGATTAAATCAAGGCCCGAGCGAACCGACCCAGTAATCTCTACATTTTCAACCAGAACACCATTGGATCCGGATATTTTTACGGCATAGTTGGTTCCGCTAGTTGCTTGAACTGTAACATCTTTGAGGGTAAATCCACCAGCGGTAACACTTAATCCGTAGCCTCCACTTGTGCCTGCCTGAATCACAACCGGTGATCCTTGTCCTTGAATCGTAACGGATTTGCCGATATTGATGGTCGAGCTCGGGTAAGCACCTGTAATAACCAAAACCGTTCCCCCAGGGTCAACAAGGTCAATCCCCTTTTGAATGGTCTTGACAGCACAATTCGGGGCAACTGATGCCGAGTAGGCAGCATTCGCAGTCCCATTACACTCGGTGTCATGTCCATCGGTTCGGACATAGATCGGCGAAGCCGCAATCGCAGGGGTTGCGGCAGAAAGAAGCAGCAGCAATGTAAACAGAACGCCTATGCCTATAAAAACACTAATTGCTAAGTAATAAGCCTTTTTCATCGTTTCCTCCTAAAAAGTACATTCTGCTTCACTCTTTTGCTCTCATCGGTCTTAACCATAGACTTGGTGCGTTTGATCGCCACTTCCCTCCTTTCGTCTTCTTAAAGTAAAAGTTTAGTTCTGTCAGGCAAATCATGCCCCGCTCCCTTCTAGCGGTTCGACTTCAAGGAAAGGTTGAGCGGATGCTCCCGACAAGGTTTGCGTGGTGTGCAAGGCTTATCCCCTTCCTACTTTGGATAGACAGATAGGACAATTCATCGGATTCACTTTTCGCGCAAGTTTTGCTTTTTTGGGGGCTGTACCCCCTTCCCACAAACCTCAGAATCAAAAAAGCCTGACCGAACTTTCCATGTTTGGTCGGCTTTTCGGCAGCCGGGCTATCTCCACTGAATGAGAGACCCCTTGGCTTTGCGTCCCCGCCTCACAACGGGTTTGCCTTTT
>CALFWB010000101.1 GCA_937928795.1 uncultured Anaerolineales bacterium
ACGATGAGCGATGCCTCGATCTGTGGTTTGGGGCAGACGGCGGCTTCGGCGATTCTGAGCGCTATGCAGCATTGGCCCGAACTGTTTCGGGCAAGCAGGGGGCAACCGTGAACAGAGCCCTCACCCCCGGCCCCTCTCCCAGCGGGCGAGGGGAGCTTGCCCTCACCCCCGGCCCCTCTCCCATTGGGCGAGGGGAGCAGCGGATGGGTCTCGATACGGGCTGGCGCCCTTCGACCGGCTCAGGGCAGCGCCCTACTCGACCCGCCCAACCCTGCGGGTTGAGTAGCGAAACGCAGTGGAGCGTATCGAAACCCACCCTCACCTTTAGAATCGCTCAAGGCGACGCCCCCTCTCCCAGCGGGCAAGGGGAGCTTGCCCTCACCCCCGGCCCCTCTCCCAGCGGGCGAGGGGAGATCATTACCCGAATAGGACACTGCCATGACCGCAAACTTGGTTAACCTCACGATCGACGGTATCCCTACTCAAGCCCAAGCGGGCATGACCATCCTGAAAGCTGCCCAACAACTGGGCATCGACATCCCCACCCTTTGCTATCACGATTATTGCACAGCAAACGCTTTATGTCGCATTTGTGTTGTCGAAGTTAAAGGCGCGCGGGTCTTGGTGCCGGCTTGTGTTGCCACGGTGCAAGAAGGCATGGAAGTCAACACCCAGAGCGAGCGCGTGCAGCGAGCGCGGCGCACGATTTTGGAAATGCTCTACTCCGCAGTGGACTTGTCAGAAGCCCCGGAAGTGGAAGCCATGGCAAATGCGCTCAATGTCGATCGTCAACGCTTCCCAGATGCAGAGCCACGCCATCCGCCGCTGATTGATGATAACCCCATGTATATCCGCGACTACGCCAAGTGCGTGCTGTGTTGGCGCTGCGTGCAGGTCTGCGCTGAAGACGCTCAATATACTTATGCCATCAACTTCAAAGGGCGTGGCTACGAAACGCAGATCAGCACCTTCTACGAAGTGCCCATGCCCGAATCGACGTGTGTCTTTTGTGGGCAATGTATTGGCGTTTGCCCAAGCGGCGCATTGAAATTCAAGCGCCAACATCTTCTGGAAATGGGCAGCACCATGGATGAAATCCTACAAATGACCCGTTCAGAACGGGCTGGGCGTCGCCGTCGAGCAGAACACCCTGCATAAGGAGGATTCCCTATGCTCACCCCCGATCGCGTCGTCTCCACCGTTTGCCCATTTTGCGGAGTAGGTTGCAATTTGGAATTGCACATCAAAGACGATTTTATTTACCATGTCTCGGCGCCGTTTGACTCGCCGGTCAACCACGGCAATCTGTGTGTCAAAGGGCGTTTCGGCGGCGATTTTCTCTATCACCCCAAGCGGGTGACCACGCCGCTGGTGCGCAAAAAGCCCCAAAAGCCGGGTCACCGCACCCAAGCCTTTGACCTTGAGGAATGGCAAGCGGTCTCGTGGGATGAAGCCTTGGAGTTGGTTGCCGAGCGCCTAGTGGAGATTTACCGCCAGCATGGCTCTGACGCGCTGGCTGTCTATTGTTGCGCCAAAGCCACCAACGAGGATAACTACCTGCTGCAGAAGATCTATCGCGCCCTGTTCCGCACCAACAACGTCGATCACTGCACGCGCCTGTGCCATGCCGCCAGCGTGGTAGCCCTCCAGATGGCTATCGGCTCCTCGGCGATGAGCAATACGGCAGCCGAGGTGATCGAAAACGATGTTTTTATCCTCACCGGCTCAAACCCCACCGAAAACCATCCCATTATCGCCCTACAGATGAAAGCCGCTGTGCGTAAGTATGGCGCTAAACTGATCGTGGTTGACCCGCGGCGGATTGAAATGGTGGATTATGCCACCCTCTATCTGCCGCTCAAACCGGGCACGGATGTACCGCTCTTTTCCGCCATGGCACATGTCATCCTCAAGGAAGGCTTATACAACCGGGCGTTCATCGAACAGCGCACCGAAAACTTTGAAGCATTTGCTGCCTCCATGGAAAAATTTACCCCTGAAGTGGCAGAGGAAATTAGCGGTGTCTCGCGGCATCTGATCATCGAAGCAGCTCGTATGTACGCCACGGCGCGCAACGCAGCCATCTATTGGGCGTTGGGTATCCCCGAATCGACCCACGGCACGGCAAACGCCTTGAGTTTGGTCAATCTGGCTTTGTTGACCGGGCACATCGGGCGGCGCGGCACGGGCTTAAACCCACTGCGCGGGCAAAACAACGTGCAGGGTGCCTCGGATATGGGCGCCATGCCCTGGCACTACCCCGGTTATCAGCGTGTGGACAACGAAGAGAACGCCCGGCGCTGGGAAGCGCTGTGGAACGTTGAGCCGGGCGGCCTAAATCGGCGCTTGGGCTTGACCACCACCGAAATCCTCAGCGCAGTCGGTCCAAACGGCGTGCGCGCCCTTTATATTATGGGCGAGAACCCGATGATGTCGGAGCCAAACTTGAACCATACCCGCCAAAAGATGACCGAGTTGGAATTCTTAGTAGCTCAGGATTTGTTTATCAACGAGTCAGGCGCTTTTGCGGATGTGTTTTTGCCGGCCGTCTCGTGGGCGGAGAAAGATGGCACCTTCACCAACACCGATCGCCGTGTACAGCGCGTGCGCCGCGCTATCCCGCCGCGCGGCACAGCGCGGGCGGATTGGGAGATCCTTTGCGACCTTGCCAAGCGCATCGAACGCCGATTAGGACGCTCGCAGAGCGCCTATTGGGATTACACGCATCCCTCAGAAATCATGGCTGAAATTCGGCGCGGTGTGCCCGAATATGGCGGCATCACCTACGAGCGCCTCGACCGTGAAGGTGGCTTGCAGACGCCGGTTTGGGATGAGAACCATCCCGGCACGCCCTATTTGTTCAGCGAGAGCTTCCCGCGCGGGCGAGGCAAGTTTCATCCCCTGGAGTATGTGCCCAACGCCGAAATGCCCGATGAAGAATATCCCTTTGTTCTCAGCACCGGGCGAGTGCTAGAACACTGGCACGGCGGCACAATGACGCGCCACTCATGGATGGACGACCTTTACCCGCAGCCATTGGTGGATATCCACCCGCACGATGCCAGCAGCCTCGGCATTCAGGATGGCGACGCTGTGCGGGTGACCTCGCGGCGGGCTTCCATTGTGCTGCGCGCCCATGTCACCGAGAAGACCAACCGCGGCGTCGTCTTTATCCCCTTCCACTTCCACGAAGCGGCCGCCAATCTGCTCACCCACGATCAGTTAGACCCGCAAGCCAAAATCCCCGAATACAAAGCCGCCGTGGTGCGGGTGAGCAAGGCGCGGGCAGAGGAGCTAGCCGGACGGCCTGAACTGCAGCGGCGCGGGCGTTTGTAAGGCTCAAAATATGCAAATTATCGTGACTCGAAGTATGACATCTCTCATTGACAGGTTTCCTTGAGTATGTGAAAATAGGGTCGTATTATTGGTCGTTTGTTTTGCAGGGGTCAACAACCTAACCAACAACGGTATCAATGGCAGCTTAGCGGTATCAAGGGAAAAGCCGGATCCCGGTCGACTCGTGGAAAGACAAAGAAAGGAGGGCTGTTTTTCAAATAAGCGAGACGATAACCGTGTTTTCCATCCACCTCTACCCTGATGATGGTTGAGTCAGCCTATTGATGATCGTGATTTCTCTCATAACGTCGCAGTCTCAAGGGGGCAGGGTTGGTGCATGGCGCATCAACCGTTCTGTTTGATTACCCACCTGAAGGAGAACCTTACCCGATGAAACTGGAATGGACCCCGCCAGCAGATTGGTTGCGCATCAAAACCATCGACGCCCACACCGCCGGAGAACCCCTGCGAGTTATCCTCGCTGGGTTTCCCCCTCTTCCTAAGGGCACGATCCTCGAAAAACGTCGCTATACCAAAGAAAACCTCGATCACCTGCGCACTGCCTTGATGTGGGAGCCGCGCGGCCATGCCGATATGTACGGGGCACTGCTCACCGAGCCAGCCTCTGCCGAAAACGACGTGGGGGTGATCTTCCTGCACAACGAAGGCTATAGCACGATGTGCGGGCATGGCATCATCGGCTTGACGGCTGTATTGCTCGATTGTGGTTTGATGCAGAAAGAGGAGGAGCCGGCCGTGATCAAGATCGAGGCGCCGGCCGGTTTGATCACCGCTTATGCCCACCGCCAAAACGGACGTGTGCGCCAAGTGGCTTTTCACAATGTGCCCTCTTTCGTTTACGCCCTCGACCAAACGGTAACTGTGCCGGGCGTGGGGCAGGTGCACTTCGACATCGCCTTTGGCGGCGCCTTCTACGCCTTTGTGCAAGCTGAAGAGGTGGGGGTGGGGCTGGAAGCCAAAGACTTCCGCACCCTGATTGACCTCGGAATGCGCATTAAGCACGCCGTCATGCAAGCCATGCCTATTAAGCATCCTTTCGAGGAAGACCTAAGCTTCCTCTATGGGACGATTTTCGTCGGCAAGGCGCTAGAGGAAGGACATCACAGCCGCAACGTGTGCATCTTTGCCGAGGGAGAGGTGGACCGTTCGCCCACCGGCACCGGCGTCAGCGCCCGCTTGGCGCTCCATCATGCCAAGAAAGAAATCAGCCTCGGGCAGTCGATCACCATCGAAAGCATCATCGGCACGACCTTTAGTGGCAGAGTGGTGGAGACGGTGCAGTATGGGCCTTATGAGGCGGTCATCCCAGAGGTTTCGGGCAGCGCTTCGGTGGTGGGGTTATGCGAGTGGCTCATTGACCCTCAAGACCCCCTCAGGCACGGTTTCATCCTGCGCTAACTTCTTGAGGCGCAGATGAACAATCCATTTATCTCTCATGTTCAAAAAGGAGTAGAAGTATGAAGAGAATTTCCAGCATTGTATTTGTCCTCGTCTTGACCCTCTCGCTGGTCTTGGCAGCCTGCCAGCAAAAGCCGGCCGAGCCACAGACCATCCAGATCGGTTTGCAAGCCCCCTTGACCGGCGACTTTGCCGCCGAGGGTCAATGGGCAAAGCAATCGGTCGAAGTAGCCCAAGAGCTGATTAACAAGAAAGGTGGCGTATTGGGCAAACAGGTCGAGATCGTTGTTGCCGATGACGCCTCTAACCCCAAGGATAGCGCCTTGGCTGCCCAAAAGTTGATCTCGCAGGGCTTGAAAGAGGTCATTGCTTCCTATGGTTCTTCGGTTACCGCACCAGCCGCCGACCTGTATGATGCCAACAAAGTGGTCTCGGTTGGCTATGGCTGCACGGCGGTACGTTTGACCATGGAGAAACAACGCCCCTATTTCTTCCGCACAGCCGGGCGCGATGACACGCAATCGGAGTTCTTCGCCAAGTTCGCTGTTGAAGTGCTGGGTGCCAAGCGGATCGCCATCATGCACGACAACCAAGACTACGGGCGCGGCGTTGCCGAAGATGCTAAGAAGTTCTTGCAACCCTACCTCGATTCGGGACAAGCAGAGCTGGTCTATTACGATGCCATCACCCCCGGCGAGAGTGACTACTCGGCTGTGGTCAGCCAAATCAAGGAAATCAACCCTGATGTCTGGTTCTTCACTGCCTACTATCCGGAGGCTGCCCTGCTCTTGAAGCAAGCCCGCCAAGCCGGCTATGCTGGGCTCTTCGTGGGCAACAACTCAGTGCCGACCCCAGAATTTGAGAAGATCGCCGGCCTGGATGTCATCAAAGGATCCATCCATCTCAATGAGCCGATGCCGCAATTCCTGACCTACCCCGCCTCGGTTGAATTTATGGAGGCCTACAAGGCAAAATTCAATGAAATGCCCGGCTCCATCTGGGCGGTGTATGCAGCCGATGCGTTGAATGCTCTGGTGGCGGCAATTGCCAAAGCCGGCTCAATCGATCCGGACGCCGTGGCACAGACCATGCGCACCATGACCGATGTGCAAGGCATCACCGGACCGCTGATGTTCACCGAGCGCGGCGACCGCAAAGACATCCCGTATTATGCCTATATCTATAATGATCAGGGCCAACTGGAGCTGTACTATCCCAAATAAACCGTGAGCGGGGTTTCTTTTACCCCCATCCCCTCTCCCAATGGGAGAGGGGAGTCCCTCTTCTCAACGATGAACAAGGAGGCTTTCGATGCAATTGCTCCTTGAGCAACTCACCAATGGCTTGACAATTGGGTCATTTTATGCGTTGGTCGCTATGGGGTATTCCATGGTATATGGGGTGATGAAGTTGATCAACTTTGCCCATGGCGATTTCTTTACCTTAGGCAGTTACCTGGGCTACACCGTCTTGGTGATCGGGTCGGGCTGGGTGACGCGCACTTTCGGCATCTGGGGGGGGATTGTGGTTGCCATCCTCGGCGCCATGCTGGGGTTGGCGATCGGCGGCTTGCTGGTCGAACGGGTGGCTTATCGCCCGGTGTATAAGGCAGGGCGTTTGCCTTTGGTCGTCTCGGCTTTGGGGGCTTCGATTTTTATCTCCAATGGCATTATGGCGGTTTGGGGTCCCCGTTTTCAAGCCTACCCTCAAACCAGCATCCCGGCCGGCACTTTGCGCTTGTTCGGGGAGGTTTATATCACAGATATCAAGTTGGTGACGTTGATTGTGTCTCTGACGTTGATGGCGTTGATTTATTACATTGTCGAGCGTACTCTTTTCGGCGCGGCTGTGCGCGCTACCGCTCTCGATCGAGAAACGGCAACCTTGATGGGCATCAACTTCCGCTCGATCATCTTGTTTGTTTTCTCGGTTGGGCCCGCCCTGGGCGCTATGGCGGGTGTGTTTGCCGGCTTGAATTACAGCCGCATCATCTTCACCATGGGCTGGGGCTATGGCTTGAAAGCCTTTACCGCCACCATTATGGGGGGTATTGGCAATATTCCCGGCGCCATGATCGGAGGCATCCTGCTCGGCATCCTCGAATCGCTCTTTGAGGGTTTCGTCTCCGGCGCATGGAAAAATGTCTTCGTCTTTCTTATCTTGATCATTATTTTGATCGTCCGCCCGACCGGGCTGATCGGAGAAAAAGTGGCGGAGAAAGTGTAAACCATGAGCGATCTCACCCAGAAACTCACGCAACGTCTCTGGAAAGCACAGCAGAACGGCGAGGGGACTTCGAGCCGTTTGATGGGGGTGTGGATCGGATTGATTGTTCTGCTTCTGCTGATCTATCCGTTTCTGCCCTTTGTCAACAATTACTGGATTGATGTGGGCTTTTTTGTGGGGATTTACGTGCTGCTGGGGCTAAGCCTGAATATCGTCTTAGGGGAAGTGGGGTTGTTCGACCTGGGACACGCCGCCTTTTACGCCATTGGGGCTTATACCACCGGTATCCTATATACCCAATTAGAGGTGCCCATTCTCCTCCTTTTGCCCCTCAGCGCGCTAACGGCTGGGGCGTTTGCCTATCTGGTCACTTCCCCAATTATCCACCTGCGCGGCGATTACCTGTGTATCGTAACTATCGGCATCGGCGAGATCGTCCGACTGGCAGCTTTGAACAACCCCTTTGGCTTGACCAACGGCGCTAACGGCATTACCGGCATCGGTAACCCCGACTTTGGCATCTTCACCCTGCGCAGTCCCATCCAGTTTTATTACTATGTATGGCTCATTGTCGGACTGGTAATCCTTGGCTTGATCAACCTGCAGAAATCACGTGTCGGACGGGCGTGGAACTTTATCCGTGAGGATGAAATTGCCGCCGAAGCCAATGGTGTCGATGTGCGTTCGTATAAGCTGATTGCCTTCGTGTTGGGCGCAGCACTGGCTGGCTTGGCAGGCAACATCTACGCTTCCAAGATGATGATCATCTCGCCGGCTAACTTCACCTTTATGGATTCAGCCCTCTTCTTCGTGATCGTCCTGCTCGGTGGCTTGGGATCAATCCCCGGCAACATTTTGGGCGCGGCGATTATCGTTGTCTTCCCCGAAATCTTCCGTCAGTTCGCCAGCTATCGCTTGCTCTTCTTCGGCGCGGCCCTGATGGTGATGATGATCTTCCGTCCCGGTGGCATCTTGCCCCGCCGCCGCGAGGGCGTGGGGTTACGTGGCTTGGGCATCAGGGGCTTGCCGGAAGACGAAAACGCTTTTATCGAAGAAGTGGTGCAGAAAACGACCCCAGAGAAAGCAGCGCCGACCACTCAGGTAAACCCAACCCTAGGCTCAAACGCAAACGGGGTGGTGCTGGAAACCCAGAACCTGACCATGCAGTTCGGTGGCTTAGTAGCGGTCAATCAATTTGACCTGAAGATTCGCAGCGGCAAGATCACTGCTCTGATCGGACCGAACGGGGCTGGCAAGACCACGCTCTTCAACGTGATCACCGGCATCTACCGCCCGACTACGGGCAAAGTGATCTTCAAAGGTGAAGACATCACCAACCTCAAGCCGCACGCGGTGATCGCCAAAGGGATTGCACGCACTTTTCAAAACATTCGCCTCTTCCCCTCCCTGACCTGTATCGAGAATGTGATGTCGGGTCCGCATTGCCATGCGCGCAGCGGCACCTGGGCGTCAGTCTTCCGCACCCCGCAGCAGCGCCGCGAAGAGCGACAAATCTTGGAAATCGCCTCCTACCGCCTGAATCAGGTTGGGCTGTGGGAGTTTCGCAACGAGTTGGCGAAGAATCTGCCTTATGGGAAGCAACGTCTCTTGGAAATTGCACGCGCTTTAGCCACCAGCCCAACGTTGCTCATCCTCGACGAACCCTCTTCCGGTTTGAACGATAAAGAAACGGAAGAATTGATGGAGTTCCTCAAGACCCTTATCGCCGAGGGCTTCACCCTGTTCCTCATCGAACATGACATGAATGTGGTGATGGGCATTTCCGACTGGGTAACGGTGATGGATATGGGGGCTAAGATCGCCGAGGGGCTGCCCACCGAGATCTATCAGAATCCGCGCGTCATTGAGGCCTATCTGGGAAAGGAGGAGTAACATAGACGCACTGCTTTCCGTTGAAAACTTGGTGGTTGCTTATGGTGCTGTGGAGGCGCTCAAGGGCGTTTCGCTTGAAATCCACGAAGGGGATATTGTCGCTGTGCTAGGCGCCAATGGGGCTGGGAAAACCACCTTGCTGAAGGTGATTTCTGGGCTGGTACCGATCAAGAGTGGGGTGGTGCGCCTGATGGGGCAGGACTTGAGTAAATATCCGGCTCATCAACTGGCAGCGCTAGGCATGGCGCACATCCCCGAAGGGCGGCGCGTCTTTGCTACGCTAACGGTGGAAGAAAACTTGAATATCGGCACTTGGGGCGTGCGCAATCAACTGAGCGCGCACCAAATCCAAGAGACCAAAGAGTGGATTTTTAGCCTGTTCCCCATCCTGAAACAGCGCCGCAAACAACTGGCTGGCACGCTTTCGGGTGGAGAGCAGCAGATGCTCGCCATCGGGCGGGGGTTGATCTCCAAGCCCAAGATTTTGCTGCTCGATGAACCTTCCCTGGGGTTAGCGCCGATTCTGGTGCAAGAGATCTTCCGCGTGATCAAACAAATCCATGAAGAAGAGAAGGTCTCCATCCTATTGGTGGAGCAGAACGCCCGCAAAGCGCTTTCGATTGCCAATTACGGTTATATCTTAGAGACCGGCAGAATTGCCATTCACGGCGTGGCAGCGGAACTGCGCGAAAACGAGCACGTCAAAGCGGCTTATCTGGGTGGCGCTCGTTTGCAAACTCGCTGAGCAATTGCACCGAATGGTTTCGCCCTGAGCCTGCCGAAGGGGTGAGGGCTTTCTCCTCTCGCCCACTGGGAGAGGGGCCGGGGGTGAGGGCAGGGTTTCGATACGCTCGCTGCGCTCGCTACTCAACCCGCGGCTTCTCTGCGGGTCGAGTAGGGCATTAGCCCATATCGAGACCCATTCGTTGCGGGTTTCGGTACGCTCGCTGCGCTCACTACTCAACCCGCGGCTTTTTCCCAACAGCGCGCAGGATTTCCGCTAAAAGGTGCTCTTCGGGCACGGCGCCGACAATCGTCCCGGCTCCTTCGTTGATGGTGGTCTGCGGCACGCCACTGACCCCAAAGCGATCGGATAGCTCAGGGAACTCAATCGCTTCCACCATCTCCGATTGAATGAGCGGATGCTCCATCGCCATCTGATGGGCAAGCACCACCGCCCGCGGGCAATAAGGACAAGAGGGGGTGACAAAGACCTGCAAGAGCACCGGCTGGTTGACTTTCTTGAGCAGATCGCGGGTTTGTTGCGATAAGCCCGAATCACGGCTGGAAACCAGCAAAAAATCGTGAATCAACGAGCTAAATTCATGCCCAGCCGGGATGCCGGCATAACGCACGCCATAATCGGTGATCTGATCGCCATCCTTGGCGGCAATCACAATGCCCGGCGCCTTGTCCACGTGATATTGTTGAGCGATCGCCGCATCTCGCTCTAGATCGTATTTTGCTAGGCTGATTTTATCCGAAAGCTCACTGACTTCTTCGAGCAGTTGATAGGTATCTGCACAAGTTTCGCAGTGTTGTTCTTTGCCGAAAAACAGCACGGCAATATCTTGATCAAGGTCTTTGAAAACCTCACGCACTTGGCTGCGGATTTCTTCGTCTAGTAATTGATTCATATCTTCCTTCCTTCTTCAAAAACTTTTCCCAAGGGTGTCTCGTCCTGCTTGGCAGGACATCCCCACCCCTGTCAATCTCTGTACCTGGGTTACCCTCACCCGGAGGGGGATCGTCTCATCAGGTGAAACAACCACCCTCTAAGGCACCACACTTCGGACACGCTAATGTCAATGTCCCATCATAATCCACGCGCTCGGTCTTACACTTTGGGCATAGGTCACCGGGGCGCAGTGGCTTTGTTGGGGGTGGTTCTTCCGCCTCTGATAACACAAAGCTCAAGGGAAGCTTCGGCTGGGTATCTTCCACACCTTTATAGATGCATAGTGACTCAAAAGGTTACCTATCTTGGGCTATTCAGGAAATCCTCCAAGTGCAACCGTTTGAATAAGCGAGAGCGGACATCCGCGGGCAGTTCGAGGTCTTCCTCAGAATATTGGTGATAGAGCGTGATAGTCTTGCGCAAAGTGTCCACCACAATGCGGCAGTTTTCACATTCTGCCAAATGGCTTTCGATCGCAGCACAAATTTCGGCTTCTAGTTCTCCATCCAGATAATCGGAGAGAGAGCGAAGCATTTCGTGGCAAGAAGGTCGCGGAGCGCTCATGGGGCTAAATTCTCCAAGCCATATTGTTGGTGAAAGTATTCCGAAAGCCATTGACGCAGTTGTAGGCGAGCGCGCGAAAGGCGTGTTTTAACCGCCTCTTCGCTGATTTTCAGGATTTGGCTCGTTTCACGGGTAGATAACCCTTGCAGATCACGCAAGACGACCACCACCCGCAAGGCGGGAGATAAGCGGGCGATGGCTTGTTCGAGCATTTTTTTTGTTTCAGCGTTCATCAACATCTCTTCCGGGAGGCAACACCAATCGACAATTTGGATGGGTTCTTGCTCTTCTTCATCGTTCGGACTGGGTTCATCTAAAGAGAGCACTCCGCCTTTCTCCTTGCGCAGCAGCATCAGCGCCTCGTTGGTGGCAATGCGATACAACCAAGTGGAGAGGCTGGAGCGACCGTCAAAGCTGGGTAGATGCTTCAGGGCTTTGATGAAGGTTTCTTGCAACACATCTTCGGCATCTTGTGGGTTGCCGAGAATGCGCAATGCCAGCCGGTAGATGTAAGTATCGTACTGTTCGACTAGGCGGGCAAACTCAGCTCGGTCGCCCTGACGCAGCGCCTCGATCGACAGAGGGGTGGCTTCTTTGTCCTTAACCATTGGATGAACGTTGAAAATAGAAAGTTACATATCGCATGTCGAATAACGAATAACATTGTATCATTCTTTTTGCATTCAGGGCTTTTCATAAGGTTGAATGTGTGCACTCAAAAGTTGTCGGCAACATGGCTTTGTAGGACAACTCAATGAGTTGTCCTACAACTTTTTGCGTGGACACAGGTTGAATTGTCTCCAATGCCAAATTGCGGAGCAGATTTGCGCAGCAATGACACAGGACTTTTTAGTCCCCCCTTCTCCCCATTCGTTTTATCGTTCCCCATTCGTTGACAGTTTTTTGCGGACACCCCGCTAGCAGGTCTTGCCCCTGCCTGCACCCTCACCACTGGGCCCTTTCCCTATGGGAGAGGGGAGAACTTATTTAAAAGGGGGGATGAGGGCTGGCTCTCCCTGCGCCCTTTGGGCGCAGGGCTGGGGATGAAGGTCAAGCCTACCCCTTGGCGTGTCACTTCGAGTGCAGCGAGAAGAAGTCTTTAGGCAGTTTATTACCTCGTCCTGACATTCTAAACCCCCTCAGAAGAAGGGTGGGCAATGAGGGAAAAGTCGTCCAAGCGGCGGATAAAAGCCCAAACCATTTGCCAAGTTTTCTCCATGATTTCAGGGTTCATTTTGTCGAAGGTGTCTGCGGTCTGATGCCAGTACGGAGCTTCGCCATCGGGTGTTAAGCCGAAAAAGGTGATGCCCGGCACGCCAAAGCGCACCGCATCGGAAAGTTCCGAGTTGCCACCGCTGATCTTAGCCGCATAAGCCCCCCACTGCGGATTTTCGGCGCTGAGGCGTGCGGCTAGGGCAACCATTTGGGGATCGCTATGAAATGGCACGACAATCCCTTCTCGCGTCACCCAAGCAGGGCCGGCACACCCCAACATCTCGAAAACTATCGCCCGCGGCGATTTTAATTCAGGCAGATGGCGTTTGTAAAAATCGATCATGCCGTAGTGTTGGACTTCTTCGCAGCCGCTGATCACCGCCCAAACGCGGGTATGTCGTAAGGGCTGACGCAGCAATTCCTCGCTCAAGGTCAGCACCATACCCACCGCCGTGGCATTATCATTCGCCCCAGCCGTGAAAGGCGTCAGGTCGGCTTGGATGCACATCACTGCCAGTAATAGCGCACAAACCGCACTAAAAATTGTCACGTACCAAACCCAGCCCCAGCCGAAAATGGCTGCCAACGCATAGAGGACAGCTTGCAGGGTAAAGGCAGCAAAGGCAAGAAAGGTGAATCGGTCGTAGAGTTTCACCCAGGTTCTGTTTTTGAAGATCAATGGCGTGCGCTGAGTGTCCACATGACCAACCAAGATCAGATCCGAGCGATGCTCCTCTTGCGGCGGCAAAATGGCATAGACGTTTTGGCTTTCCCCTTTGGGTACCAACCAGCGGAAAAGGTTCTCACGAAAACTGAGTTCTAGTACCTCATTGACCAGAACAAGAATGGAAAGCACCGCAGCGATAAAAGCCGTCAATCGCCCTCCAAGCGGAAATAAGATAAAGGCAACCAACATCAAGATTGCCCCAGTCAGGTGCGGGTGAAAGATGGAACGGGCGCTGCGGAAGGTTTCCCAGCGAGGCTGCAATCCTACTTTCTCGAACTGTTCTTTTGCGTATAACGCACCGCGCCGCTCGCCCTCGCGGGTCGGGCCACGTGGCCCAATATCCACAGCAAGGACGCGCACGTGTTCTAACCAACGTTTTACAGGAGCAGGAACAGCAGCTTCCATCTGCAACTCTACCGAAAGACCAGAGGGAAATAATAGGTGTGATAAGGGATAAAACCGATGGAGAGAAAGTCAGCTCCGTAAGAAGAGCTATGGGCAGTGAAATTCAGCCCAGACTCTCCGTCATCCTGTTTTTGAAATACCCAAGAGAGGCTGAGGGGGTAGGACTCTCCCACCTCCAGATGCGGCAGCGACTCGGTGAGCGGAGAACTGGAGAGCAGGCTCAGATTGGCGGAAGGAGAGATGGTGACCGTGTTATTGAAGGCTTTGAGATCGCCTGTGTTCTTCACTACGAGGGTCACCGTGATCACCTCGCCGGCTAAGCCTTGCAAGTCCCCTTGCAGAGACGCAAAAACGCTGAGATACGGGCCAAGGTGAGGGGTGAAATCTTCCGGCACTGCTAGGGCAAACTTCTCCGAGTCTGCGCCAACGATGCCACCGCTGACGCGTACAGCAAGCACAGCTTTGCTCTGCGAAGCAGAGAATTTCACCTGCTCGACATTGTCGATGGTACTGGTGCTGCTGTGAATGAGGGTATTGTCTCCCTCGCGATAGGCGAAGAGGTCTAAATTGCTCAGAGTATAGGCTGTGTTCGGATAGGCGACGCCGTTATACAGCACGCGCCGATTCCAGACCAGCGTAGCCGTGTCGCCACTTAATGCAGGCCCGGCATAAAGGCGCGCATCCGGCGCCTCGGCGACAGTGCTGAGGTAAACATCCTCGATATGGAAAGAAGCATTGGTCAGGTCAATATATCCCCAGCCATAAGCCGCGTCCCAGCCGGGATCGCCTTTGTCCTCAGCCGTGTTGATCAGCAAGGCTTTGACCGCCAAGGGGTCGGTAACGCCGCGGCTGATCAACAAAGCCGCAGCGCCGGCAATGTGGGGTGCAGCCATGCTGGTGCCGGTGTAAGAAACCCAGTCCGGGTTTGCCCCTTCCCAACTATTGTCTGCAGAGGTAATGCCGGTGCCAGGCGCAGCCAGGTCGGGCTTCTTGCGTCCAGCGGCGGTTGGCCCACGGCTAGAGCTATCTCGTATAGTATCGTCCCAACGGCTAGGTGTTCCATTATCTTGGACGTTTGCTACGCTGATCGGATTGGGAGCAATGCCCGGTGATAAAAGGGTTTGCGGTGCAGAGCCACTGTTGCCGGCTGCAATAGCCGTAACCACATTCAATTGGCTGACCACTGCATCAAAGAAGCGCGCAAGAGGTGTATCATCGTTTGTGGTCGAACCACCAAAGCTGAAGTTGATCACCTCTGCCCCATAAGAATTACCCTGAATTGCCCATTCTACACACTTCATTGCATCAGAGTCAGCCATGCTCCCGCCTCCGCCGTCATAGCCATCCGAGTCTCCGCCGGCCTTGGCGTTGATCAAAGCTCGGATACCATAAGCAATGCCGCGATAGGTTGGGTTTTGACTGGCGATAATGCCTCCAATATGGGTACCGTGTCCATTGACATCGTCCGGAGAAGGATCCGTGATGTTGTAGGAAGATCCCAAACCGTCCAGACAACGCTTCTGGGCTAACACTTTGTCGCTCAAGGCGGGATGAGCGGCGTCAATGCCGGTGTCCACCACGGCGACATCCACGCCCTGACCGGTGTAGCCGGCGTTCCAGAAGGTCGGGGCGCCTATGGTTGGCACTGAAACATCCAAAAGCGGCTGCATGATTCCATCTTCAAACACTTCGGCAACTTGGGGGAGGGCTTGCAGTTCGGAGATTTTTTCGGCAGGAAGACGAGCAGCCACCGCATTCCAAAGGGTATATTGATAAACCACCTCGCCCCCGAGGGCTTCGATCTGTTGTACGAACGGTGCCTGGCTTTCCTTCAAGCGGGACAGGCTGCGCCGATAAATTTCTTCCCGAGCGGACTGACGGATAATTTCAACCTGCTCAGCCTTCTCTTGCATAAGGGTTATGGTAGCTTCATCTAAGGCTTTTTGGGCGAACTGACGCACTAAGGCGTTTTCCTCTTGGCGGGTTAGGGGAGCAGGATTACGTCGCCGCCACTCTGAGATCGGCTGAGCTTGGCGCAGTTCAAGAGCGGCGGCTTCAAGCTGTTCTTGCTTTTCCGCCCACACCTGGGCCGCAATTTCCGCCTGAGGCTGATCTTTCAAAAGGACAATCACCGTTTGAAGCTCTTCAGCCGCCGGCGCAGAATAAGGCGCAAGGAATAAGGCAAGAAAGATAAGCAGACTGATGACAACAACCCCAGAGAATATAACCTTCATGGACTCATTTTATCACATTTAGGGAACTTGCACTATATTGAACAGAGATCAGTGTGCACTCAAAAGTTGTTGGCAACATTGCTTTGTAGGACAACTCAATGAGTTGTCCTACAACTTTTGCGTGGACACCAGAGATCAAGATCAGGTTAATGGCATTCGCCGTCTGACTTTATCCCTCAGGCAACGCTCGACGGTGTGTCAACTCCCATCCCTGGGTGAGCAAGCCGATCTGAGCCGTGGCAAGCCACAACCAAAATAGTGAAAGAAAAAGGCTTGCCCAGCGCATGATGTTAGGAATAGCAAGACCCAGAGTCTGCAGTTGATTGCGGAGCGTGAGAGCGGTTTGGCGATATTGCTCAAGGACTGCTTGGGCTTGTCTGAGATTGTTCTTCACTTGAATAATCTCGCCGCGCACCCGCTCGATGTCCGCTTGCGCAGTGGCTAAATTGGCACCGGATTTGCGCAGGTCTTCCTGCATGGTGCGAAACGAAGGCGGCAAATCGTTCAAGCTGCGCGAAACATCGCCTAAGGCAACATGCAAGGGAACTTGCGGTTGGTAGGGATCGCCGGGGAAGAAAGGGATAGCGGTGATCACCCGCAAGACTCCGTCAATGACTTGCGCACTTTGCTGGGCAGCAGAAAGAGAAGTTTGGGTGGAGCGGATTGTATCGGGCAAGTCTTCTCCAACCACGACTGCGATGGTATCTAACAAGGGTAAGGTATCGGTGATGGATTGGGAAAAGGTTTGCACCGTTTCATCCAGCGTTTGGATCGTCAAACGGGTGGCATCTAAGGTTTGAGAAGCCACTTCTAAACCTTGCGCAGTGGTCTCCATTATCGACTCGGCAAGGTAAACCTGATCCTGCAACGCTTGGGTGAGGCGTGGCATAAAACGCAGGGTGGCAACCAAGCCGCTCAGAGAGAGAAGCAGCCCCAAAGCGGCAGAAATGATCAAAATATACCCAATCAGGGCGGGAAAAATGCGTTTCATGAGAGACTCTCCACAAAAAAGCACCGGTTAGGTACAGAAATTGTATCACAGCGAAGCAGATGCAGTAGCTTTCTCGCTTTTCCTTCATCCCCGACACGGGGAAAGCAATTCCCTTCTTCCGACTAGGAAAGAGGATGGCTCTGAGGCAGAATTCGTTGTCGGTTTCGGTACGCTCGCTTGCGCTCGCCACTCAACCTGCGGGCAAAATATCCATCCGTACCATGGGAAAGGGTGCCAAAAAACCGCCATAAAGGCACCCAGACAGCATGGTTATCCTGCTAAGTGGCTTGGTGACTTAGTGCCTTATCAGCAATGTCCCGACTTTCTAAGCAGTCTTTGGCAGAAGAGCCGGCGGTAAGGGATCATGGATTGTGGTTTAACTTCTCTTCCTCTTTGCCCTGCCCTGAGTCCGACTCTTCTAAATAACCGATCAGCAGCACCAAAAAACCCGCCAAGTTGGCTAGGTCAGCGATGTTGAAGGCGTTGGGCAGCAGGACAACGAAGATATCGGTTACATATCCCTGCCACAGGCGATCGATCAGATTGCCGCTAAAGCCCCCTAAGAGCAGCCCAAACGCCCAGCGCATGTAGGGTTCAGAGGCAGCGATGCGCGGGTAGAAAAACAAGATCAAGCCGATCGCTAGGAAGCCGAAAACAGTGATGAAGGGCCCTCCTTCTTCCCCCAACAAGCCAAAGGCGGCGGCCGGGTTGTCGATATGGACAATCCGCAGGGAACGTCCCAAGGCCGGGATCAGAAGGCGCGACTCACCTAACGGGATGGTCGCCCGCACCCACGCCTTGCTGAGTTGATC
>CALFWB010000102.1 GCA_937928795.1 uncultured Anaerolineales bacterium
GCTTTAGAGCTTTTGATACATCGGATCAGTGCCGCAAAGGCAGATATTTGGAGAGCAACCGATTGAGATACGTTACGCCATTGCGTTTCTCTTGACTACTCGGTAACCAGACCAGCAAGACGAGGATCACTAGGCTACACAGCGCTAAACGCAGCCAAAGATGGGGGACAAATTGGGCAATCAGGTAACCGAAAGCGGTCAGCGGGATGCTTTTCAGAAACATTTGCAGGTTATCCTGACGCAATCGAAATCCGTTGACGCGGCTTTGAACGGTGAGGTCAAAAGCCAAAAAAATGAGGTTAATCAAGAAATAGCCACCGATCACTGCGGCGATTCCCCAGCGGCTGAGGAAGAACACCACGAACCCCGTCCATAAAATCCAATAAGACACGCCTTCAATGAAGTAGTTTCTCATCTTTTCTAACGGCACCATCGAAATCAAGATGTTCATCCGCACGAAAAAGATCACATCTCCCATTAATTGCCAAATAAATAAAGGTGCCACGGAAAGAAATGCCGAGCTAAACAGCAACGGAATCCAAATCTCCCGCCCGGCTAGCAAGGCAATCGTGAACGGCACCATCGTCAGCCAGCCGAGGCGCAAGCTGTTATTTTGAATGTGCACCACCTCGCCGATGTTCCCTTTGAGGGAGGAAAGTTTAGGGATTCCATAGCCCCAAATAGCCGTGTTGACAAAACCCATGTAGGCATAAGAAACCGAGTAGGCAGCTTGATAAAGCCCATTGGCTTCGGCGCCCAATTGGCGGACAATTTGGCTGCGGATGGTCAGATAGAGCACCGTGCCGAGTAAATTCATCACCGTCAGAGGTCCGGCAAAATCTACCAGCGAGCGCAAGATATGCCACTGCGGCTTGGCTCGCCAAAAGCGGATGGGATAACGTTTGGCGGTTGAACGCACCAGAAGCCAAAACGCCAAGAGAAAACTAACCACCTGCGAGAAGAGCAGAGAAAGGACAGCGCCCCAGACCTCCCAGAGCAAGATGCATCCGAACATAATCAGCACATTAACGCCGTTACCGACAATGGCGACAAGAGAAGCCTCACGCCATTGCATTAAGCCGCGAAAGATGATCAGCATTTCCTGATAGTGCAGCCAAGCAAAAGCAGTTAGGGCAACAATAATGACGTAAGACAAGTAAGCCGAGTCGTTGAAAGTAAATAAGGCAAGCGGTTGGGCGAAAAGGAGGCAGAAGCCGACAAAACTCAAGCCGATGAGGCCATAAGCCAGCAAAACGGTCAAGATGGTCTGGTTCAGCCCCTCATAATCCTCACGGGCGTTGGTTTCGGCGATCATCTTGGTTAAGCTGCCGCCTAAGCCGAGAATAAAGAAACCTTGCAAGAGGGTAAAGAAGGCGTTTGCCTGAGAGAAGATACCCACCCCAAAAGGTCCCAGCGTTGCGGCAAGGATTTTTGAACGCAACAAGCCAAGCAATACAGCCGAGCCGTGTTGTAAGCCGAAAAACCCATAAGCTTCTAAAAGATCGAGCATTAGGGTTCAAAAATTTCCCGCAGGTCCCGAATGGGGTACCTGCGGGATAGGATTCCAGTAAAGCTTTGGGAAAGGTCGCTCAAGAATCAAAGGCTTCCTAGGCAAAAATGCTCACCGATTCAAGCTTGTGTCATCGGTTGGAGCTTTCCTAAGCCACGCAACACGCGTTCCGGGATGAGCGGAAATTCGGAGAACCAGACCCCTGTGGCATCCCGCACGGCAGCGACAGTTGCCGGTGTCAGCGGCAAGAAAGGCATCTCCGCCATGCCCCTAGCGCCGTAGGGCCCAATTGGGTCGGGATATTCCAAGATGAGCGAGTCCACCTGTTCGGGTATATCCAACACCGAAGGAATTAGATAAGTAGAGAGATGTTGCGTATGGACATACCCATCCTTTTGGATAAAATTTTCAAGAATGGCATAGCCAGCGGCTTGCACCACAGCGCCTTCAATCTGACCTTGCACTTGTAGCGGGTTGACCGCTTTGCCAACATCATCGGCTGAGATGACCCGCACAAGGCGTACCGCCCCGGTTTCGGTATCGACTTCCACCTCCACAGCCTGAGCGACGTAACCGTAGGCAAAATTGGGTTCACATTTGCCGGTTTGCGGGTCGAAAGGCGTGGTTGCAGGCGGGCGATACTGGTACTTGACGACGACAGGGCGTTCTTCGGCGCGCCATTTTTCTAGCGCCGTTTCACAGGCGCCTTTGATAGCGTTGCCAGCCATAAAGGTCATTCGCGAGGCGGAGGAAGAGCCGGAATTATCCGTCACTGCCGTATCCGAGACCACCATGCGCACTCGCTCCAAGGGAATGCCTAAAGTTTCGGCGGCGATCTGTGCCATGACGGTATGCGCCCCCTGTCCGACATCGGCGCCGGCATGATGGACAACAGCGCGTTCGATTTCGGCGCCGCCATACAGTTCAACTGTCGCCCAGCTTTGCTCGGGGAATCCAAAAGAAAAGCCGACATTCTTGAAGCCGCAGGCGAAACCAATCCCCCGTCGCAGGTGGGGGGCAGGGTTAGCCGGTTTAGGTGGGCGTTTCCAGCCGTCCTCGGTGTATTGCCAACCGGCCGTTTTGGCGCATTCCTCCACCACTTGGGCAATGCTCACCCCTTTGGGCAAGGGGGTGCCAACGGAAAGGATCGAACCTTCACGCACAATGTTGCGCAAACGGATCTCCACTACGTCCATGCCGAGGGCTTCGGCAAGGCGATTCATCTGCATCTCGGCGGCAAAAGCCCCTTGCGGACCGCCAAAGCCACGAAAAGCGCCGGCAGGGATGTTGTTCGTGTAAACGGCGTAGGAGTCCACTTTCACGTTCTCGATCTCATAGGGACCTGTACACATCAAGGTCGCATTCGCCAATACTTTCGTGCTGGTATAAGCATAAGCACCCCCATCGGCGATCACTTCGACCTCGGCGGCGATCACCTTGCCTTCTTTGGTTGCGCCCCACTTGGCGCGGATCAGATAGGGATGGCGTTTATGATGCCCAATGATCGACTCCTCGCGGCTCCAGATGATCTTCACAGGACGGTTGATGCCGCGTTCGTGCAAGCGCATAGCCGCCAACGCCAGAACGATTTGGATCGACATATCTTCACGACCGCCAAATGCCCCCCCGATAGCCGGGTAAATCACGCGCACCTTTTCGAGAGGTAGATTTAGGGCGTGAGCGATCTGTTCTTGATCTTCGTGCGTCCATTGCCCGGCAACCTGGATTGTCACGCGTCCTTCTTCATCGATGTAGCCTAAGCCTGCTTCTGGTTGCAAGTAGGCATGTTCCTGGGCTGGGGTACGATATTCGCCTTCGACAATCACATCACAGCGCTTGAAGGCTTCATTGACATCTCCCTTACGGATACGGTAATGACAGAAAACATTCGAGCCGCGGTCAGGGTGTAAGATTGGCGCCTCGGCTTGCATAGCCGCTTCCATGTCGGTGACCACCGGCAAATCCTCGTATTCCACTTCGATAAGGTCACGCGCTTTGGCAGCGATCTCTTCGGTTTCAGCGATCACCAGCGCAACTTGGTCGCCAATAAAACGCACTCGCTCGGCATAGGGCTTATTGGAACCCGGTCCGCACAGCACCGGCTGATCGGGCATGATCAAACCATATTCATTGTTGGGAACGTCTTTGGCTGTGAAAACAGCGATCACGCCCTCAAGCGCCTCTGCTTTACTGGTATCAATACGCCGAATGATGGCATGAGGACGCTGAGCAAAGAGGATTTTCATATACGCTTGATTGGGCAGATTAATGTCACCGGGATAGAGGGTTTCACCCGTAACCTTACCCACAGCATCCAAACGTTGTACCGACTGACCAACCCATCCCATAGATCACTCCTTCTTTAGAAAACTGCTTAGAGAAATCACCTATTGCAATTGTTAAGGGCAGTGCTGCCTAAAATTTGCTACGGTAATTATACCAATAATCGCCAGCCGCTCTTTCTGCCCGACATAAATCTCAGCAATCTTCATGACGAATTAACCTCGCTAGGCGCTGCACTACGCGCAAGGCGAAATAGATGTTCTATCACGCTGGGGTAAATCTTGCGCTACCGGTTGTGATGCGAGACTCATGCCGCCATGCGAGTAGATCTCACGATACGGGGGTGGCTGCGTGCAGTGCGGTTCTCTGGGTGCTTTTTTCTCGGTGAATTCGCATCTGAAAAGCCCTATAAGCAGGCAAGCCAACCCCTTCCATCCGTTATAATCGGACGGTGTGAGACAAAAGCATTGGTTTGCTTTCGCGGTTTTGGTGCTCATTGCCTTCGCTGGGGGTAGCTGGTGGGCGACTCAACCGCGCTTGCTCGCTGTTGAACCCGAGCCAAATGCAACTGCTGTGCCGGGCAGCGCCTCCTTGCGCCTATCCTTTTCCCACCTCATGCAGCCCGAGTCGGTTCTACAGCGGTTATCCATCCAACCTCCTTTGCCGGGCAATTTCCATTGGGAAGGTAAGACGCTAGTTTTCACTCCAGCCCGAGCTTGGCCGGGCGGCCTGACCGTGCGGGTTCGACTAAGCCGCGGCGCACAGACCCAGGCGATACCCCATCGCCGCCTGACCGACGCGGTTGAATGGTGGTTTCAAATCGGTTACCCCAAAGTGTTGTACCTCTTTCCCTTTGACGGGCCAGCCGGGTTGTATCTGCTCGACCCGTTCACCGCAACGGTTGAACGTCTCTCGGAAAGCGGGCAGGAAGTGTTTGATTATTCGCTCTCCGCTAATGGTGCAACGCTTTTGTTGACCGTTCGAGAAGGGAACGGCAGCGCCATCTACCGCCGCGAAAATCACTCAGGGCAGGTTGAACGCTTGCTTTTCTTCCCCCACGGACAGGTGCGCGCTGCTCAACTTTCCCATTCGGGGACTTACCTTGCTTATGAACTGACCGAACTGAAGGAAGCGAACGCCAAAACACACGTCTGGGTGACGGCTTATCCACCGCAGGCAGAAGACCAAGCTACCCGTCTCGGCGCGAGCGACCAACTGACCCGCAGCCCACTGTGGTCGGCGCAGGACCTTCTGGCTTATTATGATCACACCAACCGCTGCTATCGTTTCTTCGATCCCGCAACCCAAAGCGAAGTGGACACCATCCAAGCCGAAACCGGCGAAAAGGCAGCTTGGTCACCCGATGGCGAAATGTTCCTGTTCGCCGAAATCCTTCCCCAAGCCGGGCAGTATCCCACCAGCCATTTGTTGGTTTATCATCTGCCTTCACGCCAATTGCGTGACCTAAGCGAGCGCACTGACGTGGAGGACCTCGGAGGTGTGTTTTCGCCGCAGGGCAATCGCCTGGTTTTTGGACGCAAATTTCTAGATGCCCTTCAATGGACACCCGGCCGCCAGCCGTGGTTGCTCGATCTGGAAAGTGGCAAAGTTCGTCCGTTGCTCTCTAATGCTGTGTATAATCATTATGATTTTGTATGGAGTCCCAACGGCGATCAGATCCTTTTTGTGCGCTTTGATCAAATGAGCTTAACCGAACCGCCCGAAGTTTGGTTAATGGACGCCAATGGTTCCCAACCCCGCCAACTCGTCAAAGGAGGATTTGCCCCGCAATGGATGCCATGATCTCGATTGGAGAAACCGCCCCGGATGTTTCCCTGCCCGATCTGGTTGGACGGCCGCACCGCCTCTCTCACTTTCGCCGCCGCCTCGTGGTGGTCAACTTCTGGTCGGCAGAATGTCCGCACGCTGCCCGCGTCGATGAGGAAATGCATAAGCTATTTGCCGAATGGGGGGATACAGTGGTGTGGATTTCAATTGCCAGCAATGCCAACGAGTCGCTGGACCTCTTGCGTTCGGTGGCAGCCCAGCGCGCCCTGCCGTTGGTTTTGCTTGACCGCAATCATCAAGCAGCCGATTTATTTGGAGCAGTCACCACCCCCCATCTCTTCCTCTTAGATTCGCAGGGCATTCTGCGTTATCAAGGGGCGTTTGATGACATCACCTTCCGCCAAAAGACCGCCACACGCAACTATCTTGCCGAAGCGGTGTCTGCCATATTGGTCGGCAAAGAGCCAGACCCGCCTCAAACGCCACCATATGGCTGTGCAATTGTGCGCTACTAAGAGTCAGGCAGGCTGAGGGTGCCGCGCGCTAGCCATTCTTGCGGCAAGAGGGCCGCATACAGGGCACGGCTGAGCGGAGTGGCGACTTGATATTGCTGCCCCAAGCGCACCACGGCGCCGATCAATTGCTCCAGCTCGGAGGGACGCCCTGCCATCAAATCGCGCGCCATGGAAGCCATGGTCTGGGGAGGCATCTTTTCGATAAAGGATAACCGCTGCGCAATGGCTTCAGCCGGCAGAGGCACACCCGCTGCCCGCGCCACGACCCAGATTTCGCGCATCACTTCCTCAAGCAATTGTCGCGTCGGTGCTACCCGGCAGATAAACCCGGCCGGCACGCGGCTGACCGCTCCGACAGCCCCGAAGGCAGCGATAAACAGAAACTTATCCCACAGGGCAACCCGAATGTCCTCTGCGATCTGCGCTCGCACTCCGGCTCGCTGCAAGACGGCTTGAATCGGCTCCAGATGCAGCGTCTGACGCCGCTTTATCTCACCGAAGATGATGGTCGGCTCAATCCCCACATGCCGGATCACCCCAGGCGCGGAAACATAAGCTGAGATCTGACACACCCCTCCCAAGACCGCCTGCTCGCCGAGCACCTGAGCAAGTTCAAAGGGCGCCTCAACTCCGTTCTGTAGGGGCAGAACGGCCGTGTTTTTCCCAACTAAGGGGCGCATCGCCTCGGCGGCTTGGGCAACTTGCCAAGCCTTTACACCCACCAAGACCAAATCCACCTCGCCGATCTCAGCCGGGCGGTCGGTTGCTAAACGGGGAAAAACAGCAAAATCCCCAGAAGCGCCGATCACCCGCAATCCCTCGGCACGGATGGCGCGCAAATGCTCGCCGCGCGCAATCAGACTCACCTCCTCACCAGCCTGCAATAAGCGCGCTCCAAAATAGCCCCCCACTGCGCCACTGCCAAATACCGCAATGCGCATCCTCCACCTCCCGATAATTTTACCGAGTATTATACCGATTCACCCACAGGCAAAAATACAACGAATAAGCTAGATTTCTCCTCGCTGCGCTGGTCGAAATGACAACTCCGAGATTCTAATCCGAAATCCCATTCTTTGGCTAAAGCGTGGGAACAGAACAATTGCAGCAACTCCAAATTTGCACATTCGTTCGTCTCTTGGCAAGATGACGCGAATTTCCGTAACATGGGCTTCAGCCCGTTCACAGCACAGGCTAAAGCTTATGTTACTGCTGCTCAACCATATAAGCTGCCAGCGGTTCAAAACCCCGTAACATGGGCTTCAGCCCGTGTCTCACTTGCACAAGCTCAAGCTTTAGGATGAGATTCTGCCTGCGCACAGCTACACCAATTACAGGGCGATGACCCCATCCGCATGGCGCGCCCGACTGCCTTCAGTTAATCCGTCTTGCACCCATGCAGTTCCCTCTTGGCGATTGGCAAGCTGGCGAATCACCAAAACGTCTGCTTTCGGAGAAGCCTCCAGCAAGAACAATCGCCTAGCACCATATAGGAAAACGCCCGTTTTGGGGCAGCTACCATCCCAGAGTTGGAGAGAAACGATGAGCGAGCACAAGTCTGCATCGGATAGAGGGGCTGCTAGGGCTTTGCCACCCGCCCCAATTTCAACAGCACCCGCCAAATCCGCCCGCTCGATGAGAAATCCTGCGCCTATCAACCGCCTATAATCGTCTTCGAGTTGCCTCTGCTCCGAGACAGACCAACCTTCCCCCAACCCGGCGCGGCTGAAAGCAACCATTGCCCGAACCATAGGTTGGGCTTGTTCCAATAAGGTGCTTTTTGCAAAGTGAGTTCCTTCAAAGTTGAGTTCTGCAGCCGTCAGGTCTGCCAACGCGCAAGCCTGCTTGAAGAGCACGAATGCGCCCAGCGGCATTTCCGTCCGCAAGCCTTCATTCTGGCTAACCATAAACCATTGCGGAAGGATTTTCTCCGCTAACACGGCCTGCTCGGTGACAGGATGCATAAACAGGTGCTCGGCTTGTGTGCTGTACTGCACGAGGTGCTTTCCCCTCTGGGCAAATCGGGTTAGGGCAGCTCGTCCGTTGCGCCGCAGGATGACGGTCATCTCAGCCGCATTGACAGATAACAGAGTCAGGGACTTAATCAGTGACGGTTGGAAGGGCTGGTTGGGGTCTTTGGGGGAATAGTAGCCTTTAGCAGCTAACGAGGAGAGGCTTGCTTCGGTCAGCTCGGCCGATTCGGGCAATTCCTGAGTACCCAGCCAGACGCTCAATACCGAGCCGGGCTGGATCGGGAGATGCAACACGATGGACAGAGCCAGGGTTTCGGAATGGGCTATCTGATAGACCGACATTACTCACCTGCCAGCAGGATGTCACGCAGGCGACGGATACAAGCGCTCCCCTCCTGGCGGGAAAGCTTCCCCTCTTCCACGAATTTTTTGATCCGTCGCAAACTGTGCAAGTATTGGTCTTTTCGCAGGAGAGTCGACGTTATAATGCCCATAGCAACTGCACGGGAACGATTGCCCGCTGCAGAACGTCCTGCAGAGTAGGAAGGAGCTTATAGCATGTCCAACCAGCGTATCCTTGGGTATTCCCTGATGCTCCTCTTTGCAGGGCTATCCCTCTCGGCTTGTTTCCTCTTTTCCTCCCGCAGGGCGGAACAGCCGACGTCCGTGCCCATTCAGATTCAGAGTCCATCCGCCTCGCCAACCCCAGAAGGTGTCCCAATGGAAATCCAACTCAGCGAAGGAAAATCTGCGCCCATTCCCCCCTTGCCAACCGCCACAGCCCAACCCCAAGCCCTCACCCCGCAGCAGATTGCGGCGATCTGGGAGCGTTTGCCAGCCTTACCGCCTGCAGCAAGCTTGACGACAGACCTTAAGTTCCCTGCGGAGCTGCTCCCGCCCCCGCGCCCCGGCCTGACCGTCCAAGAGCCTTTTCCACCTCCCGAAACCGCCCCCACCCCAGCCGTTGACACTTCTGCCCCGCTCGAAGTGGTGCGCTATGCCCCTGAAGGCGAGGTGGACACTGTGCCGTTTGTCAGCATCACCTTTAATCAAGCGATGGTGCCGTTGGGGACCCTGCAAGACCTTACCGCCGAACGAGTGCCAGCCCGCATTGAACCCGAACTCAAAGGCACCTGGCGCTGGTTGGGCACCAAGACCCTCACCTTTGAATTTGCCTCCGATCAAATCGACCGCCTACCGAAGGCGACTACCTATCGCGTCACGGTGCCAGCCGGCACCCAATCTCAACTCGGCAATCGCCTAGAAAAAGACTTTGTTTTCTCCTTTTCGACCCCACCGCCCACGGTCGTGCAGACGTACCCTACTGACCAAGCCCAACCACGCCAGCCGCTCTTCTTTGTCGCCTTCGATCAGCGCATTGAACCCGCAAAGGTATTGGAGACCATCCAAGTCTATGCTGAGAACCAACGCATTGACTTGCGCTTGGCAACTGAAGCGGAAATCCAAGCGGATGCGGTTGTCAAACAATTGGCGAAAAGCGCCTTAGAAGGGCGTTGGCTTGCTTTCAAAACCACCCAGCCCTTGCCGGCCGCCGCCCAGGTAAACGTAACAATCGGGCCCGCTGTCCCTTCGGCTGAGGGCCCCTTGCGCTCCACCCAAGCGCAAACCTATTCCTTCTCGACCTATGCCCCCTTGCGGCTGGAGGAATATTCCTGTGGCTGGGGCGAGGATTGTCCACCGCTTGCGCCATTCATCATCCGTTTCAACAATCCCCTCGACCCCCAAGCCTTTGAGGAGACCTTGCTATCGGTCAGCCCAGCCATCCCTGGGCTCAACGCCAACGTCAGTGGAAACACCCTCTATATCGAAGGGGAAACGCGGGGCAACACCACGTATCAGGTGACTCTTTCTGCTGACCTGAGTGATATCTTCGGACAGAAGCTCGGAGAAGACCTCACCCTGCGCTTCAAAGTCGCTCGCTCCGCGCCGCTTCTGGTCGGGCCTAGCAGCAACTTTCTCACCCTAGACCCGGCGGCGAAAGGCGTCCTGACAGTTTATGCCTTGAATTACTCCCACCTCGATCTCAAAATCTATGCCGTTCAACCCAGCGATTGGCGTGCCTTCAAAACCTACGTCCAAAATCGCTATGAGTTAAGAAATCCATCGCCAATGCCCGGCAAACTGCTTGCCGAGAAAACGCTCAACTTGGACATCCCCCCCGAAACGCTCGGCGCCGTCCCAATAGACCTCAAACCCTACACGCCAACGGGCTTTGGACAGTTTGTGGTGATCGTCGCGCCTCCGCGTTCCCTGATCGAAAGTGAAGATGCCCGCTGGCGTCGTCATTCGCAAACCCTCATTTTCTGGGTGCAGCTCACCCAAATTGCCTTGGATGCCTTTAGCGATCACAGCCAGTTGATCGCCTTTGTCAGCGACTTGCGCAGCGGTGCTGCTCTCGCAGGGGTGAGTGTTCAAGCGGAAAATGGCGAAGCGCTGCGCACCAACGCTGAGGGCATCGCTCGCTTGCCCCTGCCTGACTCAGCCACCTATCTAACTGCTCGCACGGGAGAGGACTTGGCTTTCTTGCCCCGCTCGACTTGGCTTTATGGAGAGGACGCCTGGAAGCCCCGCTCGCAGCTCGATGCGCTGGCTTGGTTTGTTTTTGACGACCGACAGATGTACCGCCCTGGCGAAGAGGTGCACATCAAAGGTTGGCTGCGGCGCATTGAGGCCGGTCCCAGCGGCGATGTCAGGCTGCTCGATTACGCGCTGCCCTCCCTAAGCTATCAGGTCACCGATGCAAGCGGCAATGCCATTAGCAGCGGCGAGGCATCCCTCAACGCCTGGGGTGGTTTCGATTTCGCCTTTACCCTCCCCCAGGAGGTGAACTTGGGCAACGCCCAGCTCATCCTGACTGCCCAAAGCAGTCTGGCTGGGCAGACCTATCTGCACACCTTCCAGATTCAGGAGTTCCGTCGCCCTGAATTTGAAGTGATCGCCCGCACCGAAAGCCAGCCGCCCTTCTTTATCGGCGGACAGGCAACCATTTCAGTAGAGGCAAAATACTATGCCGGCGGCGGCTTGGCAAACGCTGAGGTCACATGGCAAGTCTCCTCCTCGCCCGCCAGTTACCACCCGCCGGGTTGGGAGGACTTTACATTTGGAGGTTGGCGGCCGTGGTGGGAAGCCTTTGAACCTTTCCCACAAGGCGAAACACAAACGATGCCCTTCCACGGCAAAACCGACGCCGGCGGCTTTCACTATTTGAACCTCGACTTCACCACTCCGGCAGGCGCAACCCCCGACCAGCAGCCGCGCCAAGTGACCGCTGAAGCGACCGTGATGGATGTCAATCGCCAAGCCTGGACGAGCGCAACTACCCTGCTCGTTCACCCGGCTGAGTTGTATGTGGGCTTGCGCACCCCACGCTACTTTGTCCCCAAAGGGACACCCCTACGCGTGGACGTGATCGTCACCGATCTGGATGGCAAGGCGGTGAGTGAGCAAGCGGTGGAAGTCCAAGCCAGCCGCTTGGAATGGAAAATGCGCCAGGGCAACTGGACGGAAGAAGCCACCGAAACTCAAATCTGCCAGGTAACCTCGGCAGTTGAGCCGGTCTCATGCACATTTGAAACCCCCTTGGGCGGCATCTACCAGATAACCGCCCGTGTGCGCGATCGGTTGGAACGGCTCAATCGAACCACCCTCACCCGCTGGGTGAGTGGCGGAGCGGTGCGCCCCGCCCTGACGGTGGAACAGGAGCGTGTTAACCTAATCCCAGATAAGGAAAGCTACCAACCCGGCGAAACGGCTGAAATTCTGGTACAAGCCTCTTTTGCGCCGGCCGAAGGCTTGCTCACCGTCAGCCGCAGCGGCATCCTTTATCAAGAGCGCTTCTCGATGGATGCCAGCGGCTCGGCGGTCTTGCGTGTCCCCATCCAAGAGAGCCACCTTCCCAATCTGAACCTGCAGGTGGATTTGGTCGGTGCAGCTCTGCGCAGCGATGCCAGCGGCCAAGCGCAGCCCGATCTCCCCTCTCGCCCGGCTTATGCGGTTGGCACGCTGACCCTCAACATCCCGCCACTCTCGCGGACGCTTTCCGTCTCCGTTACTCCACAAGAGAGCGAACTCGAGCCCGGTGCAGAAACCAATTTGCTTGTCACCGTGAAAGACGCAATGGGCGAACCGCTGCCCAACGCCGAAGTGGCTGTGGTCGTGGTGGACGAAGCCATTCTGGCGTTGACCGGGTATCAAATGGGCGATCCCCTACAAGCCTTTTACCCCAAGCGCGCCTCCGAAACGGAAAGCGTATATGGGCGCGCCAGCCTCGTCCTCGCCGATCCGCTTGCCTTAGCTCGCCAAGCCATCCAGCAAAGCCGCGTTATGGAAGCGGGGATGCCTGACTATATGGCACCCAAGGCGACCATGCTGCCAATGATGCCTGCACCTACTGAGGCTAGCGCACCGCAGCCAATTGCGCTGCGCTTGGATTTCAACCCCTTAGCGCTCTTTGCCCCTAGCCTGCGAACCGATTCAGAAGGGAAAGCCCAGGTTGGATTTCGATTGCCCGACAACCTGACTCGCTATCGCATCATGGCGTTGGCGGTCGATAGCGGCGGACGTCGCTTTGGCAAGGGCGAAGCCAACCTGACCGCCCGCTTGCCCCTGATGGTGCGCCTCTCTGCGCCACGCTTTTTGAACTTTGGCGATCGATTTGAGCTACCCGTGGTCGTACAAAACCAAACCAATGCAGAGATGGATGTGCAGGTGGTGGCGCGCGCCAACAACTTGACCCTCTCGCAATCTGGCTGGATGATCCGCGTCCCGCCCAACGACCGCGTTGAAGTGCGTTTTCCCGCCCAAACAGCTCTGGCTGGTCTCGCTCAGGTGCAAGTGGCTGCCGTAGCCAACCGATATGCTGACGCCGCCCAAATCGAGCTGCCGGTTTACACGCCGGCAACAAGTGAAGCCTTTGCCACCTATGGCGTGATTGACGAAGGTAGCCTCGCTCAACCGATCCAGCATCCCAGGGATGTTTTCCCTCATTACGGCGGTTTGGAAATCTCGACCTCCTCTACCGCTCTACAAGCCCTCACCGATGCGGTTCTCTATCTCGTTGCGTATCCCTTTGAGTGTTCGGAACAGTTGGCTTCGCGCATTTTGGCGATCGCCGCCCTGCGGGATGTCCTAACCGCCTTCAAAGCCGAAGGATTGCCGCCCGCAGAAGAATTAGAAAAGCGCGTGCAAAGCGACCTCGAACGCCTGCAAGGGATGCAGAATGACGATGGCGGCTTCCCGATCTGGACGCGCGGCGCCGAATCTGTTCCTTTCCATAGCATTCACGCTGCTCACGCCCTGATCCGCGCTCGACAGAAAGGTTACACCGTGCCGACCGGGATGCTGGAGGCTGCCCTCGCTTATCTGAAAGCTATCGAAACCCACTACCCTAGTTGGTATCATCAACAAACTCGTTGGAGCCTGAGCGCTTATGCTTTGTATGTGCGCAACCTGGGCGGCGATTCGGACGCCATCAAAGCCCAAAATCTGATCCAAGAAGCTGGCTTAGAGAACCTTCCTCTGACGGCGGTTGGTTGGTTGTGGCAGGTGGTGGAAAACCCCACCCAACGCGAGCAAATTCGCCGCCTGATCGGCAACCGTGTGGTTGAGACGGCCGGCGCAGCCAACTTCATCACCGAGTTCAACGAGCAGAGCTATCTGCTGCTCGAATCCGACCGCCGCACGGATGCCATTCTGCTTGACGCCCTGATGAGCGATAACCCGCAAAGCGACCTGATACCCAAGTTGGTCAAAGGCTTGTTTGCCCATCGCGTCAAAGGGCGTTGGAACAACACGCAGGAAAACGTCTTCGTCTTGTTGGCGTTAGACCGTTACTTTCAGACCTACGAGAGCCAGACGCCGGATTTCGTCGCCCGCCTGTGGTTAGGGGAGGCTTACGCCGGCAGCAACACCTTCCGCGGACGCAGCACCGAAATCCATAAGACAGCCATCCCGATGGACTTTGTCCTACAGCAAACCGCTGCGGGAACGGCAGCGCTGATCCTCAGCAAGGAAGGCAAAGGTCGGCTATATTACCGCTTGGGCTTGCGCTATGCACCTACCTCGCTACAGTTGCCTCCTCTGGACATGGGCTTTGTGGTCGAGCGGCGGTATGAAGGGCTTGACGATCCCCAAGACGTCTATCAAGATGCGCAAGGACGTTGGCATATCCGCGCCGGAGCGCAAGTGCGCGTGCGCCTGACCCTGGTTGCCGACAGCCGCCGCTATCATGTCGCCTTGGTCGATCCCTTGCCAGCCGGATTAGAAATCCTCAACCCCGCCCTAGCCATAACGGGCAGCCTGCCGCAAGCGCCGACTTCTCCACAGCCTAAACCGTTTTGGTGGTGGTGGCGAGCGTGGTACGAACATCAAAACCTGCGCGACAACCGTGCCGAAGCCTTCGCCTCACTGTTATGGGAAGGTGTCTATGAGTACAGCTACATTGCCCGTGCCACCATCCCCGGCACATTTGTCGTCCCGCCGGCGAAAGCCGAAGAGATGTATGCCCCCGAAGTCTTCGGGCGCAGCGCCTCGACGGTGGTGATTATAGAATAAAGCGGGGAACTGGCGGTGACTTTACCGCCAGTTCTCTATGTCTTGCTCCTTAGTTGCTGGGAATTTCAAAGAGAAAACCCATATTCCTTCAAGACCCACTTTGGAAACTCAAAACGAACCGTTTTCAGGGGATCGACCACTTGGCAGAATTTTAGCTCCCCAACAATGCTCATCAGCATCCCAGCATCGTTAAGAGGGATTTTTACAAACTCAGTCAGAAATTGCGCCATGTTATGGATTGCCCCATCCGCAGCTTCATCAGCCGTAGGTGCAGAGTAAATGGTCGATACCAAGTCTTCGGTTTCCACAAACGGCGTTGGCAGCCCTTGCAATTCAGGGACAACCTTCGCTCTAAAGCGCAATTCGCCGGGGATTTCGGCGCCGCAAACCACAATCTCGCCGTCTCCCATCACGGCATGGAAGTCACCAGCGCCAAACAATGCTCCTTCCACTCCCACCGTAAAGTAGGCAATGCTTCCTTGCCGCATCAACTTGCAGTCCAAGTTGCCGCCATGAGGGCCAGGCGTTCCATTGGGGATACTTCCCTGGGCCGGCGCAACGCCAATCACCCCGATCATCGGTTGAATGGGGATACGGATTTTATCCTTGAATATGACCGTATTCCCTTCCCGCTTCAGGATGGCAGTTTCCATCTCGGTGATGACATCCCCCAAAGCTCCCTCACCGGGGATAGTAACCATGCTTGCCTGATCACCGATCTTGATTTCCAATAACTCCACGCGCAAGACATCGCCTGGCTTTGCGCCTTCAATATAAACTGGACCGGTAGCTGGATTGACGTGATTCCAATCTAACGAGTCAACCAAATCCGTGGTCCTCTGGATTTGGCCCTCAAAGCAATCGTGGGTTTCGAGGATTACTTCCTCACCTTGCTGCACTCGATCGGCAGGGCGGATCTCGGGTGAGAAGGCAAAAAAGAGCTTTTTTCGGTCAATCAAAATGGTCATATTAAACCTCCATCTCAAAAACTGTGATTACCTCGCATGTTTACCGCTAAGCGATTAGGCCGGCAGCCCGCTCAAGCCTGCCTCGGCGTTAAGTTTTTGCCACATGGCGCGATAGGCTGGGTCTTCAAATTTCAGATCCGAGCGCGCGCGTAAGCGATTGATCCAAAGCTCTGTGGCTTGCATGGCAGTTGCAAAGCAATACTCCATAAAATCTTTCTTCTCAGCTAATGTGCCTCTCTTAACCGTTTCCACCTCCTCTAAGAACTGCTTCTCGATTTGGTCAAACTCTTTGCGGATTTCAGGGACCAAATGGTCAAAATCTGCCATTGCCCGGCGGTGGAGAAGCTCATGCTTCCACCATAATGAACGTGGATCAAAGTGTTCGGTTGGGATTGGACCGATGTCGGGCAGATCAACGCCCAAGAAAACCGGCTTAAAAATCGAAACACAAGTGCCGGATGTTCCTGTGACCCAAGCCACAATCCCATGATCGCCGACCTCGGTAACCATCACACCATCCGCTTGCCACCAACGATTCTCTTGAGGCCCGGCATGAACGCAAATGTTGCGATGGGCTTGTGCTTTTGCCGGGTGATATCCATCGCCATGATGACGCATCATATCAAAAAAGGTCCGGACGGTTATTTTACCCTGTTTTTCTTTGAGCATGTTGTAGGTGATCGATTGACGTTCAACAGACCCCAAGTTGGGTGGATACTCTGGCAAAGCGAATTTCTTTGCCCAATCGAATTCCCCACTCGCTGAGGTGAGCGAGCAGCGCGTATAGTTATCGGTGATGGTCAATAGGTTAGAAATTGAGTCGAAGGATTCAATCTTACGCACAGCCCATTTCCGCCCCGCCGTTTCAAGAATATAGGCTTCCTGGGTATCCGCCATTAAAAAGCTGCTGTCAAAGTGAGAGTTACCTTTCAACTCGGCGCTGCCACCTTGCCCATAGGTCTCAAGGAGTTCGGTCATCACCTGAATGGCTTCCTGACAGTTCCTTGCCCTTTCTAACCCTAGGCGCACTAAATCTGGACCGATGACACCGTCTTTTTCCTCATCCATCTCGGTTGTATAAACCGCTTCTTCACCCATCGCCAAGCCAAACTCATTGACACCGATTTCTGCGCCGTAAGTCCAAAAGGCTTTGGTTAAGAAAATCTCATAGGTTTCCTCAGCTTGCGGGATCATCAGATGGGTCACCCGCACGGCTTCACCTTTGATGTGCTTTCGATGCGGGATGCGCACGATGGCATTAGCTTCGTTGACCTCGCAGTCTGCGCTTTTGGCAAAAATTACACTGCCATTTTGAGTGACATCGGATAAAGCAACCAGCGTATCACACATGTTCACCTTCCTTTGGAGAAGACTCGCGGGATAGTTCCGAGGCAGAAAACTTACCGCTTGCCAACGGTATAGTGTTCGCCAAACGGATTTCCTGAGAACCTAGGAGTCCCGATGGTCGAAAGACCAAGATCAAAATCAAGAGCAGAGAAAGAACAACCTCCGTAAACCCGACTAGGTTGTTCGGGAACACACCAGCGATGTTTACCGAATTTTCCACGGCGCGCAATCCCTCACGGAGCAGGGTAACTACCACGGTGCCAAGCACTGCCCCAGATACACTGCCGGTACCGCCAATCACCAACATCGATAAGACGCTGAATGTTTCCGTGAGATAGAAGGCATAGGGAGAAAACGAGGTAATGAAGTGAGCCCACAAACCGCCCCCAAAGCCAGCCAAAAACGCGCTGAGGACAAAACCCGCCCAACGTACTTGCACGATATTAACACCAATGGACGCGGCTGCGTAGCGGTCATCGCGACTGGCGCGCAGTTTCAGTCCTACGGGAGTTTCTTTGAAAAGATATGCAATGAAGATGACGAGGATGCCAAAAAAGGTGCTGATCCCCAACGAAGTGTAATTATCGACACCAAAAAGGGTGCGCGGGCCATTGGTGACAATACTCCAGTGCACCAAAATCGTATGAATAATCACCAATAGGGCAAACAAGGTGATCACGGCTGCTGCATCTGAAAGGCGCATCAAGGCATATCCAACCAGCGCTGCCACCAGTGCTGCAGCGATGGCCCCAATAAGAAGAGAGGGCAAAAAAGGCAAATGAATGGGGCGTAAAAACGGGTACAGATCCGGTAGTGTGGCTGCTTTAGCTTGCGGGGTCATAGAGAATAACACCGAGGTATAAGCTCCAATCCCCATAAACCCGATATGGGCGAAATTGAGAATCCCTGAATTGCCCATAAAGACCTGCAAACTAAGAACCATGACTAGGTTAATGAATAATACGGTCACAATGCGAACAAGGAGTGTATCGCCATAGGCTTGCACCAAAACTGCCAGAATTAGCAGAGGGATGGAGAGAATAAAGGGAGTGGTGTGACTCTTTAGCCAGAGGATGCCAGCATTTGTGTTCTTCATCCCACACGCTCCCCGGTTCCTGCCCCGCGGATCAGACCTTCGGGACGAATAAGCAAGATGAGGATTACGATTAAGAACATAAAGGCTTCGCGATAATCCAGCAAAGTTTGCGGCAACATCACCCCAAGGAAGCTAAAAATCAGCCCATAAATATAACCGCCGACGACAGCCCCAAGCAGGCTGTTCATTCCGCCGATCACGGTAGCAACAAAGGCAATCAACAGAGGCGCCCCCCCGATAGTGGGAGTAACAGATGCCGTTCGCCCCACCCAGAACAAGCCCACAATGCCAGCCATCAAACCGCTAATCACAAAAGCGGTCGAGATCACCAAGTCCGCAGGAACACCCATCAAGCGCGTCATGCGGAAATTATCCGCTGCAGCACGCAAGGCAATACCGAGGATCGTTTTCTTGAGCAGCAAAGTCAACCCGATGAGCAAGACCAAGCTAGTCACTACGGTAAGGATATTGCGCCACGGAATGGCAATTCCCATCACGGTCAGGCTAGCCGAGAATAATTTTGGCAACGGCACCGCTCTGGCGCGCGGAGAAATCAACAGCAACGCGGCGTTTTGTAATAAGGTGCTTACAGCAAATGAAGTGATCAGCATGGCACTCAGCGATTTTGTGCGAACGGGTCGAAAGGCGACCAGCTCCGTGGAATAGCTGGTGAACATAGCGATCAAGACGCCGATCAACGCCATAACCAGCCAGGGCAATTGGAATGAGGCGTTTAATAAATAAAGGGTGTAGCCCGTGATCATGATCAATTCGCCATAGGCAAAATTGACCAGCTTGAGAATACCATACACGATGACAAGCCCCAATGCCAGTAAAGCACACAAACTTCCTAAAGTAATTGCGTTAAGGAGAAATTCGACACTCAACAAGGTGATCCTCCTTACTCGACTCCACCCAAATAGACTTTCTCAACTTCCCCTTGATGGCGCACCTCCGCGGCTGTACCACCAAATTTCACTTTTCCGGTTTGCAATAGATAGACTCGATCGGCAATCTGCAATGTGCGATCCACATTCTGCTCAACTAAAAGGATGGTCGTACCTTGTTGATGGAGGCGAGTAATCAAATCGAAAATTTGGTCCACCAAAGCTGGCGCTAAGCCAAGCGAAGGCTCATCTAACATTAATAGCGCAGGATGGCTCATCAAGGCCCGCGCAATGGCAAGCTGTTGTTGCTCACCCCCCGAAAGCGTACCACCTAGTTGATGAAGGCGCTGTTTAAGGATCGGGAACAGGGCAAACACCTTTTCTAAGTCTTGCTGATACTCAGCTTGATTTTTGCGCACAAACGCCCCCATGCGAAGGTTCTCTTCAACCGTCAAACTAGAAAAGATTTCGCGTCCTTCGGGTACAAGCGAGATGCCCCTGCGCACGATCTCTTCGGGCGATTTGCCCACCAATGAATCCCCACCGAAAGTGATCTTGCCCGAAACGGGGCGGAGAACACCTGCAATGGTCAGCAATAAGGTAGATTTCCCAGCGCCGTTGACTCCAATCAGGGCAACCAACTCGCCTTCTTTTACTTCGAGTGAGACCCCCTTAAGTGCAAGGATGGCGCCATAAGCAACCTGCAGATTTTCAACGGTTAGCATGTTTATCCTCTTACAGCCGTTTTGCCTAGATAAGCTTCGATGACCTGCGGTATGCGCCGCACTTCATCGGGTGTGCCTTCGCCAATCGTCTTTCCATAGCTCAAGACATGTAAGCGATGGCATAAACGCATGATCAGACGCATATCATGATCGACGATCAGTAACCCCAAGCCTTTTCGCTCTGGGATAGGAGCCAGCATATCTAACAGTTGATCGCTTTCCTCCTCATTTAACCCTGCGGCGGGTTCATCCAACAGCAAAAAACTGGGTTGCATGGCAAACGCTCGGGCAATCTCCACCTTTCTTTCCAGACCATAGGGTAATTCGCTAGCAAGGCGTCCAACCCAATCCTCTAAACCCATTTCCTCAATAGCAATGAGAGCACGACGCTTGGCTTCTTTGCGGGAACATCCCATGCTCACTGCGGCAACTTCTACATTCTCCATCACAGTGAGCTCTCGGAACAAGCGAATGGTCTGAAACGTGCGCCCCAAGCCAGCGCGGGCAATTTCATAGGGTGGTTTATTCGTAATTTCAACGTCACCGATCAAAACCCGACCACCATCTAACGGTAACAGCCCGGTGATAACGTTGATCAGGGTTGTCTTCCCGGAGCCATTTGGCCCAATTAGCCCTAAAATTTCCCCCCGTTTTAGGGTCAGACTCACCGAATCCAAGGCGCGTAAGCCGGCAAAATTTTTGGTGATGTTTTGGATGATCAATTCACCCGCTGTTGAATGCTCAGACCTGCAATCACTCATGATCACTTCCTTAGCTGCACTCAATAGACTAAAGCAGGGAAGTTCTTCTCTTCCCTGCCATTCTGTTTCTGAGCAATCTAAGGTTTAGGGTGGCGGGATAACCGCTGGGCGATACCAACCCCAGAAGGAGGGTTTGCCTTCAGTCAGGATGACCATTGCTGCCTCTTTGTTCGACTCGTGGCCGGTAGCAGCATCGGACCAATCTAACTTTCCTGTCAGCAAATTCCACTCCGTATCCTCCATCGCCTTTGCCATCGCAGCTCCGTCGGTGGAACCAGCAATTTCCATGGCTTTTGTCAAAATGTTGACCACGTCCCAACCGGTGACAACCCACATGGCATCAGGCTCACCGCCGTATTTGGCTTTATAGTAGTCCAAAAACTGCTTCATCTCGGGGGAAGTGTCCGGACTGACCCAACTGTGGGTGGTAAAGTAAATGTTGCTGCCGTATTCGGCGCCCAGAGCTTCAAACAGACCAGGGTCATCGTAGGAGTCGCCGCCGACGATTGGAAGGTCAACGCCCGCTTCACGAATGGTGCGGATGATCATCCCCAAGTCAGGCATGTAGGAAGAAATGTAAAGGAAGTCCGGCTTCTTCTCCAGCGCTTGAATGCGGGCAAGTTGCGCCGAGAAGTCTTGAGCCCCTTGCGTATAAGTATCTTCAAACATCACTTCACCGCCCAAATTCTTGAAAGCAACGATAAAGTAGCGGCTTAGCGATTTGGTGTAGTCGATAAAGGTATCCGTTACCACATACACCGAGCGATAGCCCAACACGTTGTAGGCATATTCTGCTGCAGCCGCGCCCATCGTGGTGTTCCACATCGACATCGTAAACTGCTTGTCGCCCAAAACGGTTGAGCTGAACAAAGGCGAGGAGGCAGCGGGAGATATGCCGACAATCCCTGCCTTTTGAGCTTCCCGGCTGGCAGGACTCCCAAAGTCAAAATCAGAAGGCGTAATGATCGCTTTAGCGCCTTGTTGGATCAACTGCACAGCAACGTTTCCAACCGTGACCGGGTCGCTTTTGCCATCCAAGTTGATCAACTCAACTTTCTTGCCTAATATGCCGCCCTTTTCATTAATCACATCAACGGCTAATTGTGCCCCGCGCAAAGCCGGCTCGTCTAGGGGCGCCTGGATACCCGTCAAACACAAAGCAGCCCCGATGATAATTTTTTCTTCCGAAGAGGCTGCTCCCTGTTGAGGGGCTTGTGTAGCTGCTGCTTGCTGAGGAGCTTGGGTGGCCGCTCCGCCACCGCAAGCGGTCAAGAGCAAGCTAAAGAGCAAGACCACAATTGTAAAAGACCTTAGCTGTTTCTTCATCATCTTCTCTCCTTTGGTTGATTTTTTGTAAAGCGTGTATAACGCTATCCACCAACAGATCATCCAAGAATTGGGGCAATGCCCGAAAAAAGCGGCCGATCAAATCAATCCGCTTCTACCACTTAAGCCTCTAGGAGCTTTGGGAGGTTATAAATTAAATCCATTGAGAAGCATGTATGGCCAAGAGCAAACTCTAAAGAGCGTTTTTTCATTGAAAAGGGGCAAAATTAGATTTAGGCTCAGTTTAACATGCCTATTTTCACTGTCAAGTTAGGAAAAACCCTAATGAAAGACTAGGGTAAGTACGGGGGTAAGCGTGGCGGAGTCCAGATTGAGTCTCACTCGGAAGTCATTTGGCTATCTAACCAAATATCCAAATCATGTTGTAAGGCGTAACGAACCAAATCGGCAACCGACCTAGCCCCGATTTTCTCCATTAGATTGCTGCGATGCCATTCGATGGTCTTGATACTCAACCCTAATTGATGAGCGATCTGTCGATTGGTCTCACCGCGCAAGATATGAGCTAAGACTTCCCGTTCTCGTTGGGTTAAGTCCTTCGGACGTTCGGCAACAAACTGATCTTTGCCTTGAATTTGTTCCAGCACTTTTTTGGCTACGGGCGGATAAAGAAAACTATCTCCCTTGGCAATGGCTCGAATGGCCGAAATCAATTCGACCCCGACTGCTTTTTTGAGAATAAATCCTGAGGCTCCAGCCTTAAGCAGGGGCATAACATATTGCCATTCCTCGTGTTGGGTAAGGATCAGCACCCGGCTGCTTGGATACTTTTCGTGGATCTGACGCGTTGCCTCAAATCCGTTGACTCTTGGCATGATGATATCCATCAAAATAATGTCCGGTTGCAGAGTCTCGATGAGTTCCAGCGCTTCTTGTCCATCGGCAGCTTCTCCAACAACTTCAATATCCTCAAAATAGCTCAGCAGCGCTCGCAAGCCTTCTCTTAGGATGGCATGATCATCAACAATTAAAACCCTAATTTTTTCCATCGGATGAACAAGCGAAAACCAGCGGAATCAATACGCGGATGCACGTCCCTTTTTGCGGGGCAGTGTTCAATTCAAATTTTCCACCCAAAATCATTGTCCGTTCTAACATACCTCGCAACCCAAGCCCATGCTTGGGAGTAGGATGCTGAAGGATTTGTGGGTCAAAGCCAATGCCATCATCCTCGATTTGCAACAAGATTTCGCTATCCGATTGAGACAATTGGATCTTCACTTTCGTAGCATGTGCATGTCGAATAATGTTGGTAATTGCTTCCTGAACAATCCGAAACAGCGCAGATTCAATATCTGAAGAATAGCGCTCATAGAGGCCGTCACAATCAAAATCGAATTCGATGCCACTGGCGCTTAACCTTAAGTCACCATACCATGTAATTGCAGCAATTAAGCCTAGGTCGTCCAGCAGAGCTGGGCGCAGATTTGAAATGAGGCGATGGATGTTGCCTAGCATTTCCTCGGTGACCGACTTCAAGTTCTGTAAGTGCCTTTCCACATGCTCTGGATTTAGGCGAAAAGCCATTCTTAGGGTATCCAAACCCACTAAAAGGGCGGTCAGACTTTGACTCGTTTCATCATGCAACTCCCGAGCAATGCGTTTGCGCTCATCTTCTTGGGCAGCGATCAGGTTTCCGAGTAGGGTTGCTCTAGCTTGTTCTTCGCTCTTAAGTGCTTGAACCAGACGGGCGTTGGTGATCGCCAACGCAGCCTCATCAACTATCCCTTGCAGTAATGTGAGTTCATCCGGATCAATCGCTTCTAAGGAGGGAACAAAGGCAATCAAATAGCCAATCAAGTTTCCCTCATGCTTCATCGTAGCCACAATCACCCCTTGCACCGCAGCAGACGAAAGACCACACACAACTCCTTGACCTGAAAAATGGAGAAGATCGAGGATCGCGATTCGATCATCCTTGATCCTGACCAAAAAATCTTCCAACGGCATGATTTCAATCTTTTGGGCAAGGTCTCTATAGGCAGGATGGACCTTGAAATATCGCTCTACTTTCTCACCCTCCGCTTGATAAATTAAGATGCCAACGGCTGGAACGCTCAGGATATCGGACACCTCTTCAGCAATTGCTTCCAATACGCTATTCAACTCCAAATGAGCGTTCAAACGGCTGGCAATGCGCGCCAGTGTCTCAGCTTTTTCTTTTTGTTTTCTAATCTGCTTCTGGGAACGTTGTTGCTCTTGCTGCCAAGCTTCTAAAGTCTCTGCCATATCATTAAAGGCGCTTGCCAATTCGCTGAGTTCATCCCCCTTGTGGAGGTCGCAAGCCCGCGCTTTGAGATCGCCTTTGCTCAGCATTCGGGTAGCACGAACCAATTCGTTCACTTGGCGCAAAATTAAGTAATTGCTTCCAAACCAAGCAAAAATCAACGCCAAAAATGCCCCCATTGCTAGAGAAGCTAAGGTGAGGATCAGATTTTTGGTGGGTTTATCTAGGATCGCCTTTGCAGGGATGTCAATCAAAACATATAAAGTGTCATCATTTGAGGCTGGTAAGGAAGTGAACGCAAATAATCGCGTGACTTCTCCCCGATTTTTATATTCGATGAGTCCCTCTCCATGCGCAATCACGTAGGAAAGCAAATCGCTTTCAGATAAGCGATCTCCAACAAACTCATCCGCTTTGGGAGCAGACGCTAAGACGATACCCGATCGGTCAATCACCTGAACCCTTGCGGCTTCAGGTAAAATGGCTGAAATCTTGAACTGTTCCAACCAGCGCAAGTCTAATTCGGCAAAGACGATGCCTGTTACCTCGTTCTGGGCAGATAGAATTGGATATGCCAGCGTAATGATAGCTTGCAAGCTGACCGGATTGATTTGATAATCGCTGATGGTGAAATCACGGGATTCCACTGTCTGCCAAAAATACTCTTTATCGTTGATATTCAACGGATATTTTTGAGGCAGAGTCATGCAAAAGACATTGCCATTGCGATCGGCAGCGCCAAAATTGGCGTAGAGAGGGTAATGCATGAGAACATTCCTGAGAAAAAACAAACATGCCGCCCGATCATAGTTTTGGATTGCCGGAACTTGGGATAAGGTGACCAGAATATCCCTTGCTCCTTCGATCAAACTTTGTTGATTTGTAGCAGCCAGCCTGGCGAGAAAGAGTGAATTTTGATGGGCAGTCTCAATGGCTTGACGACGCTGCTCAGAGGCAATGAGCACGAGGGCAATGACGACCGGCATAAGGGCAATGATGACCAAGCCCATCAGCCGCCATCTTAGGCCGATCTTCCCTTTTGCCAAGTTCGGAAGCGCGCCACGGACTGTTAGCAAAACTTCTTGATTCCACATGATAGGGAGCCAATCCGGTTCAACCGCTATTTTAACCGAATTTGTAACTGTTCTGCCTGCCCAAAAAACCACCGATGACGCGGATTTTGCAGAAAAAATTCAAAAAAATCAGGACAAACCGCCTCGCTCCTCTCGTCCCGACCCTGCTCCGGATGGGCAAGGGGAGATCAGCCCCTCTCCCGGCGGGAGAGGGGGCGGGGTATTGCCCTGAGCTGACAGGTTGAGCTTGCACTGAGTGCCACACTGAGCCTTTGCCCAAGTGCTTGTCAAAACCCTGTCGAAGGGGTGAGGAAACCGTTCAAGCAGAGAGAAAGTATCTTGAACACTCTCAACGAAGCATCCAATTTGCGCCTCCAATTTGGAGTATTTCGGGTAGAATCAAGAGCTAGGATGAATGAAGTTCGACGGGTTTATTTAGATATGGTCGGTTGTCGCTTGAACCAGAGCGAGCTGGAAAGCTTTGCTCGCCAGTTTCGCGCCGCCGGCTATACACTCGTAGAAACCCCTGAAGGGGCTGATTGGGTGGTGATCAACACCTGCACGGTCACGGCGGCTGCTGATGCGGATTCGCGCGCCAAAGCCCGCCAAGCCCACCGCGCTGGCGCCAAGCAGATCGTCCTGACCGGCTGTTGGGCAACCCTGCACCCCAGTGAAGCCCAAACCCTGCCCGGCGTAACGCGCATCATCCCCAACGACCAGAAAGAAAGCCTAGTCGAGCAACTGACCGAGCTTTATGACCTTGAGCCGCTGGAGCGCGAGCCCCTGCCGGGCAGTCGTCACCGCACGCGGGCTTTTATCAAGGTGCAAGATGGCTGTGACAACCATTGCACTTTCTGCATCACCCGTTTGGCGCGCGGGCGCAGCCGCAGCCGCCCAATCCCAGACGTGCTGGCCGATATTCGCGCCGCTCTGGGGGAGGACAAAGGTGCTTCGGATGGAACGGCATTTGCCCGCGAAATTGTGTTGAGCGGCGTCCATTTGGGCTCTTGGGGGCAAGATTTCACTCCCCCTCTCCACCTGCGCCATTTGGTCCAAGCCATCTTACAGGAATGCGAGGTACCACGCCTGCGCCTTTCTTCCTTGGAGCCTTGGGATTTGGACGAGCGCTTTTTCCGCTTATGGGAAAACCCGCGCCTATGTCGCCATTTGCACCTGCCCCTCCAATCGGGTTGTGCGGAAACCCTGCGCCGCATGGCGCGCAAGACCACGCCGCAGGAATACGCTCGCCTAATTGAGACTGCCCGCTCCCTGATCCCCGATGTGGCGATCACCACCGATATTATTGTCGGTTTCCCCGGCGAAGACGCCAACGAGTTTGCCCAGAGCCTAGCTTTCATCGAGCAGATGGTCTTTGCCGGCGGGCATGTGTTTGCCTTCTCGGCGCGGCCCGGTACAGCGGCTGCCCGTCTGAGCGCTCAGGTGCCACCCGCCCTGCGCAAGCAGCGCAGCCAGCAGGTGCGCAAGATCTTGGCTGCTTCGGCGCATGCCTACCGGCGCAACTTCTTAGGCAGGACGGTGCGCGTGTTATGGGAAACTGCTCAGCGCAATGAGTCGCAGGGCTGGCACATGAGTGGGCTGAGTGACAACTATTTGCGCGTGCAGGCGGTCTCCGCTCAGCCACTCACCAACCAAATCAGCGAGGTGAGCCTAACCACCCTGATGGGCGAAAAGATGAGCGGCATCCTTCTTTCCTAAAGGATAAGCATGACAGAGTGTGTCTTTTGTCGCATCATCGCCGGTCAAGCCCCGGCCAAAGTTTTTTACCGAGACGAGCAGGTTATTGCCTTTCAGGACATTCACCCGGTGGCGCCGGTGCACATCTTGATCGTGCCCATCAAGCATCTCGAGTCGATCAACGCCATGACCGAAGCTGATAAACCGCTCATTGGGCATCTCTTCTGGATAGCCCGTCAATTGGCTGCCGAACACGGGATTGCCGAAAGCGGCTACCGTTCGATCATCAACACCGGGCGGGATTCCGGACAGGCGGTTTTTCATCTCCATTTACACTTGATCGGCGGTCAGCGGGTTCGCTTTCCGATGGGTTAGAAGTGGGTTAGAGCCCGACATAGAATCAGACGGTTTTGCTCCAATAAGGTATAATGAAAACATGAGTATAAAAGAGCAACTCCAAAACGATCTCAAGGAGGCGATGCGCACCAACAATGAGGTGCAAAAGCGCACCTTACGCATGGCTTTGGCAGCCATTCGGCTGTTAGAAGTAGAAAAGGGCGTGCAGTTGGACGATAACGCCGTCTTGGGCATCCTTCAAAAAGAAGTCAAAGCTCGTCACGAGGCGATCGCCGATGCAGAGCGCGCCGGACGAGCGGATTTAGCGGCTGCCAGTCGCGAGGAATTGGCGATCCTAGAGAGCTACCTGCCGCAAGCCATGAGTGAATCCGAGCTGGAAGCCTTGGTGCGTCAAGCCATTGCCGAAGTCGGCGCCGCAAATCTGCAGCAGATGGGTTTGGTGATGAAATGGCTCATGCCCCGTTTGCAAGGTCGCGCCAGTGGCGAACAAGCCAGCCAGATGGTTAGACGCCTGCTGAGCTAGAGCAGGCAACCTTTAGCCGAGAAAGCTGACCGTCCGATTTGAGCAAGCACCATGTCCGGAAAACACTCGTTGAGGCGCATCTTGCCAACCGCCATCGTCCTCATCCTTCTTTATGGGATGATTACTCTGGCTTTGGTGTTTCCATTCCTGCTCAACACCAACACCGCCTTGCTGGAAGAAGGACAGGTCGCCACTCAAGATATTCAAGCCCCGCACGCCCTTACCTACGTTAGCACCATCCTGACCGAGCAAGCTCGCCAGAACGCAGCCCGCAATGTCTCCCCTGTGTATACAGCCCCAGACACAAGCATTGCTCGCGCCCAGCGCGAACGTCTGCGCAATGCGCTTGCCTACATCAACAGTGTGCGTGCTGATAGCTACGCCACCCCTGAACAAAAATTCGCCGACCTGGCGTTTCTGGAGGGCATCACTTTATCCACCGAGGATGCCCAAGCAATTCTCGGTTTGAACGACTTGCGCTGGCAAGCCATCCAGCAGGAGGCCGTTCTGGTCCTCGAACAAGCCATGCGGAACGCCATCCGCGAGGAACGGGTTGCCGAAGTGCGCCGCACCTTGCCGACCATGGTCAGTTTAGCCATGAGCGAGGAGCAGGCTGCCCTTGTCGTTGAACTGGTTGAACCGTTCATCGTCCCCAACAGCTTTTACAATGAAGAGTTAACTCAAGCAGCTAGGGAGAAGGCGGCTGCTGCAATCTCTCCAATTAGCCGCTCTTTTCAAGCTGGTGAGACCATTGTGCAGCGCGGTCGAGTGCTCAAGGCAGAAGACATCGAAGCCCTGCAGGCATTTGGCTTGGTGCAACCTAAGCCCGATATCGGCTTCTGGTTGCAGAGCGTCCTTGTCTCTTTCCTCATCGTCACGTTGTTGTTCTTTTACATGCGACGTAAAAAGTCCATCCTCTCTGATGCGCGCCTGACCACCGTCTTGGTGACGCTGTTTATCCTCTTTCTTTTTTCAGCCCGCCTCTTACCGACAGATAGCCCGTTTTCCTACGTCTTTCCCTATGCTGCCTTCAGCATGGTAATCGGCGCGTTGGTGATCAACAGCGAAGTCGCTTTGGTTACTTCGGTTGGGTTGGCAATTCTCACCGCTTATGCCCAACCCCACGCCCTTGAACTCTTGATGTATATCTTGGTGAGCACCCAATTCAGCGTCTTAACCCTCGGCAAAGCGCGGCGCATGGTCGCCTTTATGATTGCCGGTTTGACAGCCGGGGCTGCGGGCGCCTTGATCTTAGTCGTGCTCCATCGTATGAGCGGTGTAACGGACGTCTTATTCATCGTTTATCTCACGGCAGCGGTGTTGTTCAGCGGCATCGCCTCCGCCGGACTGGCATTGTTGCTCCAATTTGTTTCGGCGCAATACCTGGGTTTCTCAACCGCCTTGCACTTGATCGACATTTCTCGCCCCGATCACCCCCTGTTGCGCATGTTGCTGACCAATGCGCCCGGAACCTATCAGCACAGCTTGCAAGTTGCCAATTTAGCCGAACAGGCGGCTGAGCGGATTCAGGCCGACGTCCTCTTAGTGCGGGTAGGCGCAATTTATCACGACATCGGCAAAGCGCTCAACCCAGCCTTTTACATCGAAAATCAGGTGGCTGGCGCCACCAACCCACACGACCAATTAGACCCCGCCGTCAGCGCCAAAATCATCATCAGCCACGTCACCGACGGCTTAAGCCTTGCCCGTAAATACCGCCTGCCGCGCCGCATTCAAGATTTTATCCTCGAGCATCACGGCACGATGCTCACCCGTTATCAATATGCCAGAGCTGTCCAACGCGCTGGCGGTGATGAGAGCAAGGTGGACATCCAGCAATTTCGCTATCCCGGGCCAAAACCGCGCTCGAAGGAAACCGCAATCCTTATGCTCGCCGATGGCTGTGAGGCAAAGGTGCGCGCCGAAATGCCCAAGAACGAACAGGAACTTCGTCAAGTCATCAAAAGCGTTTTCGACCAACTGATCGCGCTAGGACAATTGGACGAAACCCCGCTGACCTTGCGCGACCTTTCCGAGTTAATGGACGCCTTTACGACCATCCTGCGCAATGTTTACCATCCGCGCTTGCTCTATCCAAAACTTGCAGAGAAACCCCAACCTGCGCTTGCCCTCTCCGAAGCTCAAACGCCTCCTGAGGAAACTCCAATCCCGATCGAAATCACCCAACCCGTTCCCAAACGACTGAAGACCAACGTTGAAAATCCTTCATGATCACCGTTCAGAAAAACATCTCTCTGCCTATCCAGGAATGGCGCGCCTATAGAGCGATCCTCACCCAGGCCGCTCAGGCTACCCTGACTGCCATCTCCTCCCAAACGGCAGACCTCACGTTAGTCTTGAGCAACGATGCTCAAATCTGCGCCTTGAACCGTCAGTTTCGTGGCATGGATACGCCGACCGATGTTTTGTCTTTTACCCTCGACGAAATCAACCCGCGGAGTGGCAGGAAATACCTCGGTGATGTGATCATCTCCTTGGAGCGAGCCCAAGAGCAAGCCGCAACAGCCGGACACTCCACCCTTGCCGAGCTTGCCTTGCTGACCGTGCATGGCATCCTGCACCTGTTTGGCTATGACCATGAGCGAGCAGCCGAAAAAGCTCAAATGTGGGCGATGCAAAATGCAATCCTTGCCTCGCTAGGCATTCAAGTTTCACCCCCAATGGAGTGAGGCATACCCATGCCTGAAGCTGTGCTGCTCCGTTTCCTTCGCTCAAGAGCAAATTCCTTTCGATATGCCTTTACGGGCTGGTGGTTTGTCATCCGCACGCAACAAAACGCGTGGATCCACGCTGTGGCAAGTTTGGCAGTGATCCTCTTGGCTTTCTGGCTGCGACTAGGATTGCGGGATTGGGCAGTCCTTCTCCTAACCATTGCGCTGGTCTGGACGGCGGAGTTCCTTAATACAGCCCTAGAAGCTATTGCAACCCTGGCTGCCAACGGCAAATACCATCCGTTGGCGAAAGTGGGCAAAGATGTGGGCGCAGCGGCGGTTCTCATTGCGGCGCTTGCCTCGGTTGCTATTGGACTGCTGATCCTTGGCCCCCCTCTGTTAGAAAGGTTAGGTTTCTAAATGGCGCTTTCGTTCCGTTTTGGCACAGTTGGTTCTCCCAAATCTACACCGCCGAAACCGGGCGGCTCGGTGGGTGCAATTCAACGGCTGCGCGAATTGGATTTAGACGCCCTGGAACTGGGTTGGGTACAGGCTGTGCGCGTTTCCGAAAGCACTTGTGCCGAGATCCGCGCCACTGCCCAAGCTCAAGATGTCTGCCTCAGCGTTCACGCTCCTTACTTCATCAACCTTAACGCCGATGAGAGCGAATGGCCCAAATCGCGTCAACGCCTGATGGATGCCGCCCATTACGGCAATCTGGCTGGAGCGAGCGATGTTATCTTTCACCCCGGCTCGTATTTCGGCAAGAGTCCGCAGGAGGTCTTGCCGCTCGCCCTCGAACGCCTGCGAGGATGTATCGCCGAATTGCGCCAGATGGGAAACCCGGTCATCTTGCGCCCGGAGACGATGGGCAAGTCAGCCATGCTCGGTTCGCTGCAAGACACCCTGATCCTGAGCCGCGAAATCGAGGGCGTCAAGCCCTGTATTGACTTCGCTCACCTACACGCCCGCGCCGGCGATGGGAGCATGAACAGCTACGAAGAATGGCAAGCCGTTTTGGAGCAGATCGCCCAAGCTTTGGGGGAGGATGCCCTCAAAGACCTCCATATCCACCTTTCGGGCATCGAATATTCGCCAAAAGGGGAGCGCGAACACCTGACACTCCAAGAGGCAGACCTCGATGTCAGGGCTATTTTCTGCGCCCTGAAAGACTATCGTTGCAGCGGGCGCATTTTGTGCGAGAGTCCGGTGCTGGAAGACGATGCCCTGATCTTGCGCCAGATGTGGCTCGAAATCTCCGGCGAAACTCCTTAGATGCTCCACAGACGACACAGATAAAACAGAGAGTATCTGCACTATCTGCAATGTATTTGCAGCTATTCGCGTTCATTCGCGTTTATTCGCGTTCATTCGCGTTTATTCGCGGTTATTCGCGGTTATTCGCGTTCATTGCGTTTATTCGTGTTTATTCGCGTTCATTCGTGTTCATTCGCGGTTATTCGCGTTTATTCGTGTTCATTCGCGGTTATTTACATTCATTTGCGGACGAAATCAATCAAGATCAAATTCTGCTCGCATGCCCCAAACGTATCAAAGTAAATGCGGTCGGTGAGGGGCGTGCCCTGCGGATCAAACAATTGAATGTATAAGCTGCCTTGAGAAGCGATCGGGACGTCTCCCAGCACCACTTCATATCCTGCGGGTCCGTACTGGGGTGCCGTGCCGGTCAGGCTGAGCAATTCAACCGCCTCACCGTTCAACACCCCTCCAACGATCACCAGCACTGCGGCCGGCGGGATAGGCTGGCCGTCGGCATCAAAAACCTGCCCCGCCACTCCGCTCCACTTACACCCCAAATCGGGATAAAATGCGGTGCTTGCCAGTGCCTTGGGGCTGCCTGGGCTAAGCGCATAAAGCACCATTTCGGGCGGCAGCGGGGTAGGGGTAGGGATTTCCGTTGCGGTCGGTGAAGCTGTCGGGGACGAAGTTGGGGTAAAGGTGGGGGTAAGGGTCGGCCGCGGCGTAATGGTTGGACTTGGCGTCCAGGTTGGCGGCAGAATTTGCAACGGTGTGGGGGTCAGGGTGGGCAGTTGGGGAGGTTGGAACGGGGTGGGCGGCGGAAACGGATTCAGACTGCTGTACGGATCGAGATAGATCACCAGCGTCACCACCCCAACACAGCAAGTCATCAGCAATACGAGGATGGTCAGCAGATTCCAAAGCGCGGTGAGCAACCTTAGGGGGGAGCTCCGTCTATTTTCCAATTCAAACGATCCCATCCACCACCTCTCGATCTGTTGCTAATCTTTCAAGAAGAGTTCGATTTGACTGCCGGCCCGCCGTTGGGCAAGCCATTCTTGGAAGGTCAGTTTTTGGTAAATGCGATAGGCTTCTGCGGTTAGCGGCCGTTGAGGATCGCGCTCGATCACCTGAACGATATGATACCCGGCAATGGTTTGAATGACCGTGCTATACTGACCCGGCTGCAGGGCAAAGATAACTTCTTCCAACTGCGCATCAAGCACCATGCCGCGCGCCAACCAGCCTAAATCGCCATAGGTGATTGGGTCGAATTGCTCGGCTAATTTGGCGAACTCCTGACCGCCCTGCAGTTCGGCGTAAACGGCTTGCGCTCGCTCGGCGGAATAGACGAGGATTTGGCGGGCATGAACCTGTTCCGCCTGCCGTGGCGTTTGGGCAAGGATTTGGTTGCGCATCCAAGTTGCAGCAAGTTCTCGCGCCAAGGCAAGGCGCAAACTCTCTGGAGTATAGGCGTACTTCGCCATCCAATCATCCAAAGTCGCTTGACCGCCGATTTGGCTCATCAGTTGTTGAATGCGTTCTTCGATCATCTTAGCGTCCACCGTATAGCCAGCTTCTTGGGCGGCCTGGGCTAACAAGAGTTTATCGATCAAATCTTCAAGCACCGCTCGTTCTGCTTCGGTTGCTACTTCCGTGCCAAAAGCCATCCGATAGCGTTCGAGTTCTGCTTGAAACTCGGCGAGCGTGATGTCTTCGCCGTTGACTTTGGCGGCTAGGGGAATGGAGGTTGCCGTTGGTGGGCTGAGGGTCGGCGTGACACTCGCTTGAGGGGTAGGTTGGGGAAGTGGCGTTGGCTGGGAACAAGCGCTTATCCAGATCCCCATTAACCAAAGCAAGCCACAGAGTGTCCAAACCGAACGGTTGATGGACGATACCAAAAAGTGGGATTGACTATCGGGTCTCATTAGATTGATTATAACTGGACTTTCGCCAATTTTGCATAACCGAACCTCTCGGCAAGAAGTGACCCCGTGTGCACTCAAAAGTTGTTGGCAACATTACTTTGTAGGACAACTCATTGAGTTGTCCTACAACTTTTGCGTGGACACAGTGACCCCACCCGTTTCACAATGCCCAAAGTGGGGTAGAGGGTGAATCGAAAAAAAACGATTTTGTGTCCCCCCTCAAAGAGGGCGCAAAATGGGCAAAAAGGAGGTACGCAAGAGAGGGTTGCACCTTAAGAAAGTGAAATACAGAGATGGCAAAAACAGCCCTTAGGAGGCAAAGAGACGGCATCCGAACCCTCTACCGCCCGCAAGGGTGCTCCCTATAGTCCCCCCTACAAGCGGGGGGCAGGTATAGGCAGCGCCCGCCAGAGCCCCAAACTCAAGACCCCGATCGCGGACCGCAAAAGGTATAATGTGGAAAAAAACGACTATCGGTGAAGGGAATATGCAACGTCGGCTTCGTTCCATCTTCCGCTTTCTCTTTGTCTTACTCACCCGTATTGAGGTGGTCGGTCTAGAAAAAGTGCCCTTGAGCGGCGGCTATATTTTAGCCACCAACCATCTGAGCCGCTTAGACCCCCTCTTGCTGTTCATGCTGATCGAGCGCAATGACCTAACCGCCCTCGTGGCGGATAAATATAAAAAATACCCCTTCATCCCCTGGTTGATCAACACCCTAAAGGGCATCTGGATCAATCGCGAGGAGGCCGATTTTCGAGCGCTGAAAGACGCCTGTCGCTATCTCCAACAAGGGGGATTATTGGGAATCGCTCCCGAAGGAACGCGCAGCCCGACCAAAGGCTTATTGCCCGGCAAGCCGGGCGTAGCCTATTTAGCCGATAAGGCGGGTGTACCAGTGATCCCGGTGGCGATCAGCGGCACCGAAGGGGCGATTTTCAAGATTTTCACCCTGCGCCGCCCGAAAATTCGCGTCGTCTTTGGCGATCCGATCCGACTGCCAGCGGTGGAACGCGAGCGGCGCGAAGAGATGCTGCAGCGCAACACCGATGAAATCTTATGTCGCATTGCAGCCCTTTTGCCTGTCTCGTATCGCGGCGTCTATGCCGAGCACCCCCGCTTGAAGGAACTGTTGGCAGGGTCATCTACCTAAGACATGATAGAATTCAGCCTATGAAAAGTTGGCGTTTCTGGCTGGGCGTTCTCGTCAGCCTTTTTTTTCTTGGGTGGGTGCTCAGAGACCTCCTCCCGGAGATCGAACGCTTTTGGGCAGCCCTGCGAGAAGCTCAATATCTCTGGCTTATCCCCGGCGTAGCGGTCTACTTTCTGGGGGTATGGGCGCGCGCTTGGCGGTGGCATTATCTGTTACGGCGCATCAAGCCGATCCCCACACGGGTCATGTTCCCAGTGGTTGCCATCGGTTATATGGGCAACAACATCTATCCCGCTCGTGCTGGGGAGGTGCTGCGGGCTGTGGTGTTGAAACGGCGCGAAGGCGTTTCGGTTTCTGCCTCGCTGGCGACAATTATCGTGGAGCGGATTTTCGACGGCTTGGTGATGTTAGCCTTCGTCTTCCTTAATCTCCCCGAACTGAGCCGCCTAACCGCCGGCGCAGGGGTAGTTGGGACAGGCAGTATCCGCCAAATTGCCTTGGGTGGGGCGGCGCTTTTCTTCACAGCCTTGGTGGTCTTCTTAATCGCAGCTATGTTTCCCCAACGTACTCAGACTTTGATTGAATGGTTGACGCAGCGTTTGATCCCTTTGCGCTGGCGCGAAAAGACGCTCGCATTGAGCGAACGTTTTCTCAGCGGTTTGGAAGCCCTGCGCTCCCCCTTAGATGTTTGGATGATCTTCCTCACCTCGTTAGTGATCTGGCTGTTTGAAACGGGCAAATACTGGTTCGTGATGCACGCTTTCCCGTTCGAGGTGAGCTTTTTTGCCTTGATGCTGATGAACGGCATCGTCAATCTGGCAACCACGTTGCCCTCTGCGCCCGGCTACATCGGCACTTTTGACAAACCCGGCATCGCTGTGTTGGAAGCCTACGGAGTGAGCACGGCGGTGGCATCCAGTTACACCATTGTGCTGCACATTGCCCTGTGGCTGCCCATTACCGCCCTAGGGGCTTATTATCTCTGGCGAGAAGGGCTGCGTTGGGAGGCTGCGCTGAAGGAGGCACAATGACCGATCAACTTACCAGACGTCGCATCGCCGTGATCGGTGCTGGTTTCGGCGGCTTAGCCGCGGCCTACGACTTGCTCAAGGCGGGGCATTCGGTTACGTTATATGAGGCAGCCGATTGTGTCGGCGGTTTGGCAAGCGGTTTCAAGGAGCCGCATTGGGAATGGGCGATGGAGAAGTATTATCACCACTGGTTCGCCACCGACCGTTATATGTTACAGTTCATCGATGAATTAGGTTGGCGCGATCAGGTGCGCTTTCCGCGTCCTTATACCGTCGTCTATTACAAGGGAAAGTTTTATCCCTTTGATTCGGTCTTGCAGATGGCGCTTTTCCCCGGCTTGGGCTGGGGCGTGGATAAAATCCGTTTCGGCTTGGTGGGACTATTCCTGCGTCTGACCAACAACTGGCAAGCCTTAGAAAGAACCACCGTGGAGGCGTGGATGCGCCGCTGGGCAGGGGATCGCGTTTATGAGCTGATGTGGCAACCCTTGATGATCGGCAAATTCGGTGAACGCTATGCCCCGTTGGTCAATATGGCTTGGATGTGGGCGCGCATCAAAGCCCGCACCACCCGTTTGGGCACCTTTGAAGGCGGCTTTCAAGCCTTTGCCGACCGTTTGGCAACCCGCCTTCAGCAGATGGGGTTAGATTTGCGCCTTTCCTGCCCGGTTGAAGGCATCCTAACCGCCGCCGGAGGGGGCTTGCAGGTGCGCAGCGCAGCCGGCGAAGCCCATTTCGACCAAGTTTTGGTCACGCAATCGCCGGCTATCTTGGCGCGCCTTGCTCCGCAACTCCCGCCCGATTACCTGCGCGGCTTGCTGGAGCTGAAGAGCATGGGCGCCGTGATGCTGATCTTCTCCCTCAAGCATCCCCTCTCACCCGAAGGTTATTATTGGTACAACATCCCCAAAGCGGCTGGGTTTCCCTTCCTTGCTTTGGTCGAACACACCAATTTCATCCCTGCCCGCTACTTCGGCGGCGATCATCTGGTGTATTGCGGCGATTACCTCGAAACCGACCACGAATACTTTCAACTCAGTCAAGAGCAGCTCGTGCAGCGCTTTCTGCCGGCGTTGCAGCGCATCAATCCGCGCTTCTCGCCGCAGTGGGTGAACAAAACTTGGCTGTTTCGCACGCCCTATGCCCAACCGGTGCCGTTTGTCAACCATTCTCGCCATATTCCCTCCATCCGAACACCTCTGGCGGGTTTGTACTTTGCCAGCATGAGTCAGGTGTATCCTTGGGATCGGGGCACCAATTTTGCCGTAGAGATCGGGCGACGAGCAGCAGGCATGATGCTGCAGGATTGAGAAACTTTTTTGAGGAGATCAAGATGAAACCGGAGCTTTTTGCTTTGCTGACGGCCATGGCGTGGGGGATCGGTGGCTATTTCGAGAAAAAAGGGCTGCACTTGGGCAACCTCTCACCGCAGATGGGCATCACCATCCGCACGGCAGTGGCTTTGGTCATTCTGGCAGCGGTCAGCTTTCCGCAATGGAAGACCCTCGGTCAGGCTGGAAGCAAAGCCTTGTGGATGATGGTTTTGGGCGGTGGAGTGGTCGCCGGCGCAGTCGGGATGCTGTGTTTTTATACGGCTCTCAAAGGAGCACCCCTGGGGCGGGTGATGCCGATTGCCTTTACTTCTCCGCTCTTCGGGGCGCTGATGGGCTTGCTCTTGGGCGGAGAACCGCTCACTTGGAAAGTCGTGCTTGGCGCCTTGCTCACGGTAAGCGGCATTATCGTCCTGACCTTTGGATGAATCGGAATGGGTTTCGGGCTTTATTCACGCTGACGGGGGAGCAAGCCCTCGCTCAGGCGGTTGCGCTGAAACCCAGCGAAGAGACCTATTTGCTGCACTATCAGACCCTCCTTCGCCGCTTTGAACCCTCCCTCGCACAAGCTGCTGTTGAGACGGCAATCCTGCGCCAAAAGGCAAAGCACAAGACGCCCTTTGCCGCCCAGCTCTACTTCACTCGCGAGGCTTTGGAACAGGCTTCGCATTGGGAAGTTGCTTGCTATCGGGCAAGCCGCATGGGCGGCTATGATCGCATTCTCGACTTCGGCTGTTCGATCGGGGGCGATAGCCTTGCCTTTGCCCAAAACGCCTTCACGGTCGGGATCGATTGCGATCCTCTGCGCCTCTATCTCGCCCAAGCCAACGGGCGGGCTTTGCACCTCGAGGAAAGGCTTTGCTTTCTCCAAGCCGATTTGAGACAAGGCTTGCCCTTGCGCAGGGGTCTGGCTAAAACCGCCGCCTTTTTCGATCCAGCCCGCCGCCTTTCTGGAAGACGGCGCTTTCACGTTGAGAGCTACCAACCGCCGCTGAGCATTGTGCGGGAGTGGCGACCGTTTTTAGCGGCTCTGGCGGTGAAACTCTCGCCGGGCGTGGCTTTGCAGGAGCTTGCCGCTTATGCCGGCGAGGTGGAATTTATTTCGTATAAAGGCGAGCTAAAAGAGGCTGTGCTTTGGCTGGGTGAGCTGCGAAGCGGTTGGCGGCGTGCCACCCTATTGCCTGCAGGAGTGAGCCTCTCCTCCGAAGACTCTTCGGCAGCCGAGGACGAACTTCCGCTCTCGCCCCCGGCGGCTTATCTCTATGAACCTGACCCGGCCATCCTGCGCGCCGGCTTGGTGCGCAAGCTAGGACGAATGCTGAACGCGCAGCAGATGGACGACGAAATCGCCTATCTGACCGCCGAGCAAGCCATAACAACCCCTTTTGCCCGCTGTTGGCGAGTGGAGAGCTGGTTTCCTTTTCAACTGAAGCGTTTGCGCGCTTACCTGCGCGCTCGAAGGGTAGGCAAAGTAACCGTCAAAAAACGTGGCTCGCCGCTGCAGCCTGAAGCCCTGCAAGGCGCTTTGCGCCTGAAGGGCGAAGAAGAGCGCATTCTCTTCCTCACCCATTTGCGAGGTCAACCGATTGTGGTTATCGCCTATCCGCCGGATTAGGCATTCACAAAGAT
>CALFWB010000103.1 GCA_937928795.1 uncultured Anaerolineales bacterium
GCTGTCGGACTTCTGGGCGTTTATCATGGCGGATCGCTGTTTCGATCTCTGCCAATTGTTGCTCTTTTAGGTGGTACTCTCGGGCTTTTGGCATGCCCTTAGTTTATCACATTGTTAAGCTTCTTTCGACGTATTACTTAACGCTTGCGCACTCTCTTTATTATACCAACTTTATGGTTGTCGTCCACCTCGCCGTCCCCAACCACCGCCGGTCCAGAGCGGTCGCCCAATCGTGCTATCGCGTAAGGAATAAACGCTGCCATCGCTCAGACGGGTGATGCTCACGGCGGTTAGCAAGCCCTGATCGCCTAGGAAGGCGAGCACGCTCAACGCTTCTCCCGTCACGGGGACAAAGTTGATCTGGCGCAGATAGTTCTGATTGCCCAATTGGATGGCAACAAGTTCACCGCTCTGCGTCTGCAGGGTAAGTGTTCCGTACTCAAATTTGACAACCGTCCCTTGCACAGTCACAGCTTGGCTGAGATCGGCTTGAGGATTAGGGGTATTTTGACCGCTGGTTTGATTGACTGCTCCTTGACCGTAGCGCTTCCCATTGCCGTTGCCGTTTCCCTGAACGGGAGCATTCCCATGGTTGAAAGCGGCGGATGGAACGGGAGCAACCGAGGAACCGTTGATCGAGGAAGCCGCCGCATTTTCTGCGGCTGCTCCAGACAGAGCGAAGCTTGCCTCTGGTGCAGCTAGCGCTTGATCGGCGTTGGTCAGCGCATAATAAGCACCACCAGCAAAAGCAACCACCAAAAGCGCGCCCAGAAGGCTGAGAAGAATAGTTTTGAACATGGTAAACCTCCAAATGTTGAGAATGATGCGAGACCATTTTTGTTCTTGCTGCGTAGGATACAAAAAAGTTTTGAAGAAGTTATGAAGCATCTCTGAACGCTCTATGAAGGTTTAGGGAGGAGTCCTAGCCGCTTTGCCAAACCTAACACCTCAGCGATCGCATTGATCTCCACTAACTTTTCACCGGCTCTTCATAGCTCCTTCACATCTCTATTGCAGAATCAGCTCCAAAAACAGTGACTTTGGAGGTTTTTATGTCAGAAAGCGAAATGGCTCCGACAAACGACTCACATCGAAACCGCTTCTTTTCAAAGATAAGCTTGTTGGTAGCCCGCTGGATGATCCCTACGGATGATCGCGGGCGCATCCGCATGGTTGTGGATAGCTTAATCTTACATCTCCATCCTTCCAAAGTTCCTCAATCCACCCTGAAATGGACCTACACTTGGGGGCTAGGAGGGCTTTCAACGCTCCTGATGCTCATCTTGGGAGTCAGTGGGTTAATCTTGCTCAACAACTATACTCCCTCTGCACCTCAGGCTTATCTTGACCTGCTGGAGTTGCGCGCCAATGTTTGGTTTGGAGAGTGGGTGCGCAATCTGCACCATTGGAGCGCCAATCTCCTAATTTTGGTTGCCGTATTGCATTTGGTGCGCGTCTTTCTCACAGGAGCTTATCGGCCACCGCGCCAATTGAATTGGGTGATCGGTTGGCTTATGCTCCTCTTAATTGCTGCGGCTAACTTTACCGGTTATCTGCTGCCGTGGGACCAGTTAGCTTATTGGGCAGTGACGGTAGGCAGTAGCTTGATCGCTTATCTCCCTTTGGTAGGCGAAGGGTTAGCACGCTTAGCCCTAGGAGGCACGGAAGTCAGCACCAACACCTTGCAGAACTTTTATGCCTTACATATCTCGTTCATCCCCTTGCTGATTTTCGCCCTCATGTCTTATCACTTCTGGCGGGTGAGAAAGGATGGCGGCTTATCTATCCCGAAAACTTCTGCTGCGCAAGAGGACGGTCGCATGGAACGCGTGACCACCATCCCGCACTTGGTGCAACGCGAGCTGGTCTTTGCTTTGGTTTGGGTGGCTTTGCTCATCTTCATCGCCAAGCTCTTGCCGGCCCCCTTAGAGGACATCGCCAATCCTAACCTTTCGCCTAACCCTGCCAAGGCTCCTTGGTATTTTATGGGGTTTCAAGAATTATTGCTTCACTTTCATCCCACCTTGATTGTTGGCTTGCTTCCATTTCTCTTGAGCATCTTGGTGGTCTCCTTACCCTATTGGGATAACCGCTTCGAGAGCGTTGGTGTGTATTTTCGCTCACCTAAAGGAAAGCGGCTTACCCAATTGGCAATAGGGACTGCCCTTGTGGTAACGCCCTTGTGGGTGATCGCCGATGAGAAGTGGTTTTCGTGGGTGGATTGGTTACCTTTTTTACCGCAGTGGATTACGATGGGTGGGCTGCCCTTCATTTCTATCTTAGTGTTCTTTCTGCTTGCAGACCGTGCCATTGAACGTTGGTTTAGAGCCAGCTTGGAAGAACGCGTCCTCTTTCACGCTGCCTTCCTTCTTACTGCTTTTGTGGTGCTCACCGTGATTGGCATCTTTTTCCGTGGTCACGGCATGGCACTCGTTTTGCCTTGGCAAGGCTAAGTGAGCTTCAAACCATCGCTTGATTGGAGGTATTGCTCTATGGAAAATTCTAATCCCGCATCGCTCTCAAGACGTTCCTTTCTGCATCTTGCTTATGCAGCTTTAGGAAGCTTAGCGTTTCTAGAAAGTGGATTGATCTTGTTTCAATATTTGCAGCCCCGTCTTGGAGAAGGGGAATTTGGCAGCAAGATCAAAGCCGGGCTTGTAAACGATTTTCCGCCAAATAGCGTAACCCACATCTCCAATGGGCGCTTTTTCCTCGTGCGTTTGGCGGAGGGTGGTTTCCTTGCTGTTTATCAACGTTGCACGCATCTGGGCTGCACGGTCTCGTGGGAGATGGCGCAGAACAAATTTATCTGCCCCTGTCACAGCTCGCACTTCGATCAGCAAGGAGATGTGGAGAACCCTCCGGCTGCACGGGCTCTAGACCTTTTTGCGATCGAAATCATCAATCAAGAAATTTGGGTGGATACTGCTAAACCGCTCTCCAGACAATCGTTTGCTCCAAGTCAGATTACTTATCCTTAGGAGGAACAATGTCCAAAACTTGGAAATCCTACATAGAACCCTTAATTGGCTTGCTGGCTTTAGCCTTGATTGTGATTGGTTTGGGTTTGTTGATCTGGCAGGAACCGCAGCGAATTGCTGTCGCTCAGGAACAATTGCTTGCCACTCAACTCGACCAAGCCATGACTCTCTATGCTGAGAACTGCGCTATTTGCCATGGTTCCGGCGGCGAGGGGATTGGCACATCACCGGCCTTAGACAAAGAGACAGTGCGCCAGATCCCTTATGAAGAATTGACCAAAGTCATCGCCCGCGGTCGCTACAATACCGCTATGCCGGCTTGGAGCGAGCAGGAAGGAGGAGTGCTCAGCGATTACCAAATTTCCGAATTGGTCGCCCTCATTCAAGTTGGCGATTGGCAGGCAACCCAAGAGCGCGTGGAAAGCTTGGGCTTAACGCCCAAAGTGCCTTTTACTGTTCAACCGGACGCCGAAAAGTTGGCTCAGGTGGCAACTTTGCCCAATGGAGATATTCTCAGCCAAGCGATTTCGCTGTATGCTGAGCATTGTATTGCTTGTCACGGGGCGGATGGATTGGGGACTTCGCTTGCTCCAGCGTTGCAAGACCCCACCCTTGCTCAAAAAGATGCCGAAACCTTGCAACGCTCCATTGCCTTTGGTATACCGGGCACGATCATGTCTGCTTGGCAAAATATTCTGAGCGAAGACGAAATCCGTGCCCTGGTCGCCTTGATCCAAGAATGGGATCAAGTGCCAGCCGGTGTTTTGCCCGAACCGCAGGTGCAGGTTGACCTCTCTGCTGCTAATCTTACTCAAGGCGAGCAGCTTTACGCTACCAATTGCGCGCGCTGTCATGGTCCAGAAGGACAGGGAACGCCACGCGGTCCGTCGTTGAACGTTAAGTCCTTCCTAACAGAGACTTCCGATGGCGCCATCCAACAGATCGTCCGCAATGGCATCCCCGGAACAGCAATGATCGGTTGGGGAGATCGCCTCACCGCTGAGGAAATCCTTTCGATTGTTGCCTATTTGCGCAATTGGGAGGCAACTGCGCCGGAGGTTGCCACCCCCCTCCAGAGAGGCGGCGGCGGACCACCCTGGCTGCAAAATAGCGCAGGTCGGGGAACTTCTGCAGGACCCGCCAGACCGCAACAAGGCATGGGACAGAGTAAGCCTCCTGATAAGCCGTCCCCCGTCCCTCAGAGCCCGGCTAGGGAATCGCTAATTGGGATGATCTTCAGCAACTGGCGAACGCTTCTCTTTGTCGTTGGTATACTTGCCTTAGCGTTCTTCTTCATCCTTGGCGCATTGAGTGACATGCAAAGCAATCCAGAAGAGGGGAGCAAATCGCTTGCGGGTTGAGTCGTGCAGCGTGTCGAAACCTGCAACCTTGCGCTAATACACAAACCGAAAGGGATAAAAGAAGGGCGTGTACAACCAGAACTTCATCATCTTCGGCTCACCGGGGTCGACCGGCATCACGCCGCACTTGGTGAAGACGATCCGTTGTTTGCCACGCGCCCACAGCCGCGATTTCAACACCAAGCCACCACAGGTCGGATAGCCATAAACCGGATCCCACGTCTCCATATAAAAGACGATCATCGAATACATGGCTGGCTTAATCTCAAAGGTTTTCTCACGCGGCTCTTCACGGTTGCCCTTCTCTACTGTCAGAAAATAGAAATTCTCCTTATCCCTGGGATCGATCAGTTGAATGCCTAACTTGACCCCTGATTTATTAACAATGGTAACTTGAGCGCGCCGTGAGGGTTCAAAAGCAGTCAGGAAAGTCAAACTCGACAAGCTTAAGAGAACGAGAACTAGTACGATCTTTTTCATGGTTTACTCCAATGCCTTATTTTGTCCGGCGAAGGGACAGTTAGCTCCGCAATTTGAAGTGGAAAAAGCGCTGCCTGCGGATGATTTGATTTTACCAGCCTGTTTCGCTTTCTGCATCAGAAGGACGTTATAATTTGCATATGCCCGCTCTCAATCGCCAACAACTCGAGGTTATTCAGCGTCCGCTCGGCGAGCGATGCTTTTTAGAAGGCAAGGCTGGCTGTGGCAAAACCACCGCTGCAGTAGAACGATTGCTGTATTTGATGCAAGCTGGCGTGCCGGCTCATCAGATTTTGATTTACGTTCCCCAGCGCACCGTGGCGCAACCTTATCGGCAAGCCCTCTCTGTGCCGGGCGTGATGGCTGGCGGAGCAGTCACGATCCTGACCCTGAGTGGTTTAGCCCGCCGAACCATCGAAACCTTCTGGCCGCTAGTCGTGGAACAAGCCGCTTTCGGACAAGCGGACGAATGGCCGGTCTTTCTGACTCTGGAGACCGCTCAGTACTTTATGGCAAAACTGGTCCAACCGCTCTTGGCGCAGGGATATTTTGCCTCGGTCAACCTTCATCCCAATCGCCTCTACAGCCAAATTTTAGATAACCTCAACAAAGCCGCTCTGGTGGGCTTCCCTCACACCGAGATCGGCGAACGGCTTAAAGAAGCCTGGAGCGGCAGCCCAGGTCAATTGAGCATTTATGACGACGTGCAAACTTGCGCAAACCTCTTCCGCGCCTTTTGCCTAGAGCATAATTTGCTCGATTTCTCCCTCCAAGTGGAAATCTTTATCCGTTATCTATGGCCCGATCCGCTGGTTCGTCAGCACATCCAGAGCCAATATCGCCACCTGATTGCCGATAACGTTGAAGAGGACGCACCGGTTTCGCACGACATCTTGCGCCAATGGTTGCCGCAGTTTGACTCAGCCCTTTTGGTTTACGATCACGGCGGCGGCTATCGGGTTTTCCTCGGCGCAGACCCGTCCTCGGCATATTCCCTGAAGCAGGCTTGTGAAGTTCATTTTACGTTCGAGACCTCCTTTGTCACCAACGCTGCTCTCCAGCGATTTGAGCAGTCGCTGCTGTGGGCGTTTGGCGCGCCGCCTCCTGCACCCCCCCCGCAAACGCTCCATCCTCCCATTCAGCCGCTATTCGAGCGCTTTTATCCCCAAATGCTGGAACGTGTTGCCGAAGAAGTGGCTCAATGTATAGAGGAAGAGGGCATCCCTCCCTCACAAATCGTCATCCTCGCTCCTTACTTGACGGACGCCTTGCGCTTTACATTAGCTGACTTGCTAGAAAAGCGTCAAATCCCGCTGCGTTCTCATCGTCCCTCGCGGGCATTGCGGGAGGAAGCCGAAATCCGTTGTCTCCTAACGTTTGCAGCCCTTGCCTACCCCGAAGCCTTGCCGCCCAACACGCTTCAAGAGTTTGACCTGATTGCGGCTTTGCTCCAAGCTATTGACGGATTAGATCTAGCGCGTGCCAGCCTGTTAGCCAGAATTGTCTTTCGCAAAACGGATGGATTACCTACCCTTTCCTCCTTTGAGCAAATTCAAGCTGATGTGCAAGAGCGCATCACCTATCGGGTGGGCGAACGGTATGAGCGTTTGCGCCGCTGGCTTGAGGATGCACGCTCAGCCGAACCGGAAGAGTTGGAAATCTTCTTTGTGCGCCTTTTCGATGAGCTGCTCTCCCAGCCCGGCTATGGCTTTTATCGCAAGGAACGATGCGGTGAGTTAACAGCAAACTTAGTGGAGTCGGCGCGCAAGTTTCGCCAGGCTTTTCGGGAAAGCATGAATATCAGCATGGAAGAGCGCAATCGAGAATACTTGCGCATGGTGAATGAAGGCTTGATTGCCGCCCAATATCTGCGCAGTTGGCAAGCCGAGGATGAGGAAGCCGTCCTGATCAGCCCTGCCTATACCTACCTGTTGAGCAACCGCCCGGTGGAAGTGCAGTTTTGGCTCGATATCGGCAGTTCAGGATGGTACGAACGGCTCTTTCAACCGCTCACCCAACCGTACGTCCTCAGCCGCCGTTGGCAAAAAGGGCAGGTGTGGACGGCGGACGACGAAGCCCAAGTTGCTGCAGATAACCTGCGCAGAATTACGCTGGGTTTGGTCGCTCGTTGTCGGCAGCGCATTTACCTGGGCTACTCCGAATACAGCGCCGCTGGCTACGAACAGCGCGGCGACCTGTTGCGTGTTCTACAAGATAGCCTAGAAATGGCCGTGCGGAGGACGTGATGGGCGATCTCATTCAGAGGGTCAAGCGATGAACGTTGAGTTGCGTCCTGCTCAGGCAGAGGTAGTGGCTTACCGCAACGGTCGCATGGGCGTGTTGGCAGTGCCGGGCAGCGGCAAAACGTTGACCCTGGCTTACCTCGCCGCTGATCTGCTCACCCACACAACGCTCCAACGCGGGCAGGAAATCCTCATTGTGACTTTAGTCAATTCCGCCGTAGATGTCTTCACCCAACGCATTCGCGCTTTGCTGGAAGCGCGGGGGCTCCTGCCGCTCAATTTCCGCGTGCGTACTTTGCACGGCTTAGCCAACGACATCGTGCGCGAACGCCCCGAAGTTGTTGGCTTGGATGAGCGCTTTGTCATTTTGGACGAGGGAGAGTGCGAGCGTCTTTTGGAGAGTGCAGTTAAGAGTTGGCTGCACAATCATGGCAACCTCTTGCTGGATTACCTTGATCAAAGCCTGGATGCCGCTCAAATTCAAAAAGCCAAAAGAGAATTCCCAACAATGGTGCGCGAAATTGCCAGCGCATATATCCGCCTTGCCAAAGATCGTCGCTTGACCCCAGCCCAACTGCGCAACCGCCTCGACCAGCTCCCCTTTCCGCTGCCCTTGTTGGAAATGGGGGCTGACATCTATGCCGATTACCAGCGCGCCCTTAATTATCGCGGTGCAGTGGATTTTGATGACCTAGTGCGCCTAGCCTACGATGCCTTGCAATGGGATATCCAGCTCTTGGAACGCTTGCGCCACCGTTGGCCCTATATCCTCGAAGATGAAGCCCAAGACTCGAGCTATACCCAAGAGCAAATTCTGCGCACCCTGGTCGGCGAGAGTGGCAATTGGGTCAGGGTGGGCGATCCCAACCAAGCCATTTACGAGACCTTCACCACAGCTAATCCCAAATATTTGCGTCGCTTTGTCAAAGAAGCCGCCGTCCTTCATCGCGCTTTGCCCAATTCCAGTCGTTCTACACGCAGCATTATGGAGCTTGCCAATCAGTTGGTGCGCTGGACGATGCACGAACATCCCATCGAGGACGTGCGCGATGCTCTACAAGGTCCTCCCTTTATTACGCCTGTGCCGGCGGATGACCCTCAACCCAATCCGCCCGATGATCCTTCCAAAGTCATTCTCTACGCCAAAAAGCTCCGTGTTGATGAGGAGATCAAGCGGGTGACCGACTCGCTGAAAAAGTGGCTCCAAGACCACGCCGATTGGACGGTTGCCGTGCTAGCTCCAACCCACGATTTAGCCTTCAAAGTGGTCGAAGCGCTCAAAAAGGAAGGCATTCCCTTTGAAGATTCGCTATTGCGCTCTAGCGCTTCCACCCGCCGCGCGGCGCAACGCCTGCGCGACGTCTTGCATGCCCTTGCTGACCCCCTCTCGCCCCAAAAGCTGGCTACTGCCTACGGTGCCTGGCGCCTAGATGACCTTGAAGACCCCCTCTTACATGCCCAAGTCGTCGCCGACCAATCGAAACTGAAAAGTTGTTCTCAAGTGGAAGCCTATCTCTATCCTTCTTATTCCTCCGATTGGTTGATGGAAGTCTGCCCACCCGAAAGGCAAGAAAAGCCAGATGCCCCGATTGCGGAACAGGAGACCTATCACCGCTTAGCGCGCTTTCGGGCGGTGATGTGCCGCTGGCAGGCAGCCGTCCTTTTGCCCATCGATCAGTTGGTGCTGACCCTACAAGCCGATTTGTTCCACGAACCAGCCGAACTCGCCCTCAGTCACAAGCTTGCCCTGATGCTGCGCCGAGCCAGCGCTGCCAACCCTCACTGGCGCTTGCACAATCTCGCCCAAGAGGTTGCCATCATCGCAGAAAACGAGCGCCGCTTTCTTGGCTTCAGTCGCGAGGACAACGGTTTTGACCCCCAAGCCTATGCTGGGCGAGTAGTTGTTGCCACGGTACACAAAGCCAAAGGGCTCGAATGGGACCGTGTCTATCTGATTTCGGTCAACAACTATGATTATCCCTCTGGTGCCCCATACGATACCTATAAGCCCGAACGCTGGTTCTTGCGCGGGCGGCTCAATTTGCAAGCCGAAACCTTAGCGCAATTGGAATGGCTGTTGTCGCCCGACCAGTACACCTTTCCCGAAGAAGGCGCAGCAACCCGCCAAGCCCGTCTGGATTACGTGCGTGAACGCTTGCGCTTGCTCTATGTGGGCATCACGCGGGCTAAACGAGAGATAATCATCACCTCGAACACCGGGCGCCGTGAGGACAAGGTGCCCGCTCAAGCCCTGCTAGCCCTCAAAGCCTATTGGGAGAAAGCCCATGCTCAAACTGCCTCCTGATTTCATCTTCAGTCAAGCCAGCTTGCAAGATTTTCTCACCTGCCCGCGCCGTTTTTACCTGCGCTATGTGCGCCACCTGGTTTGGCCCTCGGCAGGCGGCGGTGAGGCGTTTGAGTGGGAATGGCGGCTGTCGCTGGCGCAGGATTTTCACCATTTAGCCCACCAAAAAGCGCTTGGGTTGCCCGATCAACTGCTGGAACCGCTGGTGCAAAAGCGCTCGGCTGAGCTTTTTCAATGGTGGAGGCAGCTTCGTGAGTTTTGGCAGGCTGAGCAGGAAGCGACCTTAGGCGGCAGGCGCTATCCGGAACTGACCCTCACTGCACCGCTGGGCAAAATCCGCCTATTGGCAAAGTACGACCTGCTGATCGCCCACCCCGATGGGCAGTGGAGCATCATCGACTGGAAAACGGCCCAACAACGTCCCTCGACCCGCGCGTTGCATAGCCTTGTCCAATCCCGCCTTTATCCTTATCTCCTCGTGCGCGCCGGCGCAAGCCTCAACGCAGGCAAAGCGGTTGAACCCGAACAAGTGAGCATGGTCTATTGGTTTGCTAACCACCCCGATAACCCCGAAACGATCCTCTATTCTCAGGCGCAATTCCAAGCCGATGAAGACTTCCTCTTACGCTTGACCGAGGAAATCCTCGGCCGCCGAGAGGCAGACTTTGAGCAAACCAGTGATGAGCGCGCCTGCGCCTACTGTCCCTACCGCACCTATTGCGAGCGGGCTTTTGTGCCTCCCAGCAGTTATGAGGTCGAAGAGAACGCCGAACTTCTGGAACTCTCCTTGCCCCAGGATTGGGAGCAGATCGGGGAGATCGAGTATTAGCTTATGACCACTTGGCTAGAGCCCATCTCCGTTCAGGTGCCATCAGATTTAGCCGCAGCCATTGACGGTCATCCGCTCTTGTTACAGACTTTAGTCCAGCGCGGCCTAACCGATCCGCAAACCGCTCGCGCTTTCCTAGACGCAAACGCCTATACGCCCACAGCCGCTGCCGAACTGCCGGGCGTGGAGCAAACGGTGGCGCGCCTGCAGCGCGCCCTGGCGACAGGAGAGACAATTGCCATCTGGGGCGACTTCGACGTGGACGGGCAGACGTCAACCGCCCTCTTGGTCTCTGCCCTGCGCCGCTTGGGAGGGCAAGTTCTCTATCACGTCCCGCGGCGCGAAAGTGAAGGACACGGCGTCAACGTAGCCAACCTAGAAAGGCTAGCCCGACAAGGGACACGCCTCTTTCTAACTTGCGATACTGGCGTCTCCGCTCATGCCGCTGCCCAAGCTGCGCGAGAATGGGGCTTAGATTATCTGGTTACCGATCACCACGAACTGCCGACCGAGTTACCCCCGGCTACTGCCATCGTCAATCCCAAGTTTTTACCTGCCGCACACCCCCTAAGCAGTTTGCCCGGCGTGGGGGTCGCTTATAAAGTTATCGAAGCGCTGTATGGCTCGTTGGGACGCGCCGATGAGCTGAGCGAGCTCCTAGACTTGGTCGCCTTGGGGATTATTGCCGATGTGGCTACCTTGCAAGGCGATACCCGCTATCTCGCTCAGCTTGGCATCGAGAAGCTCCGTCAAAACGCCCGCCTCGGCTTGCGCCTGCTGCTGGAAAACGCCGAAATGTCCGCCGCCGACCTGACCGAAGAGCACATTTCCTTTGGGTTGGCGCCGCGCTTGAATGCCGTTGGCAGATTATCCGATGCCAACCCCATGGTCGAGTTCCTGATCACCGAGGATGAAGGCTTGGCGCGCCAGCGAGCGTTTGAAATCGAGGGCTTCAACGAATTGCGCAAACGCCTTACCGAAGAGGTCTTTCAAGCAGCTTTGCATCAGTTGGAGCAAGACCGTTCGCTGCTCGAGCATCCCGTTTTAGTCTTGTATCACCCGCAATGGCATCCCGGCGTAGTAGGGATTGTTGCCAGTCGCTTGGTTGAACGTTTCGGCAAACCGGCTATTTTGCTATGCGGAGAAAAGGAGCGGGGCGCCCGCGGGTCTGCCCGTTCAGTGGAAGGCGTGAACATCACCCAAGCGATCACTGCCCACGCCGCCCTGCTGAGCAGTTTCGGCGGGCATCCCATGGCGGCTGGTTTAGCCTTTGCCCCAGCACCCGATCTGCCCGAACGCATTGCCCGCTTTCGCCAAGCGATCGGTTACACTGTCCGTGAGATGTTAGCCGGGCGGGAACTGGAAGCCCAATTGCAATTGAGCGCCTACCTACCTCTTGGTCAGGTGGATTGGCTGCTTGCCGAGCAACTAGAACGCTTGGCGCCGTTCGGCGCTGGCAATCCTGCCCCGCTTTTCGCTGCCAAAAACCTGACCTTGATCGGGTATGCTGAAGTGGGACGCCAGAACGAACACCTGCTCATCGATGTCGAAGATGAAGCCGGCCAGGGCTATCGCTTGATTTGGTGGCAGGGTTCTGGCTGGCCCCTCCCTGAGGGGAAGTTTGACCTCGCCTATCGCTTGCGCGGGCGCAGTTACAACGGCGAACGCCATTTGCAATTGGAATGGGTGGATTTTCGCCTTTGTCCGCAAGCACCCCTGGCGTTGACCCCGGCCGAGGAATTGATTTTGCTGGACTACCGGCAAGAGAGACATCCCTACCAGCGCTTGCAAGCCTTTTGCACTGCCGATGAGCTTCTCATCTGGGCAGAAGCCGGTGAACGCGCAACGGTTCAAGGCAAAGACCGCACCGAGTTAGCCCCCCATCCCCATCTCGTGATTTGGACGATCCCGCCTGGGGTAAGTGAATTGCGCCGCGTGGTGAAACAAGTCCGCCCGCAGCGCATTTCCTTCTTCGCCGTCGACCCCCAAACCGATGATCTGAATCGCTTTATCGAGCGGTTGCGTGGCTTGCTCAAGTTAGTGTCCAACCGCAACCATGGGCAGACCACTTGGGCTTGGCTGGCAGCAGCAACCTGTCAGCGGGTGGCGGTCATTCGGATCGCCTTGCGCGCCTTAGAAGCCCAAGGCGCGGTGGAAATCCTTGCTGCGGATGATCAGGGCTTCACCTTTCAACCAAGTTGGGGGAAAGCTCGTCCTGACGCCGCCAATCTGCTCAAGGAACTTGAGCATCAACTGGACGAGAGTCGCGCCTTTCGCTATTATTACCGCACCTGTTCATTGGATGGGTTGCGTGCCCTCCTGTGCCAAGAGGGGAAATCCGCTGGATGAGGTCGCCCAGCCGTGGATGAAGGCCGCCTCAAAGCCCGCTATCGGCGCATCATGGCGTTTTTCACCCGCCAGACCCTGCGCTTTATCTTTTGGGAGATTGTTTTACCCCGCCTAGGGCTGCGCTTTCTGGCTCGCCGCACCCGTTCCCAACGCATCCAAAAGGCTGCCCGTGAATTCCGAGCCCTTGCCATCCAGCTTGGCGGAGTGATGATTAAGGTTGGCCAGTTTCTCTCCTCTCGTCTTGACGTCCTGCCGCCTGAGGCAACTGAAGAGTTGGCCGGCTTACAGGATGAAGTCCCTCCCGAAGATTTTGAGGCGATCCGCCATTTGGCAGAGCGAGAATTGGGCGCGCCGCTCGGCGAGCTTTTTGCCGAATTCGACCCCTCTCCTTTGGCAGCCGCTTCGCTTGGGCAGGTGCACCGTGCCCGTTTGCGCGCCGATGCCCCTCAGGCAACCGAATTTCGCCAAGTGGTCGTCAAAATCCAGCGACCTTACATCGAGAGCCTGATCGAGGTTGACCTGCGGGCTTTACAACGCTTTGGGGGTTGGCTGCAGCGCTATGAGCCAATTCGCCGCCGCGCCGATGTCCCCGCCCTGATCGCCGAGTTTTCTGCCACCGTGCGGCAGGAAGTCGATTATCTTGCCGAAGGACGCAATGCCGAGACCTTTGCCATCAACTTCCGTGACCGCGAACGCGTGCATGTGCCCCGCGTCGTTTGGGATTTAACCACGCCAAAAGTCTTGACCCTTGAAGATGTATATGCCATCAAGATCACCGATTACGACGCCATTCGCCAAGCTGCCATCGATCCGGGCGAGGTCGCCAGAGAGCTGTTAGACACCTATCTGCAGCAGATTTTCGAGGATGGCTTTTTCCACGCCGATCCGCACCCCGGCAACCTTTTTGTGACACCGTTAGCTTCCCCCACCGCAGAGGGCTTAACGTGGCGCTTGACCTTTGTTGATTTTGGCATGGTGGGCGTCGTGCCCGAAAATCTGCGCCACGGCTTGCGCGAACTACTGATCGCGGTCGGCACGCGCGATGCGGCCCGCGTCGTGCAAGCTTATCAGACCCTAAACATCCTATTACCAGGCGCAGACCTCAAATTGATCGAGGAAGCCGAATCGCAACTGTTTGAGCGCTTTTGGGGCATGAACATGCGCGAGCTGACCCAGATCAGCCATGCCGAAATGATGCGCTTTGCACTCCAATTCCGCCAACTGCTCTACGACATGCCTTTCCAAGTGCCGCATAATTTGCTGCTGCTTGGGCGCACGGTTGCCATCCTATCCGGCATGTGCACCGGCTTAGACCCTAATTTCAACGTCTGGTTTCAGCTTCAACCCTATGCTGAGAAGCTGATCGCTACTGAAGCAACTACCAATTGGCGTGATTGGCTGAGCGAGGTTGGAGATTGGCTTCGCTTGCTGCTTGCCCTGCCCAATCGCATCGAGCGCGTCTTACAACTGGCAGAAAGCGGACGGCTGAACGTCCAAACGCCCCAAATGGAGGAGCAGTTTCGCCGTGTGGAAAAAGCTCTGCAACGCCTGTATTTCGCTTGGGTGGGTGGAGTGTTGTTTTTAGGAGGGATTGTGTTAACCCTAAATGGGGCAGAGGCCGGTGGCGCAGTGTGTCTTGGCTTGGCTGGATTGGTTTTCTTGTGGTCTTTGGCTCATTAACTAGAGTTCGGGATGGGCCTTTTTGAGCTGTTCCGATGGGCGGAAACTGTACTGCCCATCTCCGCTTTGCGTGACAAGTCGAAGACATGCCCTGCCCTTTCCGCTCTCCGCACCTGACGTAAATCAATCCCAGGGAGAGACGTTGCATTGGGTCTCGGTACGGGCTGGCGCCCTACTCGACCCGCGCCACCCCGCGGGTTGAGTAGCGGAAGGCAGTGAAGCGTATCGAAACCCGCCCTCGCCCTTCGACGGGCTCAGGGCAACGCCCTTCGACGGGCTCAGGGCAACGCCCCAGCCTTTCTCCCAAAGGGCGAAGAGAGAATCTCCCCTCTCCCTCTGGGAGAGGGGTTAGAGGTGAGGGAATCCCTCTAGCACACCAAATCCGCAAGAAAGGCACAAAGCGATTAGATGATCGAAAAGCCCTAGAATGGGCATACCCGCCTTATCAGCAGGGTGAGAAACAAGCCGGGTTATGCCATTGTGGTGGGCGGTGTCATAACGCTTAGCGGCGCAGCAGCGGCAGGAACAAATGGAATATATTCCAGGGTGGTGGGGGCGGCGCAACCCAATTTCCTATCCAGAGCGAGTCCGAGGTCCAAGAGGAGATTTCAGCCTCAGTCGTATCCGTAGCTGTAATGACGAGCGTTGCTGCGCCATCGGGAGCGTTCTCAGGCACCGTGATGACCGCCCATACAGGACGAACCTTCCAGAACACAGGTGGAAGCTGTATCGGCTGGGTGATCGGCACCTTTGTGTTCGGAGCGGACTCAAAGGCGGTGTAAAGTTTTCAGGGCAAGTTTGGCGTAGAGGAATGCGTTATGGTCACGGTGCGCGTCACGCCGCTCCAGTTTCTAATCGGGTGGTAGAAAGTGATGGTCTGCGTGGCGGTGATCCATTTTGTGAATGAATACTCCAGTTTAATCCGTCGCGCCTCCCCCCTAGGGAAATGGGCTGCGGACCGAGGCAGGTGATCCCCCAGTCCTGAAAGGATAAAGCCTGTTGGGCTTGGGATGCAGGCGGATTCTGACCCTTATAACAGGTGTACAATGGGAATTGCCGACCTGCGCCGGCCTGCTCCGTCCCACCCAGATCTAGCCAGAACTCAGCCTCAAACATCCATTGTGTGCCCATTGAGGAGGGCACACGGCTGCAATCCACAGTGGGAGTGGTGACGGCGCCGAGCGCCAGCCAATGCTCGCCAGCAGCTTTTGGCATCTTTGCCGCAAAAAAGCCTTGATAACCCGCCTTCAGTTCGAGAGGTACGGTGATGACCGACGTATATGGATAGGTAGAATACTTGAGCGTTAGATGCGGGGTGTAGGTGATGGGACCCGTAGCGAGCGGCAGCGTATAGGTATAAAAAGTTGTGTTGTCTGGAGAGGAAGAGGAGGGCGGCGGAAAACGCATGGCGAAAAAGGTGCGCCCATCTTGCAGCGCGGACATATACTCCTTACAGGAGCTGGAGTTCATGGCGTGCTTTTCCAAGGGGGATACGTGCAACCAAACTTGCCAAAAGTAGTAAGGGTCATCCTGAGACGCTATGGGTGGGGCGGCTTGTGCTTCGAGCCAAGCCGTGCTGGACTGTCCCTTGTTCCTGTTTATGCTGAGTTCTTCGGCATCACCCAGATAATTTCCACCATCTGGATCAAATGCTTGAAACGAATCCCGTCGCGCATCCTCTATGCCGGGTACGTCATCGTACTTCAAATTCAATTCCGGGGCTTCGCCTGTGTTTTGATTAACGGGTATCGTCCAATGAACAGAAGTATAATGATCGAGATCATTATAGCCTCCTCCTGTAATGTATCCTTGATGACTAGGCGATAAGTTATTTGCGAATCCTTCTTTTTTCCAAACTACCTCAACCTTTTCGGGATAGGGGGACCTGGCACCTTAACCTTGATTTTGAGATTAGCGTGCTCAGCAGTGCCCAACTCAAGGACACTCATGTAGATTTTAGGCAAATTAGCCTTCGTATTAAGAGCCGAACTGTAGACAGCCACAGCATGTGCTACAATAAAACCCAAAACCATGTTTTCACAGCTCGATAGCTGGTTCAACAACAGCGGCACAATCATCAGGGTGGATAGGATACGAAATTTCATCTGGACTTTCTCCTTTCTCTTGAGTTTGGTGAATAACTGCTCTACGTTACCAGCGTCTTCCTGCAAATGGCTGATGACGAGAGGCAGGTAAAGCAACGGTGCGCCGCCTGCTGTATCGGTGAGCGTGTTCATAGAGATGGCATAGGCGATGTTCCTAGTTGAGCATCCTATTTGTTCTGTTGGTCTCCTGTAGCCAGAGTGCCCGCCACAAAGATATCAACGAACTGAGCCACGATCTCCTCGTTGCTCAACGGCGGGTCTAGCGTCTCATCCAGCAACCATTGGCTGAACATGTAGGCGAAAAACAGGTTCCAAAAGGCTTGGGCAGCCGCCTCGGCATGAAGGGGACGCACACGACCCTGCGCCATCTGCATTTGCAAATAGGCAGCCAGGCCGCGCCGGAGATGGCGCGGGTTCTCAGCCAATATCTGCCGCACCTCGGGGAACTGCCCAGCCTCGCACATCATGAAGCGTAACGCATCCCAGCGTTCGATTAGGATTTGCATCAGCAGGTTTCCAATGAAAAGTAAGTCCTGGCGGTAATCACCGCTGAGCTGCTCAGCCATAGCCGAACTCAACGCCGGTCCCCCATAGGCATCGATAACGGCTGAAAAAAGCTCCTTTTTGCTGCCGAAGTGCCGAAACAAGGTCACCTCGTTTACGCCAGCCGCGTTCGCTATGGCGCGGGTTGTCGTGCGGGCATAGCCCTTCTCGACAAACAATCGGGCAGCAGCCTGCAAAATGCGCTGTCGAGCGTCACCGCTTTCTTGAGTCATCACCGATTGTCTCCTTTTATAAAAGTAAGTAATTGCTTGCTTTAATGTACCAGAGTCTTTACCTGCTGTCAACATTGTAGAGAAATTTGCTGGCTTTTCTAAACTTACAGATTTGTTTGTTTTTTAGCAGGATGGAGTGGATTTCGGAAACAGAAACTCTGGTGAGTCCCCTGTAAAAAGGTCAATTCTCACCGCCAAAGCGCTTAATTTCTGGAAGGTGATTTCAAGTTTTTTATTAGAGCGAAGTGGATTTGGCTGCGGCGCTGCCACGATGGCGCACCATTTCAATTTCAGCGAGGATGGAAAGCGCAACTTCGCCCGGTTGCCGCCCGCCTAAGTCAAGGCCGACCGGCGCATGGACGCGGCTCAATTGGGCATCGTCGATCCCCTCGCTGCGCAGATGCTCGAGAATAATGCGGCACTTGCGGCGGCTGCCGATCATGCCGAGATAGGGCGCAGGAGTGGGAAGCGCCGCCCGCAGAACGGCTTCGTCGCTGGCGGCGTCTTCGGTCAGGATGACAACATAGGTGTCGGCGGTGATCGTAGCCGGGTCGAAGGGCTGACCTCGCTCCGGGCGCACATCTGCTAGGCGGACTTCGTAATCCAGCAGGCGCGCCATTTCCGCTAGCGGACGCCCGACATGTCCGCCACCGACAACGAGCAAAGTGGGTTTGGGCATAAATACCTCGATAAAGACCTGAACTTCCCCGCCGCATAAGGTGCCAACCGCGTTTTCGCCCTCTTCGCGCAGGGCATAAGGAGCTAGGCGGGATTCACCTGCAGCAAGAGCTTCGAGGGCG
>CALFWB010000104.1 GCA_937928795.1 uncultured Anaerolineales bacterium
GAGCGCAGCGAGCGTATCGAAACCAACAACGAATTTCCCAATCTACACCCCAAAAATTAGCGAAATTCGCGTAAATTTGCGGATGAATCGGCAAATTAATCCTACCCTACTGCGCACCGCCAGATACTGAGGCGCTTCACCGAAAATCCCAAAGAGCCAACTCAGAAGATCATTACGAAACGTGGACTCAAGGTATAATCCCATATGGGCAAAGCGGTTTCCTGCTAAGCGCCAGACCAAGCAAGGTTATGTCAATGTTTGAACAAGAACAAGCACAAATTACCAACGCCATCCAAATCATTTTGTCTCATCATCATTACCCGCAAGGAAACATCGAATGGAACCCCATTCCCTTTGCCGGAAAATGGGGCATTTCCACCTCCTTTTTCCAGATCGCTGCTCAGTGGGCAAGAGAGCAGCGCGCCCAAGGCGAAACTCCTTTGCCGGTTCCTCAAATCGCCGCTCAGATTGCCAACCAAGTGAGCGAGGCACTCACCTTGCCAAGCGGCTTCCAACGAGTCGAGTCTGTAAACGGATACTTGAATCTATACTTCGATCCCCTCGAATTCACCCGCCGCGTGGTGGACTTCGTTCTGGAACGAGGAGAGCGCTTTGGCTGGGGCGAAACAAAAGGCAAGCGCATCTTGGTAGAATTTTCTCAACCGAACACTCACAAAGCCTTTCACGTGGGACACCTGCGCAATGTCGTGCTGGGGGATGCCCTGTGCAACATCTTGGAAGCAGCCGGCTATGAGGTCATTCGCGCCAATTACATTAACGATACCGGCCTGCATGTCATCAAGTGGCTGTGGAATTATCAAAAGCACCACGCCGGAGAAGAACCCGGCGAAGACAAGACGCGCTGGATGGGCGACCTATACGCCGAGGCAAACAAACGCCTAGAAGAGAATCCGCAACTTGAAAGCGAAGTGCGTCAACTCTATGCGCGTTGGGACCAACGCGAACCCGAAATTATGGCGCTGTGGCAAAAGACCCGCCAATGGTCGTTGGAAGGCTTCGATCAGATTTATGCCACCCTCGGAGTGCGTTTTGACCACGTTTTTTACGATCACGAGCTTGAAAAACCGGGCCAGGAGTTAGTAGAGGAACTGATCCGCAAGGGAATAGCCGTAGATGAACGTCCTGAAGGTCCGGTCATCGTGCGCCTAGATGACTTGCTCGGCTTAAAGAAAGAAACCTACCGCGTCTTGGTAGTCTTGCGTTCGGATGGCACCTCTCTTTACGCCACCAAAGACCTACCGCTGGCGATCAAGAAGTTTGAGATGTTCAATCCCGATCGCTCCGTCTATGTCATTGATGTCCGCCAATCGCTTTATCTCCAACAAATTTTCAAGACGATTGCCTTGATGGGACATCCTGAATGGGCGGAGCGCTGTTATCACTTCAGCTATGAGATTGTGAACTTGCCGGGCAATGTCACCATTGCTTCTCGCGAAGGCACCGTGGTATTGCTGGAAGATTTGGTGCGCGAGGCGCGTCAGCGCGCTCTGGAGGTGGTGCGTGAGAAAAACCCCAACCTCTCGCCGGCCGAGATGGAAGAAGTGGCACGGGTGGTCGCTTTGGGAGCCATTAAGTACCCCATGTTAGCTCGCGAGGCGACCAAAATCGTAACCTTTGATTGGAACGCCGCTCTGGATTTCAACGGGCAAGCGGCGCCCTATATCCAATATGCGCATGTGCGGGCAAACTCTATCTTGCGCAAAATGGATACTCCCTTACCCGCTTCGCTTGTACCCTCTCACGAACTCCATCCCACTGAAATCCAATTGATCGACTGGATTTCGCGCATCCCCGGCGAGGTGCAACGCGCTGCCCAGGAGATGCGACCGCTATATTTAACGAACTTGGCTTATGAGCTTGCCCGCGCTTTTAATGATTTCTATGCCGAGTGCCCGGTTCTGAAAGCAGACGAGGAGACTCGGGCGGCCCGCCTACGGCTGGTGGCGGCTGCCAAACAGGCTATGGCAAATTTGCTGCGAATGCTGGGGATTCTCCCCCCAGAAGTGATGTAAACCCTATCTGCAAAAGGAGCGATGCTAATGAGTGTGACCCGTATTTTGATCATGGGGGCGGCTGGGCGTGACTTCCACAACTTCAATGTTTTCTATCGGGACAACCCCAATGTGGAAGTTGTCGCTTTCACCGCCACCCAGATTCCCAATATCGAAGGGCGGCTCTATCCACCCGAGCTGGCAGGTGCAAGATACCCTAACGGAATCCCCATTTACCCAGAGGGAGATTTAGTCAAGCTAATCCACGAAAAACAGGTCGACCAAGTCGTTTTTGCCTACTCGGATGTGCCGCACGAATATGTGATGCACAAGGCTTCGCAGGTCTTGGCAGCCGGCGCCGATTTTGCTCTGTTAGGCACGCGCCATACCCAACTCCGCTCGAGCAAGCCGGTGGTCGCCGTGTGTGCCGTTCGCACCGGCAGCGGCAAGAGTCAGACGACGCGGCGAGTCTCCAAAATCCTGCGTCAAATGGGCTATCGTGTTGCGGCAATCCGTCATCCGATGCCTTATGGGGATTTAGTTCAACAAACCGTCCAGCGCTTTGCCGATTATGGCGATTTGGACAAACACCAATGCACCATCGAAGAGCGCGAAGAATACGAACCTCACTTGGACAACGGACTGATCGTCTATGCTGGCGTGGATTACGAGCGTATCCTCCGTCAGGCAGAGCAGGAAGTGGATATCATTCTCTGGGATGGCGGCAATAACGACTTGCCCTTTTATAAACCCGACTTACACATTGTGGTTGCCGACCCGCATCGCCCAGGGCATGAGCAAACTTACCACCCCGGCGAAGCCAATGCGCGTGCTGCCGATGTCTTTGTTATTAACAAGATAGATACCGCTAATCCTCAAGCTGTGATCCAAGTGCGCAACAGCCTGCGCGAGCTAAACCCCAACGCCATCGTCATCGAGGCTGCCTCCCCATTGTTTGTGGAAGACCCGGCGGCTATCCGTGGCAAGCGCGTGCTGGTGATTGAGGACGGGCCGACCCTCACCCACGGCGAAATGGCTTACGGAGCCGGATGGGTGGCTGCTCAACGCTTTGGCGCCGCCGAAATCGTCGATCCGCGGCCCTTTGCAGTCGGTTCGATCAAGGCAACCTTTGAGAAATATCCGACCACCGGCGCCGTTCTCCCCGCTATGGGCTATGGAGAGGAGCAAACCCGCGAGCTAGAAGAGACCATCCGCCGCGCCCAGGTCGATTTGGTGCTTGTCGGTACACCCATTGACTTGAGTCGCGTGATCCACATTGATAAACCCTTCCAGCGCGTGCGCTATGAACTGCAGGAGATCGGGCAGCCCACCTTGCAGGACATCTTACAGGCAAAATTCGGGAGATAAAACGCCCGCTCAGAGTGCCGAGTTTGGCGACAGTGTGCACTTAAAAGTTACGAATGGGACAGCACTGTAGGACAACTCTGAGGAGTTGTCCTACAACTTTTGCGGGCATACTTGACGCCGTTCGTTGTCCCCTTTTGTCGCTGATCAAACATCCAAGCGATATCCCACCCCGCGCAGCGTTTTGAGATGCCGGGGATGTTTCGGATCGACCTCGATCGCTTTGCGCAACCAATTGATGTGAACATCGAGCGTGCGAGTATCCTCGACGTACTCGGTATCCCACACCTCACGGAATAAGACGGAACGTTCCACCACTTTCCCCGCGTTGAGCATCAAAATTTTCAGAATTTGGGTGAGGCGCGGCGTCAGGCGAGTTTCGCGGCCGTGGCAGCGCACCCGTCGATGTTCTAAGTCTAAGCGGATTGGGCCGCAATGCAGGACACTCTGACCTTCAGAGGGCAAAAGAGGTTTGATGCGGTTCAAGAGCTTGCGGATGGTAAAGGGCAAAGTCAAGACAACCGTCACACAAGTTTCGTCAGGCTTGGCTTTTCCATCCGAGATCAAAACGATGGGCAAACCGTTAACCTTCTCGCGTAGGGAGCGGCAAATGCGTTTTCCACTCGAACGCAGCGAGACAGCATCCACAATGACGAGATCTGGATCGAGGGTTTCAAGTGTTTGTAAAGCTGAGCCACCGCTTTCGGCAACACAAACTTCAAAGCCACGCCTCTCCAATTGAGCCACAAAACTCTGCCGAGCGGCGCGTTTTCCTTCGATCCAGAGAATTCTTCCCTGCAAGAGCCTCTCCCGTATAAATAAAAAAGCCCCAATGGTGCTGAGCTCGTGGTATAAGGTGAACTGAATTATAACCGCAATCTTAAGATAAAACAACCGTCTGGTCTTAAGGTATCTTAACCTTGAAAGGTATATCCTCAAGAGTTGTTGGGAGAGTGGAGCA
>CALFWB010000105.1 GCA_937928795.1 uncultured Anaerolineales bacterium
GAGCAACGGGTTGAGGAGCTAGCCGAAGCCCAGAAGCGCACCGAGCAACGGGTTGAGGAGCTCGCCGAAGCCCAGAAGCGCACCGAGCAACGCCTAGAAGAGCTCGCCGAAGCGCAACGCAAGAGCGAGGAACGCCTCATCCGCCTAGAACAGACCGTTGCTGAGCTAATTGAAGCCCAGAAAAGCATCGAGGAACGCCTCACCCGCCTCGAACAGACTGTTGCCGAGCTCATTGAAGCCCAGAAGCGCAATGAACAGCAAATCCGTGAGCTGATCGAAATTGTCCAACGCCATGAAGAACGCCTAGCGGCTGTAGAAGAACGGCTAGAAAAAGTAGAAGAGCGATTGGATAAGCTAACCCAACGCGTCGACCGGGTCGAAATCCGCCTTGCCAAAGTGGATGGGCGCACGCTAGAACTGGAATACGAGCGGAAAGCTGGCGGATATTTCGGGCGCATCATCCGCGATCCGCAAGTGGTCAATTTGGGTGCTTGGGAGAAAAGGATTTCGCCACCACTCGAACAAGAAGAATTTGCGGATGTCTGGTTGGCGGATTTGATCTTGCGTGGGCAACTGCGCCAAACGTCTAAGGGGCAGCCAGGGCGCGAGGCTTGGTTGGTGATTGAGGTTTCAGTGTTGATCGATGTCGAAGACATCGAACGCGCAATACGGCGAGCTGCACTGCTGCGCAAAGCCGATCTCCTAACTCTGCCAATTGTAGCCGGTGAAAACATCACCGAACGAGCTTTACAAATGGCCGAAGCGCAAAAGGTGATCGTAGTAACAGACGGAAGCATGCGCTTCCTTGAACAAGCCTTGCAGAATCATGGGTAAAACTGCTCCTAACTGCCTGCAAAAATAGAGCGTCAACCCAACCTTGCCTATCTTTTGCGGAGGCCGGCATGGAATTTGTCTTTCAGCGCAGCTATCGTGGGCCGCTAAAGGCGGTGATCCTGGATTGGGCGGGGACAACCATCGATTTCGGCTCTTTTGCTCCGGTGGCGGTCTTTCTCCGCCTATTTGATCGTCATGGTATTTCGGTTTCAAAAGAGGACGTGCGCAGTGGCATGGGCTTAATGAAAAAAGACCATCTGCGCCGAATCCTGAACCGCCCAGCGGTTGCCGAGGCATGGCAACAGATGCTTGGCACGCCGCCGAGCGAAGCCGATGTTGAGCGCCTGTTTGCCGAATTTGCCGTTTTACAGACAGAGATTTTACGCCAATATGCCCTTCCGATTCGCGGTTTAGCGGAGACGCTCGCCGACCTGAGCCGGCGGAAGGTCAAGATCGGATCGACCACCGGCTACCTGCGTGAGATGATGGACATCATCGTGCCCGAAGCAGAAAAGCACGGCTATAAGCCAAATGCTCTTGTCTGCCCGGATGAGGTGCCCGCAGGAAGACCCTACCCCTGGATGGTCTATCAGAATCTGATCCAACTGCAGGTCTATCCTGCAGAAGCCGCAGTGAAAGTTGGAGATACGCTACCTGACATCGAAGAAGGGCTAAACGCCGGACTGTGGACAGTCGGCTTAGCCCTGAGTGGCAATCTACTCGGCCTTAGCGAAGCCGAAGTTGCTGCCTTGCCGGCCGAAGAATTGGCTGCTCAGCGAGAAGCCATTGCAGAGCAGCTTTTTCAGCGGGGAGCCCATTTCGTCATCGATGGGATTTGGGATTTGCCTCCTGTTTTGGATGAGATTCAAGCGCGCCTCCGTAGGGGTGAGCGCCCTTAACTGACGCTACTGCCATCCATGCCGCTGCTCTGGCTCTCTTTAGCTTTCCTGAGCGGCCTCCTTTTAGCCGATGTCTTGCCTTTGACCGCCCAGCATTGGGCAGTGGTGGGTGGAATCGGTATTTTGTCCCTTTTTCTTCTCCCTGAACTCCAAAAACGCTTTTCGTTCATATCGCTATCCGTCCCAAGCCTCACTCGCTTGGCTCAAGCCCTCGCCTATCCGATCGGAATGCCGATTGCAGCGTGCCTGATCGCCTTAGCCTTCGGCGGCTGGCGTTACCAGTGGGAACGCCAAAAAACGCAAGCCTTCACGGTGACCGTCTATCGCTCTCTAGGTCAAGAAGTCGTCCTCAAAGGGGTGGTAACTGCTTTTCCAGATGAACGCGATACTTATACGGCGCTAACGGTGGCGGTTGATGCTCTGGTTCTGAGAGCAGAAGAAAACCCTGAGCCTGGTCAACAAAGCAGGACACCGCTTGGGAAAGTGCTGGTGCGCGCTTCTCCCTATGAGGAGTGGCGTTATGGAGACCGAGTGTTGGTCGTGGGGACTTTAGAGCTGCCGCCGCAAAGCGAGGAATTTTCCTATCGGGCTTATCTTGCCCGCAAAGAGATTCTTGCCTATCTGCCACGTGCCACAGTCACCTTGCTCGAGCGTCAAGGCGGTAACCTTTTTTACCAGACCGTTTATGCTCTACGCCAACGCTGCCTAGCTGCCTTGGTCAGTGTCTTCCCTGAACCGCAAGCCTCCCTATTGGCAGGCATTCTGCTCGGTGTTGAGAGCGGCATCCCTCCCGATGTGCGCCAAGCCTTTGTGGATAGCGGCACGATGCACATCGTTGCCATTTCGGGCTTTAACATCACCCTGCTGGTTGGGCTTTTTATGGGGATTCTAGCGCGGGCATTGGGGCGCTGGCACGGGACCATCCTGACGATCCTTTTGATTGGTGTTTATACGGTTCTGGTCGGCGCGAATGCCAGCGTTGTGCGGGCTGCTATCATGGGTGTCCTGACCCTCTTTGCCGCCCAGATCGGTCGGCGACAGTCAGGGATCAACAGTCTGACCTTTGTCGCTGCTCTGATGGCGCTGTTTGAAGCGGATATTCTCTGGGACGTGTCCTTCCAGCTTTCCTTTGCAGCCACGTTAGGGCTGGTGCTCTACGCCTCGCCGCTGACCGAATGGGCTGTGCGTCAACTCTCGCGCCACCTGCCGGCGGAAACAGCCCAGCGCCTCGGTAATCTGCTCGGTGAATGGGCGCTCTTCACCTTAGCGGCACAAGTGACCACACTGCCGATCATGCTCTACCATTTTCAACGCCTTTCGCTGGTCGCCCTGCTGGTCAACCCGTTAATCCTGCCTGTCCAACCAGCCGTGATGGTAGGCGGAGGAATTGCCATGTTTTTGGCTCTAATCCATCCCGTTGTTGGAAAATTGGGGGCGTATCTTGTCCTACCGCTAGTAACCTATACGATCCGTATGGCGGAATGGAGCGCAGCCCTGCCTTATAGCTCCGTACGTCTATCTGCACTGCCCTTGTATGGTGTCGGGCTTTTTTACCTTGCGCTTTTCGCCCTGACGAAATATCACCAGAAAGCGCGCCTCCTCGGACGGGCGCTGAAACCTGCGCCCGCCATAGGGGCGCTCTCGCTGCTGACCGTCTTGGTTTGGCAAACCGCTCTCTTTGCACCTGATGGCAGACTGCATCTCATCCTGCTCGACATTAGCCGTCCCTCCCAATCCAGCGAGGCCTTGTTGATCCAAACTCCGCAAGGGCGCTATGTGCTGATCAATGGCGGGGATAGCCCAAGCCGTCTGCTCAATGCCCTTGACCGTTGGCTGCCGTTCGCCAACCCTCGCATAGATTGGGTCGTCCTAGGCGGAGCACGCCCAGCCCAAATTGGTGGGGTGGTCGAGTTAATCGAGCGTCGGCGGGTTGTGAACCTGTGGTGGGCAATTCCTCAAGGGCAAAGCAGCGCTGCAACTGCTATCCAACGCATCGCAAAAGAGAGCTCTGTCCCAATTCACCTTGCGCAGGTGGATCAGAGCCTCGACTTGGGCGAAGGGGCTCATCTCTCGCTGATCGGCTTGGGAGAGCGAGGAGCGGTGTTCTTTTTGGAATGGAAGCGCTTTCGGGCTTTCTTGCCGTTTGGTTTGGATGCACAACTGCGCAAAGAGGTGTTGGAGAACGGGCAAATGAGCTCTGTTTCGCTGTGGCTGTTGGCGAACAACGGCGCGAGTTGGGCTAACCCTTCGGAACTCCTGCATCGTTTGCAGCCTCAGGTCGTTTGGCTGAGCGTTGCTCAAGGCGATTGGTACGGCTTGCCTCACCCCGAAACCATAGAGCGGTTACAGGGTTATCCTCTCTTGCGCACCGATTTGCACGGTTGGATTCACCTTCAGACCGATGGTGAGCAGATGTGGGTAGAGGTCGAAAAAAACGCACCAAAGCCTTGAACGGTTATTTGCCTCCGTTGGGATGATTTCCATACACCTCTAATAGAGCCGTCATGATCTGATCGGTGTAGGCATTGATGCGCCGAAACATCGCGCTCCAGGCATGCGGCGAACGCACCGCCGCAGCCTCATAGACCCTAAGCATGGAGTCGATCAGGTTGTTGCGAAAGAAGAAGAATGCCTGGGCTGCCTCGACCAAGCTCAAACCATAGCGCCGCGCCCGCAGGGCGTACTCGCTGCCAATCTGTTGCGCTTGCTGGTTGCCCTCTTCTTCCAAGGCGCTTAGGAAACGAGATAAACCTTGCAGGAGCAAACGCCCGCTCAGGCGGTATTGCTCCTTGGCTTCTTCATCGAGTTTGCCATACCAGCTTTGATGTTGCAAAACCCCCTCGCTGATCTGCAGGCGGGTATTGCGCAGGGCAGACTGCATCATGGAGTCGACTTCCGAAGCGGTCAGGATGGATTGGGATTGCTTCCACAGTTCGATTTCGGCGCGCCGATAGCGGCGGTGACCGCCGCGCGTTCGGTGGAAGGGGATCACCCCCTGATTCGACCAATTGCGCACCGTGCCGGGATGAACGCCCAACAATTCTGCCGCTTCGCTCAAGCTGAGCCAGTCATTTTCAGTGGATTTTTCCATCCAAGAACCCTATAGATCACTTGCCAGTGCTGCTCGTTCAACAACCGAAACCACGCTAGCCTTGCGAAACTGTTCCACACTGATTTTACCCAACATGACCAGCGAAACTGCGATGAAAAAGGCTTCGATCCCAAACACAGTCAAATAGCCGCTCAAGGGAGATTGACTGATCTGAGTGACCAGATCTCGGACTACGCCGCTTAGCAACGTGCCGATCAAGCGCGAGAGGGCGTTTGCCATGCCCCAGGCGCCAATGTATAAACCCACATTAGCAGGTGTGGTCATATCCAGCATCAGGGAGAGATTCGAGACGGTTGCCAAGCCGGTACCGCTGCCCAATAAAATCACTCCGCTATAAAAAACGGAAGCATTGCGCATCAGCCCACTGCTCAAGATGAGCAGAAACCCAAACAGTGTCAACCAACCGCCCCAGCGGGCAACAGTCTTTTTCTGCACACGTCCTTCTAAAATTCCTGCCAAAACGAGGGTCAAGAGGTTACAAGCTCCCCAAATGGAGGTAATGCGTGTGGTTGTCTTTACTGACATCTCAAAGGCTTCGGCGCCAAAAGGTTCAAGCAGGATGTCCTGTCCCAAGATGGCGGCCAGCAAGATGACTAAGTACCAAAAGAAAAAGGTCGCTTGACGATTCTGTAAGATGGCGCCGAACATCTGTCCCCAAGAGTAGTTTTCCGTGCTGGGCAGAGCTTCGGGGGTCACTTTTTCTTCTAGCTTCAGCATACCGAATAGTCCCAAGACCAACGCTGCCAGAGCGACCACCAAGAAGGCATTTTGCAAAGCAGCCGGCGTGTAAGGATCAACCAGTTGGCTCACCGTCAGAGCGGTTAAGATGATCCCGATGATCATCATCACAAACATCACTGCAATGGTGCGCCCGCGCCCTTTCTCACCGGAGATTTCGGAAGCCAAAGAAAGGTAACATACCGCTGAAAAGTTATAACCCATCCCCCACGCGCCGAATACCAAAATGCCCACCAGCGTCCCCAACAGTCGATCCTGATCCAAGAGAAAAGCCACCTGCGGGCTGACAGCTACACCCAGCACGCATAGCAAGAGGCCTAGCAGGATATAGGGGGTGCGCCGATAGCCAAAGATGGGGTGACGGTCTGAAAAGGAACCGATCCAAACTTGAATGGGAGAAAACAAATAGGGCAAAATCGCTAAGATAGCTACCAGGGTTGCCGATACGGCCATCTCCTTGATTAAGACGCGGTTGAGGGTGCTGTTGATCGGCACCAAAGTTATCGCCACAGCCACGTGAATCAGTCCCAATTGCAAGCGTTTTCGAAACATGACACACTCCTTGGATTAGCTGCTAAAATTCCGCCCCAATGTATCAGAATACTTGCTTGCCTGTCAATGTAGATTCATGTAGA
>CALFWB010000106.1 GCA_937928795.1 uncultured Anaerolineales bacterium
GCGCACAAACAATCCCAAACCTAACAACCCGTAGATAATCGAAGGTACGCCTGCAAGATTAGCAATGTTGATTTCAATAAATTCTGTTAAGCGATTTTTTTTGGCAAATTCCTCAAGATAAATTCCCGCTCCTACGCCGATGGGAATTGCCATTATGGCGGTGAAAAACATCAACCAAATCGAGCCTTGAAGGGCAGACCTCAACCCTGCTTTTTGCGGGAAACGGGATGGAAACTCGGTGAATAAACGTGGAGAAAGCCAGGGATATCCGTCTAGAAAAACATCAACGAGCAAAGTAAGTAAAACAACAATTCCCAGTAAGATCGAGAAGAAGGCGAGAATTTCTAAAATTTTGCCTTTCCGTTGACGCAGAGTTAATTCTTGCTCAAAGGTGATATCGCGCAGGCTGCTAATTGCATTCATTCATACACCTCCCGAAAACGTTTGGTAAAGAAATAGCTAACGATATTCATCACCAAGGTCATAATGAACAATAGCATACCAACCGCAAAGATGGTCTGATAAGCAATGCTTTGGTGTGGTGTATCGCCAAGGCTGACCTGAACAATATAGGCGGTCATGGTTTCGATCGATTCAAGCGGGTTGAGGGTCATTTTAGGTTGTTGACCGGCCGCAATGGCAACGATCATCGTTTCTCCAATTGCCCGCGAAATGGCTAAGATGAAAGCCGCGGCTATCCCCGAAAGGGCAGCCGGAATAACAACTTGGGTAGCGACTTCGGCCTTTGTCGCTCCTAAGGCATAAGCTGCTTCGCGCAAAGCGCGCGGAACTGCCGAAAGGGCATCTTCTGAGATGGATGCAACGGTTGGCAGGATCATAAATCCCATCACAATCGAGGCGCTCAACCCATTGAAGGATTGGGTTTGGGGAAAGATGCTCTTCAAAATTGGGGTAACGAACAACAAAGCAAAATATCCATAAACCACTGTGGGTATTCCAGCCAAAATTTCCAAAAATGGCTTGAGGATAGACCTTGCTCTGGACGAGGCGTATTCGCTCATGTAAACTGCGGCAAGCAGACCAAACGGCAGTGAAACGAACATTGCGCCGCCTGCTACCAACACAGTGCCATTCACCAGAGGTAGCACGCCGAATTTCTTGGTTGCGAAGAGAGGAGTCCAACGTGTTCCGGTTAGAAATTCAACGATAGATACTTGCCTGAAAAATAATATCGTTTCCTGTAGAAGAACGCCGATAATTCCGAAGGTAGTAAAGACAGAAATCAAGGCAAAGAAAAAGATTACAGCAACGACAATCTTTTTTTCCAGTTTTTTGCGGTTCTTGAACATCTTATTCATCTTGTCCTATGCAATTTTTAGACTGATGTTTGGATATCCTAACCTAATCAACCCAAAGTATGGGGCAGGGAAGGCGTCTGCCCCATACTCTTTGGGTTATTCTTCTGATCTATTGGGATTCTTTTATCAATAAATCGGTTAATGATACGCCAACTGTCGAGCCCAATCCTGCAAAAATCGAACCAGTAATGCGCTTGTCATAGCGTTGTTGGGCAAGTTGATAGATTTCGGGTGTCAGAGGAATGTAGCCCACGTCCAAAACGAGCTCACCAGCGTTCTGTAGATAAAAGGCGATAAAGGTGCTAATTTCATCTTTTTGGTCAACCCGTTGCCGATTGACATAGATGAAAAGCGGGCGAGAAAGAGGTTGATAGGTACCATTTACAACCGTTTCAATTGTCGGAGGGACACAATTTCCGTCGCCGGCGTCAATTGCAACCAGTTTGAGCTTGTCTTTGTTCTCTTCGTAGTAAGCAAGACCGAAGAAGCCGAGGGCATTCGGATCGCCAGCAATGCCTTGAACGAGAACATTGTCATCTTCACTGGGGAGGAAATCGCCGCGGCTCTCACCTTCTTTACCGACAATGGCTTGCGTGAAGTAGTCATAAGTCCCCGAGTCTACTCCGGCACCGTAGAGGGACAGGGGTAGGTTGGGGAAATCTGGGCGAACCTGATTCCAGTTGGTGATGACACCTTCTGCAGCCGGCTCCCACACCTTCTTCAGTTCCTCGACAGTCAAACAGGAGACAAATTCGTTTGATGGGTTGACCATAACCGCCAAGCCGTCAAAGGCAACGGGCAATTCGATGTATTCAATCCCATTTTTCTGACATAGCTCAACTTCGGATTCTTTGATCGGTCGTGAGGCATTTGAAATATCTGTCTCGCCGTTGCAGAATTTCTTGAAGCCACCACCGGTTCCTGAGATACCAACTGGAACGCGAACATCTGGGTATTGCTTCTGAAACTCTTCAGCAACAGCCATGGTGATGGGAGCAACCGTGCTAGAACCATCAACCAAAATGGTGCCCTCAACCGGTCCGGGGGTTGGGGTGATGATAGTCTCGACCACTTTTTCAACGATTTGGGTCTCAACCACCTTTTCAACCACCTTTTCGGGAGTGGGGGTTGCGGCAGGTGCACAAGCTGCTAACACTAAGCTAAATGCAACTGCCATGAATAGAATTGAACGTACTTTTGACATATCTCTTCTCCTTGTGTTTTAAGATTTTGCCCCCTAAATATAACAACTTTATATTAACGCTTGTCAAAAAGGGAGTTAAGATTCATTCAATGCGAGTAAAAACTTGTTAAGGAATTTAACAAATCGGGTTCAGGCTTGAGGAATGACAAAGAAAAATTTACTTCCTTGTGATTCGATCGACTCTGCCCAAATGTAGCCCCCGTGCGCTTCGACAACGTGTTTGGCAATCGCTAGACCCAAGCCTGTTCCCCCGCTTGCTCGGGCGCGGTCGGTTTTATAAAAGCGCTCAAAGATGCGCGGTAGATCTTCAGGTGGAATGCCAATGCCGCTATCGGCTACACAAAATAAAACGTTTCCATTTTGAGGTTTTGCGGATAGTGTAATCTGCCCACCGGCAGGGGTAAATTTGATGGCGTTGTGGAAGAGGTTGCCAACGACCTGTTCTAGGCGAGAAGGATCGGCGAGCACTTGAGGAGTATTGGGATCACAGTCAATCACCACTTTCAAGCCAGCTCTATCAGCTTGAATGCCGAGACGATCAACGGCCTTTTGAAGGATTTCATATGGGGAGAACGGTTTTAACCTGAGGGGCACTTGGCCGGACTCGATCCGAGAAAGCTCGAGCAGTTCAGAAACCATATGGCTTAAGGAGTCGACTTCTTTTTCAATTTGCATGAGAAATTTATGCGCGGCCGGTGGATCGTCTAAGGCGCCCTCTTGGAGGGTTTCGGTCAGGGCTTTGAGCGATGCGAGAGGGGTACGTAGCTCGTGAGAGATATTGCTGATAAAGTCCCGCCGCACGGTTTCCAAGTAGCGTTGTCTGGTTAGGTTTTGCAAAAGCATTAGGATGGTTCCTTGAGCGATCGTTTCCAAGGGAGCTGTCATGCACTGAATGTATAGTTTTTTCGGTTGAATTTCAATCAAGGAGGTTTGGGTTTCTTTGGAGTCGCGTGTTCTTTGCCAGCTTTCGACAAACTGAGGATGGGACAAAACTTGCGAGATTGTCTTTCCAATGAAATTTTGATCGGACAGGTTGAGCATTTTAGCCACTGCTGGGTTCGCCAATTGGATAACCCCTTCTCTGTCGATGATTAAGACGCCATCCGTCATCTCTTGAAGAACGGCTGAGATTTTATTGCGTTCCTGCTCAAGGGCTTGAATTTGAGCGTGGATTTGTTCCGTTAAGTAGTCAAAGGCTTCAATAAGATGGTCAATTTCGATCGAGTGTTCGGCTGGTGATAATTTTGGTTTCCAATCGGAAGTGAAGCCGGCGGAGGATAGTTTTGCTATCGAGCGGGTAATTTCTTCAAGTGGTCGTGTGGCATGGCGGGCTGTATGAATGACCAAAAGCATTGTGATTGCGATCACAACAACTAAAGACGCAATGAGGGTGCCAATCAAGCTCTTTTGTTCATTCCGCAGTTGTTGAAGGGGCAAAGCAATTCTCAAGTAGCCAATGATTTGTCCCTGATTGCTTTGGATGGGAATTGCCACATACACCATTTCAATACCAAGGGTCTGACTATGGCGTTGAGCAAAACCGATCCCTTCTTTGATTGCCTGCTGGATTTCTGGACGATTGAGGTGATTGTCCATTTGGAAAGGATCTTTGTGTGAGTCTTGAATCACAATCCCGCTTCGATCAATGAGGGTGATCCTTTCACCTAGGCTATCTGACCAGTGCTTAATATCCTCAGCAGTGACTTGAGTATTTGGATCGGCAAGGAGAGAGGCTAGGATTTTGGCGTTTGAGAGCAAATTCTTATAAGTTGAATCCAGATAGAGGTGGTTGAGGTACAGGGTCGTAGCAACTCCTGTGATGATCATCACAATGGACAGGTAGAAAATAATGGGTATTGCGATGCGCGATCGTAAACTGCTGCTCATCCGATTAACTTATCCCTCAAATCGATATCCTGAGCCGCGCACGGTGAGAATACGGCGGGGTTGTGCGGGATCATCCTCAATTTTTTCTCTCAGCCAACGGATATGCACATCAACGGTACGGCTACCGCCGCCGAAATCCCATCCCCAAACGCGCTCGAGGATCAATTCTCTGGAAAGCATTTGACCTTTGTGGCGGACGAGGAATAGAAGCAGATCGAACTCTTTGGGTTTTAGATTTAAGGATTGATTATTTTTATACGCCTCACGTCTCGTCATGTCAATCGTTAGGTCGCCAAAGTTGATGATCTCTTTGGGGATCTGAGCTTCTGTGTCAATTTCGGCGCGGATCAGGCGCACTCGGCGAAGATGGGCTTTGACTCGGGCCATTAATTCGCGCATGGAAAATGGTTTGGTGACGTAGTCGTCAGCACCCATCTCCAACCCGATAACGCGATCAATCTCTTCATCTTTTGCAGTGAGCATGATGATGGGAATATTCATCTCTTGGCGAATGACGCGACAAACCTCAAAACCGTCCAAGATCGGAAGCATAATATCTAAAATAATGAGATCAGGTTTCGTTTTGCGGGCGATTTCAATTGCTCTTTGTCCATCGTCTGCCGTTTCGACTTCGTACCCCTGCTTAGATAGGTTATAGGCTAAAGTGTCACGTAGGGCGATCTCGTCTTCAACCACGAGAATTTTATCGCTCATTTTCTTTTCTCCATTTGAAGAACGGACAGTTGGTTCTGTTTTCATTTTTGGAGCCTATTTCGATGAAGTATTGTTAATCCTTATGGATTATACAGTTTATTGGTGGTTTCCGTGATTAAATCATGGTAATAAGGTTAAGAATAGTTGACAAACATTAACACTTGGCGCAGTTTATTGAGCGTAGAACAAGCCTTAACCCGTGCAAGTTAGGCACGGGCTAAAGCCCATGTTACGGTCTTTTGCTTGAATGCGGGCGATCGAATGGAACATCCGCTTTAGCTTGTGCAAGTTAGGCACGGGCTAAAGCCCATGTTGTGGCAATTTGTGGGACAGGCTGAGAGCTTTTGCTGCTTTTGGGCTTCATAGCGCAGTAAACGGGATATAATTCGGAAATCGAGCGCGATTCATTTAGCCTTGTCTCGGGAACATTGCAATCGAAAATCAGAGCAGGAGCTGGGTGTGGGATCCGATCAAGAGAATTCTATGCGGAAAAGATTTTCAACCTTTGCGTTCGCTATTCTTTGTCTGAATGTGTTAATCATCTTATGGGGAGCGGTTGTACGCGCAACGGGATCAGGAGCGGGATGCGGCAGTCACTGGCCGTTATGTAATGGGGAAGTGGTGCCCCTGCAACCCGAAATCGAAACGCTGATTGAGTTCACTCATCGTTTATCTAGCGGATTGGCATTCCTTGGCGTTGTGGGAATGGTGATTCTTTCCCGAAGGACTTTTCCTTCCTCCCACCCGGTTCGGCGTTATGCCTTACTTTCACTGGTATTTATCATCGTAGAATCTCTCATCGGAGCCGGGCTTGTGCTCTTTGAATTGGTAGGGACAAATACATCGATCAGCAGAGCAACGGTTGTCAGTGTTCACTTAATCAATACCCTGATCTTGTTAGGTTTTCTATCCCTTACTTGGTGGCGTTCCAATTTCCCTCAAGAAAATCAAAAAGCCTCTGGAGGTTTTTTCCCTTCCAAAAAGGAAATATCCCTTTTTGGAAGCTTTATTCTCCTAATCGGTGTGAGTGGCGCTATTGCAGCTCTTGGCAATACCTTGTTCCCGTCGTCAAACCTTGTGGAGGGAATTCAAAAAGATTTTGATCCAACATCGCATTTTCTCATCCGAATCCGAGTGTTCCATCCAGTATTTGCGATCTTTGGAGCCGTTTTTGTACTTGCCCTCATTTATCGTGCCTTAGAAAGCGACTCCCGATCGATCGTGCGGAATTTGGGCTGGATGGTTATTGGCTTGGGAGCCCTCCAGTTACTTGCTGGTCTGGTCACACTTTTTCTTTTAGCGCCGGTTTGGATGCAAATCGTTCATCTCTTTTTGGCTGACCTTTTGTGGATAGCTTTTGTTGTTTTTATCGATACAAAAAGGCATTCCTATTCATTGGGATAATCGAGGGAGGAGAGACGTGAATCCATCAAAGCTTTTTTCCCGTTTACAAGAATTGCGCAAACAGATTCAATATCACAACTATCGGTATTACGTTCTAAACGATCCGATTATCAGCGATTACGAATATGATCAGTTGTACGCAGAACTCGTAGCGATCGAACAAGAACATCCCGAATGGATTACCCCCGACTCGCCAACCCAGAGAGTCGGAGGATTAGTGGCAGAAAGATTCGAGAAGGTTCAACATCCTGTCCCGATCCTGAGTCTATCCAATGCCTTTACTAAAGCGGAGGTGCAGGAGTGGTTTGAGAGAATTGCTAAGTTAGATGAGAGGGTGAGAGAGGCAGATTTCATTGTTGAACCGAAAATTGATGGCTTGACGGTCGTTTTACACTATCAAGACGGTGTTTTTCAGAGAGGGGCGACGCGAGGTGACGGGATGGTGGGTGAGGATGTGACTGCAAATCTTAGGACGATCAAGGCGTTGCCGCTTAAGATACCTGTTTCAGCGCAAAACACAATAAAGGTCCCTACTTCACTTGTCGTGCGGGGAGAGGTATTTATCACCATGCAGGATTTTGAGCAGCTAAATCGGCGCTTAGAGGAAATGGGGGAAAAAACCTATCTCAATCCGCGCAATACGGCTTCGGGGAGCTTGCGCCAACTCGATCCACGCATTACGGCAACTCGCCCTCTGACGTTATTAACTTATGATATCGTCAGCATGGAGGGTGAACCCCCAAAAACCCAAAGTGAGTTGCTAGAAATGCTCTATGATTTTGGCTTTCCAGTGGTAGAAAATCGTTATTGTGCAAATCTAAATGAGGTTTTTGAAGCTTATGACAACTTTCTTCGCCGCAGGGATGAGCTTGGGTACGAGGCAGATGGGGTGGTGATTAAGCTTAACGACATCGTATTAGCTCAACAGTTAGGCGTGGTTGGGAAAGACCCGCGCGGGGCAATTGCTTTCAAGTATCCCGCACGGGAAGTATCAACGAAATTATTAAGTATCGGGGTGAATGTTGGGCGCACGGGAGTTTTGACGCCTTATGCCATCTTGTCTCCCGTAGAAATCGGCGGTGTGATTGTAAAACAGGCAACTTTACACAATTTCGATTTTATTGCTCAGAAAGATATTCGCATCGGCGATGTAGTGCTGATCAAGCGCGCAGGTGATGTCATCCCATACGTGATTGGTCCGATTATCGAACAGCGCGATGGCGATGAACAAGTTTTTGTTCCACCGAAAAATTGTCCCGTTTGCGATCAACCCGTTGAACACCTTGAGGGAGAGGTTGCTTGGTATTGCGTTAACGCAGCTTGCCCTGCCCAAGTTGTGCGGAATATTGAGCATTTTGTCTCGCGTTCGGCGATGGATATTGTTGGGGTAGGTATCAATCTGGTTGAGCAATTTGTTCAAGCCGGTTTGCTAAGTGATGCTGCTGACCTTTATCGCTTAAACAGGGAAGATTTGCTGCAATTGGAAGGCTTTGCTGAAAAGAAAGCCGAGAATGTCCTTCAGGCAATCGCCAGTTCCAAGAAGCAATCTCTTGCTCGGCTGATCATTGGTTTGGGGATTCGGGGGGTTGGAGAGGTTGTTGCGGCAGATTTAGCCCAACGGTTCAAGTCCTTAGACGCCTTGATGTCGGCAACTTTGGAGGAACTACAATCCATAGAGGGAATTGGGCCGAATACTGCTCAAGCCATTGTGGATTGGTTTCGGCAACCTCGCAACCGAGAACTTCTTGCAAAATTGCGCTCTGCAGGAGTTTGGCCTGTAGAGGAGGAAATCAAACAAGATGAGATAAAGCAAGTCTTTGCTGGAAAGACCTTTGTGGTGACAGGGGGATTGCAGAGGTTTACCCGTGAGGAGGTAAAAGAATTTATCGAGAAGCGAGGTGGCAGGGTGACCGAATCGGTCAGTAAAAAAACTGATTACGTTCTGGTAGGACAGAATCCGGGTTCAAAGCTTGAAAAGGCGCGGGCGTTGAATATCCCCGTTCTTGACGAGGCGCAATTCTTAGAGATGGCGGAAAAGTAGAAAAGCAACCAGTTTATTTCTATGGGAGAAGGGCTACAGAGAGAAAGGAGTGCAAATGGCCGATCAAATCATCGACTCAATTCGAAAACGGATCGAGACAATGAACCGACGGGTGGAGAGCATTTGTCAACAAGACCTGTATTTTTACAATCAACCAGTTCAGGAATTGCGCGGGGGCTCAAGGGTGTTGGTCAATGGGCGTGAAATGGGGATGTATGCCTCTTATTCTTATTTGGGGCTGGTTGGTCATCCTAAGATCAACCAAGCAGCTCAACAGGCTATTGGACGATATGGAACAGGCACCCATGGGGTGAGAACCTTAGCCGGTACGCTTACCCTACATCGAGAACTGGAGGAGACCATTGCGGCCTTTAAGCACACTGAAGATGCGATTACCTTCTCGTCGGGCTATGTGACAAATCTCACGGTTGTCTCAACCTTAGTTGGGCGTGGGGACTATATCATTTCGGATAAACTCAATCATGCCAGCATTGTCGATGGCTGCTTGATGTCGGGAGCGAAGTTCCTGCGCTTTCAGCACAACGATATGGAAGCACTGGAAAACCGCTTGAAACAAGTGCCAGATGGATGTGCAAAATTGGTAATCGCTGATGCCGTTTTTAGTATGGATGGCGATGTGATTGATTTTCCGAGGATGGTTGAGTTGTGCAAAAAATATCGGGCTTGGCTGATGATCGATGAAGCTCATTCGGTTGGCGTGCTCGGGGAACGGGGAACGGGAATTGAAGAGCATTTTGGTATGCTTGATACAATTGATATCAAGATGGGGACGCTCAGCAAGACCATTCCCTCGGTGGGAGGATATATTGCCGGAAATAGAGATCTAATTCGCTATTTGCGCCACGCCAGCCGGGCTTATATTTTCTCTGCAGCTTTGCCACCAGCTCAAGCTGCGGCAGCAAAGGCGGCTTTTGAGGTCATTCTCGAGGAACCTTGGCGAGTTAAGAAACTGAGAGAGAACGCGCATTTATTTATCAATGGACTTAAGCAAAGAGGATTTGACACCATGCTGACCGAAACCGCTATTGTGCCGATCTTATGCGGGTCAGATGAGGCTGCATTTGGGATGACACGTGCAGCCCAAAGAAAAGGACTATTTGTCTTACCGGTTGTTTCACCAGCCGTGCCACCCGGTTTAGCCCGCCTCAGGGCAACAGTCACAGCAGCGCATGAACCCGAAGAAATTCAACAGGCAATGGATTTGCTGAGCGAAGCGGGAAGAGAAGTTGGAGTACTCCCAGGGTGAAAAATACGGCAAGGGTTTTCTTGAAGGCGGGTAAGGAAAAATCCGTTCTGCGCCTCCATCCGTGGGTCTTTGCTAATGCTGTTCAGCGCATAGAGGGTGAGGTCAATGCGGGGGATGCTGTAGAAGTCATCTCCTCTCAGGGGGATTGGCTGGCATGGGGAACGTATAGCCCTCAATCGCAAATTCGCATTCGTATTTGGAGTTGGAATAAAGATGAACCGATTGGTCAAGAGTTAATTCGAGATCGATTACGCAGGGCGATCCTTTTGCGAGAATCTTACGTATCTTCTCGCGAAACGAATTGTATGCGATTGGTTCACGCCGAGTCCGATGGCTTACCCGGGTTAATCGTTGACCGATATGATACCTTTTTGGTTGTGCAATTGCTGACTTGGGGGGTTGAGGTTAGAAAAGCGTTAATTGTTCAAGAATTGGTTGCTTTGACTCGTTTATCCAACGTATATGAACGATCGGATGGTGAAGCCAGAAGAATCGAGGGACTTGAGGAGCAAAAGGGTGTGCTGGTTGGGGTGCAACCGCTGCCAACCGTGCGGATCATTGAAAACGCTATTCCCTATGAAGTCGATCTTTGCAACGGGCACAAAACCGGTTTTTATTTGGATCAGAAAGCTAACCGTTGTCGGGTCATGCATTATGTAAAGGACAAAGAGGTTCTGGATTGCTTTTCCTATAGCGGTGGTATGACGATACCTAGCCTAGAAGGCGGCGCAAAACAGGTGACTTGTATTGAAGAATCTGAAGAAGCGCTTTCCTTAATGAAAAGAAATCTTGCCATAAACCAGATCTCAACGGAAAAGGTGCAAGTGATTCGGGGAGATGTTTTCCAGAAGTTACGCGAATTTCGAGATCGGGGGAGAACTTTTGACATGATCATTTTAGACCCACCTAAGTTTGCACCGACCATTGCACATGTTGCGAAAGCTAGTCGCGGCTACAAGGACATCAATTTGCTAGCCCTCAAACTGCTAGGAGAGGGAGGAATCTTGGTGACTTTCTCGTGTTCTGGTGGGGTCAGTTTGGATTTGTTTCAGAAGATCGTATTTGGGGCGGCCTTGGATGCCAAGCGGCAGGTAAAGATTTTAGAATACCTTCACCAAGCATCCGATCATCCAACAAGTTTAAGTTTTCCTGAAGGGGTTTATCTGAAGGGGTTAGTTCTTACGGTCGATTAAAACAAAAAAGTGGAGATGGCGGGAATCGAACCCGCGTCCGAAAGATTCGTCCCTCGAACATCTACGAGCGTAGACCCTTGATCCTCTCATCGGGCTATCCTCAAGGGACAAGGGATAGACCGACCAGCAACTGAAGCCCGAAAGCTTCTCTTTCGCACATTTAGTTGCCTCCTGTGCGGCACTCCAGCTTTGTTACGCCCACTCTACCTCCGGCTGGAGGACGGGGTAGGTGAACGTGGCCTTACTGCGAAGGCCAATTGCTTTCCACTCGATTATGCAGCGAGCGGAAGAGCAGCATAGGATGTGCGATTGGCACTTTTTGTTTGCGCTGATTTATCGAGTTCGGCGCCTCTCGGCTCGCAGTTCGGGGCCAGCCTCTCCCGTCGAAGCCTATCATCCCCGACTAACGATAATTATACCCTGAAATTTGGATTTTGTTATAGTCCGTTAGAGAGGAGATTTTGGGCTTTTCAAGATTCTGAATCGCGAGTTCGGATTCGTCATTTTGATGAACGCTGTTAGGAGACAGTCATTCTAAATTTAGACTGAAAACGCTGGCTTTAGACATCCGATATGGGAATATCATGCAAAGGTAGCATAAATCTCACTTGTGCAAACCATAAACAGGCTGAAGCCTATGTTACGAAAATCTGCTTGGTGCGGCTTATCGAGCACTGTTCACCCCCCGCCAACTGACCGTCCTGACCACCTTCGGCGACCTAGCGCAAGAGGCGCATGCGCGCGTGCTGGAAGATGCTCGCGTTGCGTTTCAACACTTTGCCCCCCCATCCCCAGCCCTTCCCCCACGGGGGGGAAGGGAGTCTCACCCCTCACCCATAAAGGGAGAGGGGTCGGGGGTGAGGGTCTCCTCAGAGGGGCCGGGGGTGAGGGCAACCCACCCCTCTCCCCCTGCGGAAGAGACACCGGGGGTGAAGGCATCACCCCCCTCTCCCCCTTGCGGAAGAGACGCCAGGGGTGAGGGCAACGAAGGCGCAACTCTCCTTCTGGCAGAAGGAATGGAAAGGCGCCGCCGGACTGGCGGAGGATGTGCGCTACTACGGCAAGTGGATGCGTGACGAGGCGGAAAAACGGATTGGACACCTTTACCCCAAATACAAGATCACTCAG
>CALFWB010000107.1 GCA_937928795.1 uncultured Anaerolineales bacterium
TCCCGCCAAGTGAAGAAGTAAAATTTGCCTTTATTCCCTTCCTCGTAGGTGAGTGAACTTGCCCGTTGGGTAAAATTCGGGAGCGCTACGTTAGCTATCGCTTGGGCTTTAGCCCGCAAGTCTGCGGAAGCTAGGGGCGCTGTGGTTGCGGGTAACAATGAGAGGGTCTCTCGCCCATCGACCTCGACCACTTGTCCGCTCATGGGATCGTAAGCGTAGCGTCGCCCTTCAGGGTCGGTGTAAATCGGCACCCGCAAAGCGCCGTCCGGCGAGTTGATCATTCGGTCTTCGCCAGCATATTCTAGGGGCAAATTTGGCAAACCTAAGATAGAGCGCAGGGTTTGGATCGCCTGCAACGCACCGTCTGTGCTTGAACTGGAAGCTGGGGTTGCTGTTGGCGTAGGCGGGAGAACAGGGGGGGCCGCTTCGCTTTGCGGCGCCTCGGTGGGCATCTCGACAGCCGGAGCTTGCCCACTGCCGGCTGAGGCTTGGGCAGCTTGCTCGGCGGTTTGCGGCGCACCACCCAACACCCAACGCTCAAGGATTTCGACCAACTCAGGTTTCAAGGCTTTGGTCGGCGGCATCGGTCCGCCGGCTTCGATTTCTTCGCGATGCACCATGCGAATCAGGTTCGAGCCCAAGTCACCGGGGATGATATTTGGAGCGTGATCGCCGCTCTGCATTACCTCTTCGTAAGTGCGCATCAGGTAATTGTTGTTCTTTTTGCCCGGCACATGACAAGAGACACAATAGCGCTTGAAGATCGGGGCTACATGCACATCATACGACGGCACCTCGTCTTCTTTGAGGGTGGGCATGGCGGCTGCCACGGTTGCTTCTTCGGGCAGCTCGGCGCGATCGTCCCAAGAGTAGCGCATAAAGGTCACAATTGCCTCAATTTCGGTTGGGCTAAGCTCGCCACCATAGGCTCGCCCAAAAGGTGGCATTCCCTGCACTGGTTGCCCCATGGCAATAATGTTATACAGGGTATCATCACTAAACGGGTACATGACATCTTGGTCGTTGATCGGCTTCAAGACCACTCCCTCTAAGCCTGCTACACTGGTGATCTCTCCGCCCTCACCGTCAGCGCCGTGACATTCGACACAATGCAAGCCGTAGAGTTCTTCGCCTAAAGCCATTTTTTCGCTGATCGTTGTCGCTGCTGCCACCTCAGCTTGCGGCGGCGTGGTGACCGCAGCAAGGATGGTTAGAACGACCATCCCGGTTACAATCGTTCCCATGATGCTCAAGGCAACTTTGCGCCTTGACCAATGGCGGTGCGGGTTCCGGTCAATGAAAGGAAGAAGAAATAAGGTCAGCACAGCCAGACCAGGGATAACTGCCGTGCCAATCCACTCAATTTGACCGGGAAAATATTTGAGCAACTGAAACAAGAAGAGAAAATACCACTCCGGGCGAGGAATGTAAGAGGTGTCGTTGGGATCAGCTTTTGGCTCGTTGGGTACGCCGACAAAAACCGCCAAGCCGATCAGCAAAACGAAAAGCCCAAACGCAACCAGCAAGTCTTTATAAATGATGTCGGGGAAGAACTTGACCCCTTTTTGTTTTGCGAGCGTATATTTTTCTTTATAGCGTTGCCTAATCTCTTCGTTCATGGTTTATCCTCTATGTGATGGACTCTCCCGACCTCCAACTCCTCCTACAGCAAGCCATTCAATCATTCTCATCGGGAATATGTGAGATTCCCAAGCGAATCACAAGATAGAGATGCAATCCAATCGTGGCGGCGATAACGGCCGGCAAGAACCAAATGTGGACGGCGAAGAATCGGGCCAGTGTTAGGGCGCTCAGGTCGGCACCCCCACGCAGAACACTGGTAACGAAAGGACCAATCAGGGGGATTGTGCCCGGAATCTCAGTGCCCACAGTGGTTGCCCAATAAGCGCGTTGGTTCCACGGCAACAGATAGCCGGTGAAGCCCATGCCGAGCGTCGCAAGCAATAAGACGACTCCGCTCAGCCAGGTCAGCTCACGCGGGTACTTATAAGCTGCGTAAAAGAAAGTCCTCAGCATGTGAATAAAAACGACCAGCACCATTAGGGTTGCTCCCCAATGGTGAATGCCGCGGATTAACCAACCAAAGCGCACTTCGTTCATGATGTATTGTACGCTGTCGTAGGCATGATCCGGAGAGGGGACATAATAAACGGTCAAAAAGATGCCGGTGACCCCTTGCAGCAGGAACAGGAAAAGACTGGCACTCCCCAGCGTAAACCACCAATTGACCTTTGGCACTTTGCGATCCAAGACCACATCATGAATCGAGGTCAACCCGAGTCGTTCATCTAGCCATTGAAACAATCGTTGAAACATGCTCAAGCTTCCTTAAGAAAGATAAACAGATTTCCGTCTTCAATTTTGGTCTGATACTCATCCAGCGGGCGCGGCTGCGGTCCAGAAACGATTGCGCCATCGATGGCAAAATGGCCATCGTGGCAGGGACACACGTATTCTTGCACTTCTTCTTTCCAATTGACGCGACAGCTCAAATGCGTGCATACATTTGAAAACACGCGCACTTGCGTTTCTGAGGTGCGCAGAACAAAAACGCCATAACTGGTTACGGTTTTTTCCCAACCATGCTTTTTGGCGCGGGTAAAGGTAAACAAGGTGGGTTGATTGAGGGGGTATTTCTCCAGCGCGCCCAGGGGAATCCAACTTTCCCCTTTCTGTTTTTCCAGAGCGGGCGAGAGCAAATAGCCAATAGCCGGTAGGCCGACAATGGTGCCCATGATGGCGCTCAGCCCTGCTCCAATCACGGTAACGAATTGACGGCGGGTCATCTTCGGCGAATTAGGCATAACATTTCCTCATTTGTGCTGTATTTAACAAATTATTCTGACATATTTTATCAAAGATATAGGATGATTCACAAGTCGAGAAGTGACATAAAAAAATCGGTGACATCCATCATAGAGGAATAATACCTTAAATGCAGTCAATTTCAAGTAGAATTAAGACGAATTAAGCAGTAAAAAGGAGCGAAAGATGGCGGTGAAACCTCAAACTTGGTGGCAAGGGTGGCGCTACCGCGGCGGCGGTACCATGATCGCTTGGTTGTTGCATCGCATCGGGGGATTGGCAATGGTTCTCTTCGTTGGTATGCACGTTTTTGCTTCGTTTCTAACCCAACAGTTCGGCAGCGATGTCGGCACAGCCATCAATATCGTCTATGAGTCACCCTATTTTCAAGCCCCGCTTTACTTTTTGGTCATTTTTCACGCCTTGAATGGCTTGCGAATTATCCTCTTAGATACCTTCCCCAAGTTGTTGGAGTATCAACGGGAAGTCACCTGGTTGCAGTGGATCGTTTTTATCCCACTCTATGGCTTGGCGGTGTTTTTCATCGTGGCTCGCATTCTGAGCGGCGAGTGAAAGGAGGCAAGCAATGCGTAGTAGAACGGTTCCCCAGCCGTCCATGAGCTTTGAATACATCATGTGGATGTTCACCCGTATCTCGGGTTTGGCGTTGCTCTTCATGGGGGCAGTGGGTTTGGTGATGGCGTTCATCATGGGCGGGCGCGAGCTTTTGGATATGCCCACTCTAGCCCGCTGGACATTTTTTCCTAACCCGAATCACGTGGTCAATAGTGACATCCCCGATGTCACCCAAGGCTGGGCAAACGCTTATTGGCAGATCATGCAGATCGTGATCGCCTTCTTTGGCATCTCGCATGGCTTTAATGGCTTACGTGTGGTGATTGAGGATTACATCGGCAATACGATCTGGCAGCCCATGTTGCGTGGCTTGATCTTCTTGGTCTGGTTGTTCTTCATGATTATGGCTGTCTTTGTAATTCTGGCTTCCTAGAACTGAGCAGGAGAGCAACGGATGAGAACTCACCAATACGATGTTGTGGTTGTCGGAGCCGGTGGAGCGGGTTTGATGGCAGCTTTGTATGCCTCTAAGACCGCCACCACCGCCGTCATTAGCAAATTATATCCCACCCGTTCACACACCGGCACAGCGCAAGGCGGTGTGGGGGCAGCCCTCGGCAATCTGGAAGAAGACCATCCCGAATGGCATACCTTTGATACCGTTAAGGGAAGCGATTACCTCGGCGACCAAGATGCGATTGAGTTTATGTGCAACGAAGCCGTGCGCGCCGTATATGAGCTAGAGCACATGGGCTTGCCCTTCTCGCGCACGCCCGATGGACGGATTGCCCAACGTCCCTTTGGTGGACACACCAACAACCTGACCGGCAAACCCGTGCGGCGCTCTTGCTACGCCGCCGACCGCACGGGCCACATGATCCTTCAAACGCTATACCAGCAATGTATCAAGAACAACGTCACTTTTTTCGATGAATTTCAGGTCTTGGACTTGATTTTGGTCAATGGCGTTGCGCAAGGCGTGGTAGCAATCGAACTGGCCACCAGTGAAATCCACGTTTTCCACGCTAACGCTGTCGTTCTCGCCACTGGCGGACACGGGCGGATTTGGAAGATTACCTCTAACGCTTATGCCATGACGGGTGATGGCATTGCCATTGCCCTACGACGCGGCATTCCGGCCGAGGATATGGAGTTCTTCCAATTTCATCCGACTGGGATTTACAAACTAGGTATTCTGATCACCGAAGGGGTGCGCGGTGAAGGCGGTGTGCTGATCAATGGGCAGGGCGAGCGCTTTATGGAGCGCTATGCGCCGCGCGTCAAGGACTTAGCGTCAAGGGATGTGGTCAGCCGCGCCATGTATCTTGAACTGCGCGAAGGGCGCGGCATTGATGGGAAAGATTACTTGTACCTAGATGTGCGTCCCGAAACGGTCAACAAATTTGCTGCTCTCGATGGGCGCACTCGCCCGGATGGCTCTCCGTATCGGGTGACAACTGAAGAATTGCTCTCCAAATTGCCCGACATCATTGATTTCTGTCGTACCTATTTGGGCATCGATCCCATCCAACAACCCATGCCGGTGCAACCCACCGCCCACTATGCCATGGGCGGCATCCCAACCAATCGCTTCGGCGAGGTGGTGATCGATGAAAAGAACAAAGTGTTGCCGGGCTTATATGCTGCTGGCGAGACCGCTTGTGTTTCTGTGCATGGCGCTAATCGTTTAGGGACCAATTCGTTGTTAGACTTGCTGGTCTTCGGCAAACACGCCGGCTTGCGGGCTGCCGAATATGCTTGTCAAACCCAGTTTCATACCTTGCCCAAAGATGTAGCCGACTTTGCCCTTGAACAATTGGACAGCCTGCGCCGCTGCAAGGGCGAAGGTGAACGTGTTTCGGCGATTGCTGAAGAGATGAAAGAGGTTATGATGGAGCATGTGGGCGTCTTCCGCACCGCCGAAGGGATGCAGCAAGCCCTCGATAAACTGCACGAACTCAAGGAGCGCTATCGCAATCTGAAGCTGGATGATTGCGGCAAATTGTTCAACACGGAGCTGCTGAACGCCTGGGAAATTGGTAATTTGCTCGATCTCGCCATCGTGACCACCGTCTCTGCCTTAGCCCGCAAGGAGAGCCGCGGCGCCCACGCGCGCGAGGATTATCCCAAGCGGGATGACAAGAACTGGCTCAAACATACCCTCGCCTGGCTGCAAGAGGATGGCGAGGTGAAGCTGCGCTATAAACCGGTCGTCATCACCAAATATCCGCCCAAGGAACGGACTTACTAAGCGAGGTAGCCATGGAAGTCAAAGTCAAAATTCTGCGCTTCAACCCAGAAACCGATCGGCGCCCCCACTATCAAACCTTTCGCGTCGAAGCCGAGCCGACCGATCGCGTCTTAGATTTGCTGGAAAAGATCAAAGGCTATCAAGATGGTAGCCTAGCTTTCCGCCGCTCTTGCGCGCACGGCATCTGCGGCTCGGATGCGATGCGCATCAACGGCATGAACCGCTTAGCCTGTAAGACCTTGGTCAAGGATTTGGGCAAAGGGAC
>CALFWB010000108.1 GCA_937928795.1 uncultured Anaerolineales bacterium
TGATCAGACAGCTAAAACTCTGCACCCCATTTGCTGCTCTCGCCCAAGTAGAAACCCTCCGGCCAGGGGTCACGCGGGTCGAGCACGAATTGCTGGATGCCGGAAATATAAGCGCTGCCGCGAATGGTCGGCACAACGGCTACATAAGGCCCGACCTGTGTCTCCTCCACCAAAGTGCCGTAGAAGAGGCTGCCAATGATGCTTTCGCTGACGAACTCCTCATGTAGTTTTTGCATGCCCTTGGCGTAGCGAAATGCCATCTCGGCGCTGGTGCCGGTGCCACACGGAGAGCGGTCTATGCCTTCGACGGAGTAAAGCACTGCATTGCGGGTCGTTACCTTGGGATTGGGGGAGGAAGAGATAAAACGAACATGCGTGCATCGGTTAATGGAAGGATAAAGTGGATGAACCACTTCCACCTGCTCAAAGATTGCCTCGCGAATCAAGGAGCCTTTGCGCACGATCTCCTTGGCAGAAGCGGGCCCTAATTCTAAACCAACCGCCTCGGCTGGTACGATAGCGTAGAAATTGCCCCCGTAGGCAATATCCAACTTAACCTTGCCCAACTCGGGTACATCTACAATCAAATCGGATTTATAGAGGAAAGAGGGCACATTTTGGATCGTGACGTCTTTGGCAACACCATTCTCGACGTTGATCTTGGCTTTGACCAGACCAGCCGGTGTATCCAAGGTCAATTCGGTGACTGGCTCTGTCACCGGCACCAAACCGGCTTCTACCAAGACCGTGCAGGTGGCAATGGTACCGTGTCCACACATGGGCAGAAAACCGCTGACCTCGATGTAAATCACGCCGATGTCTGCACCGGGGGTGCAGGGCGCAGTTAGAATGCTGCCGGACATGATACTGCTGCCGCGCGGTTCGAACATGAGCATCTTGCGCAGCCCATCCAAGTTTTTCTTTGCCCATTCCCATTTTTCTTGAAAACTGTTGCCGGGAATTACCGGAACCCCGCCGATTACCACTCGGGCTGGCTCCCCTTCGGTATGGGAGTCGATCGCAGAGACGATCCGTGTAAACCTCATCGATGTCCTCTCCTTTCGGACGACAGATGATTATCTATGCCTTCCGTGTCCTTGTTGGGTGGGATATTGGGGATCAGATCCGCCTCAATCATGATCTTCTCAACTCTTTGTAGATGAGCTCGTGCACAATGAGCTGCTGCACGTGCATCGCGCTGGCGGATTGCCTCAAGGATCATGTGGTGCTCTTGGTACGCCTCTTCCCAACGACCAATCGTAGCAAAACTGGTATGCCTCATCATGGTGAGCCATAAATCCTGTCCCATTAGAGAATGAAATATTTCCTGAATGCTGATCAAAATCGGATTTTCAGTAGCCTTGGCGATCTCAAGGTGAAATTGTCGATCTCCCTCGCTGAAAATATTGCCCAAAATTCGATCCTTTGAATGATCCGATTCGACCCAGTCAAGAATCTCGGTGATTTTTTTGAGTGAAGCCTCGCTACGATGAAGAGCCGCAAAAGACGCAATCGAAGGTTCAACAGTTTTACGAGCTTGAATAATGACAAAGGGGCTCTCACCAACGCTGATTGAATCAAGCGAATATTTGACGGAAGCAGCGGATTTGCCGGTTAAGAAAGTACCTTGTCCGGCAACCGTTTCAACTAATCCCATCATCTGCAGAACGGTTAACGCCTCTCGCAGGGAAGCTCGGCTCACACCCAAGCGGCGCGCTAATTCCCGTTCGGGCGGCAACTGCATTCCGGCGCTAAACTCCCCTTTTTCAATCAGTTCGATAAATTGTTTGACAATTTGTAAATAGACTTTTTGCTGCCGTATGGGAGACAGTAACTCTTGAGGGATGAAGGAGCTTTCCATTACCATATTTTGGATGCAACTCGGTCTAATGGACTGAGGTCAGGTGGTCAGACCACAACGATTACTACGTTACCGAATTTGTCGATCACAGTCAAATGACATATGTCATATTTTTTATATGACATATGTCATGTTTTTGTGGATTCTAGGTGACTGTTTCAAGATGGGTAAATCGTCATCCACAAGGCGCTCGAATGGGCAGCTTGGGCGCTTCTCCTTGAGCTTGCGTCACCCGATTGGATCAATCCAAGCCTTGATCCAAGTGATTGCCACAATCAGCAATCAAGCGGCTGACGTTCGCCAGTGGGTGACTGTCATCTGCAACGCTCCCTGGCAGACGCGGCCTGCCTTCCCACCGTGTGAACCAGATGAGCTGGTTCTTACCAAGATGACGGTCACCTTCCAGAGGGTTTTATTGCCGCAGCGATTCGCTAATCGCCCTGGCAATACTACGAAACCCCATTTTTTACCATTTTTTTAACAGTCACCAGTCGGCCCGGGTGCCGTTTACACAAGCTAAAGCCTATTCTCCGCTGAATAACCTATGCCAAACGGTTTCCGTAACATGGGCTTCAGCCCGTGTATCGTTTGCACAAGCTGAAGCTTATGTTCCTGTGCAAGCTGAAGCCTATGCCAAACGGTTTCCGTAACATGGGCTTCAGCCCGTGTATCGTTTGCACGAGCTAAAGCTTATGTTCCCGTGCAAGCTGAAGCCTATGCTCCACTGAATAGCCTGTACCGAACCGATTTCGATCCACGGTCTATAATTACGAATTACGAGTGTCCACGCAAAAGTTGTAGGACAACTCATTGAGTTGTCCTACAAAGCAATGTTGCCAACAACTTTTTAGTGCACACAATTACGATTGACAATTGACGCACGCAAGCTCTTATGGTAAACTGCGAGCAATGATTCGGTGCTTTGCTTTGCCCACCCGCATGCGTCGTCGCTTCCGGCCCTGCCCAGGGAAGGAAGGGAAACGCGCTTTGGTCGGCATAAGCAGGCGATAAGTTCGCTCATCTTACGCTAAGAACGAGCCCTCCTTCCCCAAGGGCTCGTTTTGTTTATTCAATTCTCGGATAAGGAGCACCAGATGATCAAACCCACCGTTCAAAAAGTCGTTTTAGCCTACTCAGGAGGTTTAGACACCTCCGTCATCGTCCCGTGGCTCAAGGAGAATTACGGTTGTGAAGTGGTCTGCTTCACCGCTGATGTGGGGCAGGGCGAGGAATTGGCAAGCTTAGAGGCAAAGGCGTTGGCAAGTGGCGCCAGCCAATTGATCGTGCGCGATTTGCGCGAGGAATTCGCCCGCGATTACCTCTTCCGTCTCTTGCGGGCTGGCGCCATCTACGAACGCAAATATCTGCTCGGCACCTCGATTGCCCGCCCGCTGATCGCCAAGCATCAGGTGGAGGTCGCCCATCAGGTCGGCGCCGATGCTGTCGCCCACGGAGCAACCGGCAAGGGCAACGACCAAGTGCGCTTTGAATTGACCTATATGGCTCTCGACCCGCGCTTGAAGGTGATTGCGCCCTGGCGAGAGTGGGACATCCGTTCGCGAGAGGACGCTATCGCCTACGCCCAAAAACACAATGTGCCCATTAAAGCCTCGTTGAAGTCCATCTTCAGCCGCGATGGGAACCTGTGGCATCTTTCGCATGAGGGCGGGCCGTTAGAGGATCCTTGGAACGAACCCGAGGAAGAGATGTTCCAACTAAGCGTCTCGCCCCAAAATGCGCCAGACCAGCCTGAACGAATTGAGATCGGTTTTGAGAGTGGTACACCAGTCTCCCTAAATGGGCAAAGGCTTTCTCCAGCCACTATGATTGAGCACTTGAATCGTTTAGGCGGTAAGCATGGCATCGGGCGCGCCGATCTGGTCGAAAATCGCCTGGTTGGGATGAAATCGCGCGGCGTCTATGAAACGCCAGGCGGCACTATCTTGCTCGCTGCCCATCGCGAGTTAGAAGCGCTCACGCTCGATAAGGAAACCCTGCACTTCAAAGACCTTGTCGCGCTGAAATACGCCGAGTTGGTGTACAATGGGCAATGGTTCTCGCCTTTGCGCGAGGCTTTAGATGCCTTTGTAGATAGCACGCAAGGACCCGTGACAGGTGAAGTGCGCTTGAAACTCTATAAAGGGAACATCTTGGTGGCAGGGCGAAAGAGCCCCTTCAGCCTCTACCGCGAAGATTTTGCCACCTTTGGGCAAGAGGATGTCTACAACCAGACCGATGCGCAAGGCTTTATCCGTTTGTTCGGTTTACCGCTTAAGGTGCGAGCGTTGAACGGTCTGCCCGTTTCAGGTTTGGATATGCCCCAACCGGATTATTCCCGCTTTAAGCGTGATTAAGGAGAAGGACCATGGCCTTGTGGGGCGGCCGCTTTCGCGATCCTGTGGAACGTTCGGCGTGGCAGCTCAACGCCTCGCTTAGCTTTGACCAACGACTTGCCGAGCAAGATGTGCGTGGCAGTCAGGCGTGGGCAAATGCCCTGACCAGAATCGGTTTGCTCACGCCCGAAGAGAACGACCAAATTCAAACTGCTTTGCGCGCCATCTTAGAGGAGTTTCAGCAAGGAAGGTTCCAATTCCAACCCAGCGATGAGGACATTCACACCGCAGTCGAACGCCGGCTGACCGAACGAATCGGTGAAACTGCAGGAAAGTTGCATACGGGGCGCAGCCGCAACGATCAGGTGGCGACCGATTTCCGCTTGTGGGTGCTGGCAGCCATTGAGCGGGTTAGCAACGTGCTGCGCGATGTTCAAGCGGTTTTGGTCGAGCGCGCCGAACGGGATGGGACTCTCGTCTTGCCGGGTTACACCCATTTGCAACGTGCCCAACCGATCTTGCTCAGCCATTGGTGGTTGGCGCATTTTTGGCCCCTCCAACGTGACCGCGAACGACTGCTCGATCTGCGCAAGCGCACAGCGCTCTTGCCCTTGGGCAGCGGTGCACTGGCCGGCGCGCCCTTCCCCATTGACCGCCAAGCCCTCGCCGCCGAATTAGGCTTTGAAGCCCCCTGCGCTAACAGCATTGACGGCGTCTCCGATCGCGATTTTGCCGCCGAATTCCTCTTCTGCGCCAGCCTGATCGGCTTGCACCTTTCCCGTTTGTGCGAGAGCTTGGTCATCTTCACCAGCGCCGAGTTCGGCTTCTTTACTTTAGCGGATGCCTACTCGACCGGATCCAGCCTGATGCCCCAGAAAAAGAACCCCGATTTGTTCGAATTGGGTCGCGCCAAAGCCGGTAAACTGGTCGGATTGCTGACCGGATGGTTGACCACGCTGAAGGGTTTGCCATCCACGTATGACAAAGACCTGCAGGAAGACAAGCCGCCGGTTTTTGCCGCCTACGATACGCTGATGGAATTGCTGCCGGCCTTAGGCGGCGCCCTTGCCACCTTACAGGTCAACCAAGAGAAGTTAGCGGCTGCCCTAGACCCGGCTCTATTTGCCACCGACCTAGCCGATTATCTGGTCGAAAAGGGAGTTCCTTTCCGCCAAGCCCATGAATGGGTTGGCAGGGCTGTGCGAGTAGCCGAAGAACTGGGTCTCTCCTTAGACCGTTTGCCCCTCGAAGCTTATCGGGCGATCACGCCCCTTTTTGAGCCTGATCTCTATGCCGTCTTCGACTCCCTGCGCAGTGTCAGCCGTCGTCGCGCCGAAGGCGGAACAGCTCCTGAAGCCGTCCAACGCCAATTGGAGCGAGCAAAGGCACTCCTAACAGCGGAGTTATGAGCGTGGAATTGAAGGCATAACGATCAGATACTGCAGATCAGCAATTTTGAAACACGCGGACACGAAGTCACAGAGTTTTGTCACTTTTTGAATTGACCTGAAAAATCTGCGTCACCTGCAGTCTCTGTGTTATCTATGGGATTTGGCGCAGGCTGAACGGTTACGGCTATTTTTATCCGTTCAGGCTTAGGTTTTGCAGCAGCAGTTCAACGGCGCGTTGGATGCGCGCCCGACGGTCTTCTTCTTTTTTGGCACTCTCGATCCATTCGACATATTCTTTACGGTAAGTGTAGGCGAGGGCTTCAAAGGCTTGCTTGGCGACCGGGTTGGCTTCGAGGGCTTGGGCAAGATCCGGCGGTGGGATAATCTGACGCACTTCACGGTCAGCCTCCAAGCTGACTTGCACTGTATCGCCCACCACCACTCCCGCCGCCACCCGCGTGGCATGGCTGACCACCAGATAGTGCGTGCCATCCCCATGCGGCAGCGCTTTGCTGCGAAACGGCACTCCGTTTAGGGTGCCACGCACGGTGATTTGACCTTTCTTACCAAAAATTGCGCTCAGATCGAGAGGAATCTCGACATACGTCCATTTTGCGACGGTCTCGGGCTGCTTGAGAACACCCTGGAAGAAAAGCGATGGCATAGCATCCTCGAATCACAACAAGCTGAAAATCGTCAGCCCTATTATACGGTATCCAAGGACGGTTTGAGCTCCTTTTGGCATCGTCTGCCAGGGCTCCTCAATATTCTATTCTTTTGATGATCGCTTCCTTGCGGATGCAGTCCGCTTGAAGGATTCCTCCTCCAGGCCCCTCTCCCAGCGGGAGAGGGGAGATGCTCCCTTTGCCCTTATGAGCGTTGACCCTGAAAGGCAATTTGTTGCCCTATGGACGAAAACTCAACGATACGCGTGCAAACCCGTTCGAGCAGGGGCAGTTCATGGCTGATAACGAGCATACCCAACTCACGTTGCTGCGCAACATCCAGAAGCGCTTGCCAGATTTGGGCTTGGGTGTTGGCATCCAGCATGGTCGTCATCTCGTCGGCGATCAAATAGCGGGTTTGCGGGCTGAGGGCGCGAGCAACGGCAACCCGTTGTAATTCGCCGTTGCTTAACTCGTGCGGGAAGCGTTCAAACCAATGCGGATCAAGGCTGAACAACTCCAGCAAATCGGCCGGCGGCTGATAGGCTTCACACAGGGATTTGCCGATCGGCCAGCGCGGGTTGATCGCCAATTCGGGATGTTGAAAGATCATCTGCACCGCGCAATAGCCCTTTTTGGGGAGCGGTTTTCCATCCAGCTTTACCCGCCCGCTGAGTGGTTGGAGATAACCCGCTAAGACGCGCCCTAACGTGGTTTTGCCACAACCGCTCGGCCCATAAATGCCAACCCGCTCGCCGGGCAAAATGAAAACGGATACATCTTGCAAAATCCACGGTCGGTCAGGACGATAGCGAAAAGAGACTCGTTCAGCCTTGAGCATGGATGCACCTCACTTGATTTTTGGCGATGGAGCGCATGGCCGGACGTTCGGCGGTGCATTCCGGCGTGGCGAGAGGGCAACGCGGCGCGAACAAACAGCCCTGGGGTAAATCTTGTGGGGAAGGCTGCATGCCGGGCAATGCGACAAACTCATTTTGAGGCAAAGAGCGCCACAGGGACTGGGTATAAGGGTGAAGCAATCCCTCTCCCTTGCCGGCGAAGGCGGAGACCGGGGCGATTTCTACCGTCGTGCCGGCGTAGAAGACCGCAATTTGATCGGCGATCTGTAAAGCGGATTGGATGTCGTGCGTGATCAGCACTACCCCGCGCCCCTCATCAGCAAGTTGGCGCAAGTGGCTTAACGTCTCACGGATGACTTCAGGGTGCAAGCCGGGAGTCGGTTCGTCGGCTAAGATTAACTCGGCTTCGCCGACCACGGCCATCGAGACCAACGTGCGCCGCGCCATGCCGCCTGACAACTGAAAGGGATACCAGCGTTCGACTTCGAGAGGAAGTTGATAGCGTTGGAAGATAGCGCGTTGAGCCGCAACGGAATGTTGGTTTTTGCCACTCAAGTGAGCGGCGCGACGCACTTGCGCGCCAACTCGCATCAACGGATCAAGAAAGCTTACCGATTGAGGGATCAAAGCAATCTCGCGCCCACGGGCTTTGGCTTGTCGTTCTGGGGTTAGCAACTCTCCTTTGAACCACATTTCTCCCTCTACCCGAGCGTTGGTCGGGAGGATACCTAGCACGGCATGGACAAGCAGGCTTTTGCCGGAACCGCTAGAGCCAACTACTGCCACGATCTCACCGACATTGACCTTGAGGTCCAAATCCACCACGGGCGTAATCACGGTGCGATGCAACCCTCTGGAATAACGGTGAAAGTGAATGGATAGCCTGTGCACTTCGAGCATTGCCCTCACTCCTGTGCAAGGCGCGGGTCCAACAGGGCGCGCACGTTTTCCCCTAAGATGTCGAAGAGCTTAACCATCACCAACAAAGCTGCGCCGGGTAAAACTGCCAGCCACCAGTAGCCAGTGGAAAGATGACGCATCGATTCGGCGAGGATAATGCCGATAGCCGGCTGATGGGGGGATAATCCAATGCCGATGAAGGTGATCCCGGCCTCGTGCAAGATGGCATGAGGAAAGAGCAAGATCAACCCCACCAGAAATTGGGGGAAGACGTGCGGCAGAATGTGATGGCGCGCAATCCAGAAGGGTGAGCGTCCAAACTTTGCCGATAGTTGCACGTAATCAGCGGAACGCACTTGGTAAACCTCAGCGCGGATCACGCGCGCCAAGGAGGGCCAGTGGGTGAGCGCAACCGAGATCACCACCCCGGTCAAGCCTCCACCGCTGACAAAAGCTAAGAGGATCAGCACAACCATGTGCGGCAAACTGAGGAAGACATCGATCCACCAGGAGAAGAAAGCGTCCACGACTCCCCCTAGCGTGGCTGCGGTCAAGCCGATCAATAAAGCGATCAGCGAGCTGAAAAGGGCTGCCAGAAAGCCGACCCTCAGGCTCAGGCTAAGCCCAGACCAAGTGCGCACCAGCATGTCCCGCCCCAGCCAATCGGTGCCAAAAGGACGGCTTAAGGAAGGAGCTTGATTGCGTTCGCTCAGGTTGGTCTGGTTGGCAACCGTTGCTTGACCACTGCCAAGGGCGATCACCATCAAAACAATTGTGCAAAACAGGATCCAGAACAGGGTTTGGCGACGGCGATTGAAGTATCGATCTCGCGTTAAGCTCAATGAACTCCAAAGGTTCAACGGTGGTGAAGCTTCTAGGTTCACGATTCAACTCCTAGACGGATGCGAGGATCAATGAAATGATAGAAAATATCGGCAAGGGTATTGCCGGTGAAGACAAAGATGGTCGAAAAGAGGACAATCCCAAGCAATAAAGGGACATCGCTGCGTAAACCGGCTTGCACTGTTGCTTGCCCTAAGCCCGGATAAGCAAAGACCTGCTCGGCTAACACCGAACCCCCAAACAACTCGCTGATCGAAGCGAATTGCAGGGTGATTGCCGGTAAAGAGATGTTGCGCAAGCCATGTTGCCAGAGGATACCCCATAGATTTTCTCCTTGCGCTCGGGCAAAAAGCACGTAATCGCTGTTCAAGACTTGGACAAGCTTTTGGCGGGTGTGCAAGGTGATATTGGCGATGCCGATAATGCTCAGGGTGAGGGCTGGTAGGGCAAGATGTTGCAGCCGTTGGGCAAGAGTGACTTGTTCGGGTAGAACACCCGGCGGGGTCGCACAGCAGATCGGCGCCCATTTTAAGGAGACTGCAAAAACGATCAGCAGTAGAAGCGCAAGCCAAAAAGTGGGCGTTGAAGCTAAGAGATAGGCATAGAAGCGGATCGCTTGATCGAGCCAGGAACCTTCCTTCGCTCCGCTAATCACCCCGAGGAGAAAACCAAAAACTCCGGAAAGCACCCAGGCCGTGCCCATAAGACCAAGGGAAGTCAAAAAACGCTGGCGGATCACTTGGCTGACGGGTTGGTTATAAATCGCCGAAGTGCCCAAATCGCCTTTGAGTAGACTGCTCAACCACCGCACGTAGCGCTCTACAGGCGGATCGTTCAGCCCCCAGCGCTCGGCAATGCGCTCACGTTGCTCGGGCCCGATGCGCATCATTTCTGCGCCAACATAAGCCTGTACAGGGTCGATGGGCGAGAGGCTCACCAAAGTAAAAGATAAAACCGACATCGTAAACAACAGGAGGAATAAACGTATCAACTTCTTTCCCAAATATCGGAGGAGATTCATCGGTAAACCTCTTGAGCGGAATCGGGCGGGTCGTCTCTCAGAGACGACCCGCTAAGGAAGGAAGGGAGGGAATTATTGACAGGTCCATTTCCATTCGGAAATGTTGAAGGTGATCGGCCAGCCATGGCCGTGCGGCTGAATCTGTTGTTTGCCCACATCTAAACAATCGGAGACAAAATAAACATGCTCTAGGTTGACCAACCATGCCCAAGCTGCGTCTCCTTTAGTGGTAAAGCCAAGGCCCTTTTTATCCCATTGGGCGGCTCGCCAATAGACGAGGGCTTCTTCTTCGCTTGGGGCACCCATTGCGAGGTCAAGGTAGTTGTCCACTTGTTCGTTGGCGTAGAAGCCAGTGTTATACCAACCATTGCCGCGCATAGAGCTGTGGTAGAGGTTATACATCTCGGTTTGATCGTGGCTACCCCAACCGAAAAGGACTGCGTTGCTGTGCATCAGCGTTTCGATCTCATCCCAACTGGCACCGCGCAACTCGATCTGAATGCCCACCGCCTTGACCATATCGGCGACAGCCAACGCCAGCGATTGGCGTGTGCTATCCGAGGCTGGGTAAACGAGGGTAAAACTGGCTTGCAAATCCCCTTTCTCTAGGATACCATCGCCGTTCGTGTCTTGCCAACCTGCCTCACTCAAGATGCTTCTGGCGGTTTGGAGATCGTTATCCTGAATTGCCGAGTCAGGCTCCCACCAAGGGACGTAGTCGGCTGGCCCGGAGGCTGGCGCGCCAAAGCCTTCCAAAACTCCTTCCACCAGAGCGTTGCGGTCAATTGCATAGTTAATTGCCCGTCGCAAGGCGAGATCGGCCGTGACATTGTTGCCAATTGGGTAACCCTTCTCCGTTTTCTCACCCGTATCGGGGACAAAGGGGAACATGATGCCGCGATTATCAATAGACTTTACCGGAAGGACATGCATCCCCTCTAGCGTTTGCTTTCCTAGCGCAGGTGGAACAGACACGACCTGGACTTGTCCAGCCTTAGCGGCAGCGAATCCGGCATCCTCTGAGGTGAAAAGGAAGACAACCCGATCGAATTGCGGCTTTTCACCATAATAATAAGGATTTGGCTCAACGATCAGTTGTTGACCCTCATCCCACTGCACCAGTTTGTAGGGCCCGCTCCCGATCGGATTGCGGGCATATCCTTCACCATAAGCATGTTCAGGGACAATCCCAAGAGAAATTAAGCGGTTGATGAAAGTGCTAGCTGGTTGTTTTAGGCGTAATTCTACGGTGTCATCATCGACAGCAAAGGCTTGATCGAGGATGGAAAGATCAGTAAGACCGGCGCTCTTGGCAGCTTGGTTGTAGGTGAAGGCTACATCTTTGGCGGTCAAAGGTTGACCGTCAGAGAATTTTACATCGGTACGGATATCAACCGTCCATACCAAACGGTCTTCACTTACCGAATAACCGGTTGCCAAATCGTTCACAATGTTGAGCTCGGCATCACGGCGCAATAGCGTGCTTTGAAAGAGCGGCGATCCGTACCGTCCCCAACCTAGGGTCGGATCGTATCCATCGCTGCTCTCGCCGCCAATGGCAAGCATAAGCGTTCTCGAATGGCTTTCGTGCTGATGTCCGGTTGACGTAGTCTCTGTAGAAGGAGCGGAAGCGGAATGACTTGGCGGATTGGTCTCGGCAGGGAGAGGAGGAGAGCTTTGAGATTGACAGGCTGTTAGCAACAAGAGGAAAATGAGCGCAGTCACAAAGGTTTTTTTGCGGGTTCTTGGCATTGTAAAACTCCTCTGAGGTAAAATGGAGAAAGCGCGACAAACAGAAAGTGCTGAGGATAACCCTTTCCAGCAAATTTTCCGTTGTTTGTTGTTAATTATAAACGCAAATATTTGAAAATGCAAGTAATTGCGTTATAATTTAGGAATAGCTACGATGAAAACCAGTTCCGTGGAATTGATCATCCTCGACTTACTGAGTCAGGAGCAAGCGCATCTTACTGCGCAGGAGATCTATCAGCAGCTCCGATCTCGCCTACCGGCTGTCAACCCTTCAACCGTGTATCGAGCTTTGGAGCGGATGGCTCATGCCGGCAAAATCTCGGTCTCTGACATGGGCCGAGGAGCGATGGTCTATGAAGCAGTGGGAGGAGAACGTCATCATCACTTGGTCTGCCAAGAATGTGGCGCGGTGATGACGATTGAAGATCAGCCAGTCAACGAGTTGTTTCGCTATCTAGAAAAGCAATATCACTTTGAGATGATCACCAATCATCTCATTCTTTTTGGACGTTGCCAGAATTGTCAATCTCCCGTTCAGGTGCTCAAAGCAGAGACAAGTAAGGAGTAACGGTATCCCTTCTGCTGACTAGGGCCTTTAAGAAACTTAATGCTAGGCGCTTTTCGGAACGACGAAGCTTGATTTAGGGCAAACCGCTCGAAGGGTGAGGGAGGATTCCATTGTCGCTATTCATTGTCGGTTTCGATAGGCTCAACCTACGGGTTTCGATACACTCCTCAACCTGCGTCTTTTTTCCCTCATCCCCAACCCTTCTCCCTAAGGGAGGAGGGAGCAGTTCTCCCCTCGCCCGCTGGGCGGGACTAGGGCGCTGCCCTGAGCGTCGTCAAAGGGTCCGGCACCGTTCAAGCACCCCAAATCCACGAGAAAGCAACCAAGAGATTAATTGAGCAGCCCTAGTCGCTGCCTTAGCTAGGCGCAACCCGACCCTAAAAACTCGAAACCTATTGGTAAGCTTCCCTTGCCGCCAAAGCCAAGAGGTGATAACCCAACCTCAGGTCGTTCTCCAAATGGCGCCATTCCTGATCGGTCAAGTTCCCTATCTGCTGATAGCGATCGAGCAGGCGCAGCAGTGAGCCGCGCACACCGCTTGCCTGATGCGCCCAGTACGAATCGGCGGAGAGCCGTTCCAGACGGCTGACCAAGAGGTTGGCTGAGGCAATTAGTTGGGATAGCTTTGCCGGAGAAAGTTTCATGGCGATTGTCCGAGCGTTCGTGGAGGATTGGCAGCAGTTCACCAACCCTCTGCGCTGAGGGTCTGCAGGAATTGCTGGGTTTGATGAAGGATGTGCTGCTTTTGCTCCGCTGGCATCTTTTGTAGAGTCTGATAGGCAATAGCCAAGCGAGGATTGGCGCGCAAGTGCCCTTCATGCTGGATCAGAAAGTTCCAATAGAGGTAATTGAAGGGACAGGCTTTGTTGCCGCGTTTCAGCTTAACGTCAAAGGTGCAACTCCGACAATAATCCGACATGCGGCTGATATAGGCGCCCGAGGCGATATAGGGCTTCGATGCCATCAAGCCGCCATCAGCGAACAATGCCATGCCGTGCGTGTTGGGCAATTCCACCCAGTCGAAGGCATCCGCATAGACGATCAAATACCACTCCTCCACTTGGGCGGGCTGCAGGCCGGCTAAAAGAGCGAAATTGCCGGTCAAGATCAGGCGTTGAATATGATGGGCATAAGCATTGCGCCGAGTAGCCTTAATGGCTTGGCGCAAGCAATTCATGTCGGTTTCGCCTGTCCAATAAAAAGCCGGCAGCGGTCGTTGGGCATCAAAGTAATTGCTCTGGGCGTATTCGGGCATAAAGGTCCAATACACACCCCGTACGTACTCCCGCCAACCCAAAATCTGGCGCAGGAAGCCTTCAACGCTTGCCAAGGGAGCGTGTCCGCTCTCAAAAGCCCGCAAGGCAGCTAAGCAGACCTCGTTCGGCGTGAGCAAACCCAGGTTGAGATAGGGAGATAAGGTGGAGTGAAAGAGAAAATCAGAGGCGCTACTCATGGCGTCTTGATAGTCGCCAAAATAGGGTAAGCGGTTTTGGATAAAATCATCAAGGGCAAGCAGCGCCTGCGAACGGTTGACTGCCCAGCCAAAATCGCTCAGGTCACCAAAGTGGCTGCCAAACCGCTGCCGAACCAGTTGAATGACCGCTTGGGTGATTAGATCAGGAGTAAAGCGAAGTGGTGGAGGAGTTGAGAGCCCCTTTTGAAGCGGCTTACGGTTCAGCCGATCATAGTTCCATTGCCCGCCAATGGGCTGATCGCCATCCATCAGCCAGCCGCTCTTACGGCGCAGCTCGCGATAGAGGAACTCCATGCGCAGGCTCTTGCGTCCCTGTGCCCAACGTGCAAACGCTTCTCGACTGACGAAAAAACGATCGTCTGGGCGGATCTCAACCGGGAGGCTAAAGCGACTCTGCCATTCCTGCATCGCTTGCCAAACTCGCCACTCGCCCGCTTCGGTGACGATAACCCGATCGGGTCGGTGACGATTTATGGCACGCTGCAGTTCGCCATCGAAAGAGCCTGTGTTCCCTTCACCATCCAGAGGGACGTAATCGACCTGAATTTGCTCGGCACGCAGTTCGGCAGCAAAGTGACGCATGGCAGATAGGACAAGGGCGATCTTTTGTTGGTGATGGCGGACATAGGTGTTTTCCTCCGCCACTTCTACCATCAACACAACATCTTGTGAGGGATCAAGATCGCGCAAAGCGCTGATTTGGCGCGTTAGCTGATCGCCCAACAGAAAGCGCAAAGTTTTCATAGAATGCAGCGGAGCGACTAGCCCTTCGTGCGCAAGGTCGAACGGCCGCCATCGACGCCGATGATCTGGCCGCTGATCCAGTCGGCTTGCGGCGAAAGGAGAAACGCCGCCAGAGCGGCGATATCCTGAGCTTCACCAAGGCGTTGCAAGGCATGCAGGGCTGCGATGGAGGCTGCCATCTGCTCGCTTCCCAACAGATTTTCGCCCAACGGCGTGCGGGTTAAGGATGGGGCGATTGCATTGACCCGCACTTTGGGCGCCAACTCGGCTGCTAGGGCAAGCGTGAGAGCCGAGACTGCGCCTTTTGCCATGCCGATCGAAGCATGGTTGGTAAAGCCCTGAGAGGCGGCCACGCTTGAAAACAAGACCACCGAAGCAACCCCAGCGCTCTTTTTTAGCGCCGGCAGAGCCGCCTGCACAGCCAACGCAGCACCGAGTGCATTGACGCGGAAATCGTTCAGAAAATCTGCTGCGGTTAAGCGGGGTAGCGAGCGAATCGTGATCGTGCCCACTGCGTACACCAGTCCATCTAAAGTTTCTCCCACTTCCTGCGCAACTTTGGCAAAGAGGGCAGCATCGGTCACATCTCCGACAGTGTAAGTAGCGTCCACTTCTTGAGCCAGAGATGCCAATTTGCTTTCTGTCCGACCGACCAAGTGAAGGCGAACGCCTTGAGCATGTAACAGACGACAGATAGCGGAACCGATCCCGCCAGCCGCGCCGTAAACGAGAATGCGTCTTTCTTTTGTCATCGCTCTCTAAGCCTGCGCAAACGTATCGATCAAGAGTTTGACATCGCCGCCAACGGAATAGAGAATCGGGCAAGTGCAACCGTGCTTGCGATATTCATTCACCTTTGCCCGCGCCTCTTCGGGTGTCCCAGAAGCCGTAATACGGTGGATCAATTCTTCAGGCACGAGATGTTTGGCTTTGTTGATCTGCTCTTTGGTTGCTGGCCAACCGAGGATGGACTGAATCTCAGCCACCACCTCTGGAGAGACCCCCGAAGCCTTTGCGATGTGTGGTTGCTGGGCAAGGTACTGGGTCAACAACATACGGGTATTATCAATTGCTCGCTCGTGATCATGATCAACCGAGCACACAACCAATTGCGGGCGGTCGAGGTCGTCCAGTGTACGCCCGGCTTTCTTGGCACCTTTTTCAAGCAATTCGAGGGCGCGGTCATTGTATTCAGGGGGTACACAGTAGTTCAAAACTGCTCCATCGGCGATTTCACCGGTTAATTCCATCATCTGATCGCCCGTTGCGCCGATCATAATTGGCACATTGCGCGGCTCTCGTCTGCCGTGTACAACATCCAATTCAATCCCGTCAACATGGACAAACTCGCCGTGGAAGGTCACCTGCTCCATGTTGAGCAAACGGCGTAGGACGGTCACCGTCTCACGCATGGCAACCAACGGCTTTTTGCGCTCAATGCCTACATTGCGTGCTAGGGGGTCCCACCACGCCCCAATGCCACAAATAATGCGGTTGGGAGCCAGATCATCCAGCGTCAAGAAGGTAGCCGCAAGCAAACCAATGTTGCGAGTCCAATTGTTGATCACGCCAGAGCCAACTTTAATGCGCTCGGTCACGGCGGCATAGGCGGCCATGGGAACGATGGCATCCCGCACCAAACGCGACTCGGCTTGCCAAACGGCTTCGAAACCGCGTTGTTCGGCATAGCGGACGTAGTCCAACCCCTCACGCAAGTCGTGAGCGTCTTGAAGATAGAGTGCAACTCGTTCAGTCATGGGTACCTCCTTTTGGGGTAATTTTATCTTAAGTATGGGTTGGCTAGCAGTGCGAATTCAGTACCAAGGCTAAGTTATGAGCACTGCCTTAACATCTCTTCTATAATCAATCCCAGCGATCGATTCTTGCTCGTCCGCTGGGATGGTGCAAAACGCGGCTTAGCATTCTTTAGTCCCCTCTTTTAGGAGGGTGAGGTTTCGATTAAGGACGCAGGTGCAAGGATTTCGCCATCGATTTTGAGCAATCCAACGCCTGTTTTTTTGGCTGCCTCTTCAGTGCCTATATCCATCCGAATGCCGTAGGCGTAAGCGAGGTAGGGTCCTATGATCCCCTTTTTAGCCAGTTTTTGATGCCAAAGCGGTTCATGCATCCGCTGTGACCAAGAGCGCACATCGCGATAAGTGAGGCGTGCTTTGGCTTCTACGACCGCCCATAGTTTTCGCCCTGAGGGGTCTTCTAGTGGCAAAACAACGTCAATCTCACCATCTAGCGGCGGCGAATAGGCTGGCTTTAAGATGCGATAACCCTTGCGCTGCAGGACGACCTCCACCACGCTAGCGGCTTCTTCCTCGACAGTAGCTCCAACGGCGGTTTGGAGGGCACCCACGGCTTTGCCAAGTTTGCGTTGCGCTTGAGCGAGCTCTCTGACCCACGCTTCGGTGCGCTGTTGGGCTTTGGCGAGTTCGTCAACGGCGCTCTCAAGGCGGGTCAAGCGTTCTTCGCTGCGCTGCTGGGCTGCGGCGAGTTCTTCCAGACGCTGTTCGGTGCGCTTCTGCGCCTCGGCAAGCTCTTGTACACTTTCGGCTATCTCACGGACAAGAGTGGGTAGTTCCAGAATCTCGTCCGTTAAGACGACGCGGCGCAATTCCTCCCTCCACTCTGGGTGTTGGTAGAGCGCATCGATCCACTGGCGAAATTCGGAATAATCAATCATAACACCGCTAATTATACATCAGTTTTGCTGCGAGGATTTCTGCCGGTGATAGATAGGAGAGTCTCTTGGGAAATCTCGGCTATGCCTTTCTTTTGGACACAAGAACATTGCCAACTAGAGATCGGCGATACCTTATTCAGCCGCTATGCCGATATATAGAACGTTACCGTATTGCTCAAAGATTGACCTACCAAAAAACTCAGTTCGGATTCAAAAATGTCTTATACTGGATTCTTCACCAAGCGTCAAGCCGCAAAAACAGGACGAAAATCACAATTGACCTTTTAGGCAAGAAGGGCTATACTCCACAAAGATGACAGACGTCAGACCTCTAGCGAAACCAAAATCGATTACTCAGCAGATTCGCGAGCGAATTTGGGAGCGAGTGCGCCGTGGCGAGTTCGACGCCAACGGCCGCTTGCCCGGCGAAGACCAACTCGCTCTTGAGTTTAACGTCAGCCGCGCCACCATCCATAGCGCCCTAGACCAACTGGTCGCCCAGGGTTTATTAATCCGTCGCCATGGCGACGGCACCTATGTCAATCGCCACCTCATCGACATCACTACCCAATTGAATACCGTATGGGAATTCACCCAATTGATCAAAGCCAGCGGCAAAGAGCCTTCCATCCGCCTACTGCAACGCGAACGTATCCTGCCAACCGCTGACCAAGCCGAAGCCTTGGAAATCCCCCCCGACATCGCTCTGATCCGCTTCTGTCGTTTGTTCTTCGCCGATGAAAAGCCGGTTATCTATTCGATCAACATGATTCCGGAGACAATTGTTCGCTTCCCCATTCCCGATGAAGCTGCCCGTTTCTCGATTTTGACCATCCTTGAACAGTACTGCGGACAGAGTTTCGGCTATGCCATCGCCGACATCAGCGCAGTGATGTTAGATGATCAACTGGCAAACGTCCTCCAAAGCCCAAAAGCAACTCCTCTTTTATGCCTGCACGAGATTTTTTATAGCTCGGTCGGTTTGCCCTTGATGATGGCGGAAAACTATTACAACGACAAAGTTATCCGTTTGAATATTGTGCGGGCAAGACCGTAAAACCTGCCTGAAAATCTTGCTGAATATCGGAGGCTGAACATCAAAAAAACTTCTTTGAAACTCACTCTTGAGTTTACTGCAAAAAGGTCAAAATCAAACCACAGAGACACGGAGGCACCGAAATGATAATGAAGAAGAACTTCGTGACCCTATGTCTTCGTGGTGAGAATTCAATGTTTTTGCAGTAGAGTCACTCTTACTTTGATCAAAATCTACGATGAGGAAAGGAAAGAGTCCAATGTTTCGCAAATTGCTTTTCGCCCTTCTAACACTTGTGTTGAGCTCTAGTTTGGCAGCCTGTGCTTCGCCGCAGACACCGACCAGCCCCGCCACCGAAGCAGCACAAGAA
>CALFWB010000109.1 GCA_937928795.1 uncultured Anaerolineales bacterium
GGAGATGGTGATGCCGGGTGACAACGTGAACTTGGAAGTGGAGTTGATTGTGCCGGTGGCATTGGAGCAAGGCTCGAAGTTCGCCATCCGCGAAGGCGGTTTGACGGTCGGCGCCGGTGTCATCACCAAGATTTTGGACTAAAGAAGAAGGAGATCATCTCGCACGAGGTGAATTGAACAAAAATGGCATCGAAAAAGGATATTCGCCCTGTTATTACGATGGCGTGCACGGAGTGCAAGGAACGCAATTACACAACGCAGAAGAACCGCCGCAACGATCCTGGGCGGATCGAGCTAAAGAAATTCTGCCCACGCTGCCGGCGACATACCTTACATCGCGAGACGAAATAGTCTAAACTCGCCGGGGTGAGGTGTCAGAGAAAGACAGAAAGCTCATCCCGGTGGATTAGGACACAGGCCAGTAGCTCAATTTGGTAGAGCTCTCGTCTCCAAAACGAGCGGTTGTGGGTTCGAGTCCTGCCTGGCCTGCCTTGCAAAAAGCAACGCCGTCTCTCAAGGCGGCGTTTTGTCCGTAAATACTTGACCTGGAGGTCAATGTGGCAAAAGCAGAAAAAAGCATTGAGCGCCGTCAACCCAACGCCATTGTGCGTTACTTTCGGGAAACCAGCGGTGAGCTCAAAAAAGTGAACTGGCCAACGCGGCGGGAAGCGATCAATTTGACCGCTATTGTCTTGGCGGTTACGTTTGCGATGAGCATCGTGATGGGCTTCCTTGACCTTCTTTTCTCGCGCCTGTTTGCCTTGATCTTTCAAATTGGTAGCTAATCAACGTTCGGGAAGAATCGAGAAGAGTTCAGAATCATGCTAGAAACAAACGACCGGGATATCCAACAAGAACCAGAAGTCGAGGTGGAAACCCCCTCCCTGTCCGAGGCGACGGTGGACACCGCTTCTAGCGCAGGCGCCAAAATCGAGGCGGAAACGAGCAGAGAAGGTGAACAAACCGAATCGGATGATCGCGCCTGGTACGTGGTGCATTGCTATTCTGGTTACGAGAACAAAGTGCGCCATAACCTCGAGCAACGCATCGAAAGCATGGGAATGAAGGATAAAATTTTCGATGTTGTTGTGCCAACCGAGGAGGAAATTGAGGTGCGAGAGGGTAAACGCAAAACCATCGAACGGCGGGTTTTCCCCGGTTACATCCTGGTCAACATGATCCTGACCGAAGAATCGTGGTACGTCGTCCGTAATACCCCTGGTGTGACCGGCTTTGTCGGCATGGGTAATCAACCCACTCCCCTCCGTCCGGAAGAAGTTGCCCAAATTCTGAAGCGGATGGAAGCCGAAGCACCGCGCATCAAAGTCACCTTTCGCCCGGGCGAACGGGTGCGCATTATCGATGGACCGTTCAATGACTTCCGCGGTACCGTTTCAGAAATCGACATGGAACGCGCCAAGGTGCGTGTACTGGTCAACTTTTTTGGACGGGAGACGCCGGTCGAATTAGATTTTTTACAAGTGGAAAAAGCGTAAGGAAATAGCGAGGGAAGACCTCGTTTGGTGGGAGGGTGTTCCCCTTCACCCGCTAATACCACAAAGGAGAAAGGAACTGTGGCAAAGAAACTCAAAACAATCGTCAGACTGCAAATTGTGGCTGGCAAAGCCAATCCAGCCCCACCCATCGGGCCTGCCTTAGCCGGTCATGGGATCAACTTGATGGCATTTTGTAAGGAATACAACGCCCGTACCGCTAATCGGGCGGGTGAGATTATTCCGGCCGAGATCAGCATCTACACGGATGGGTCGTTTACTTTTGTGCTAAAGACCCCGCCAGCCTCGGTCTTGCTCAAGAAAGCCGCCGGGATTGACAAAGGATCGAAAAATGCCCCCAGAGAGAAAGTGGGCAAGGTCACCCGCGCCCAGATTCGCGAGATCGCCGAGCTTAAGATGCCTGATCTTAACTCACTCGATATTGAGGGAGCGATGAAACAAATTGAAGGGACTGCCCGCAATATGGGCATCCAAGTTATCGATTAAGAGGTTGTGGGAGGGTTTTCACACCCGTCTGAACCACAAAGGAGAACCAAATGGCAAAACATGGGAAAAAGTATCGTGCTGTAGCGGAAAAAGTTAATCGTCAACAAGCCTATTCTCCTCAAGAAGCCCTCGAGCTTGTCAAGGAGACATCCTATACGAATTTCGACGCAACGGTTGAGGTGCACATGCGCCTTGGGGTGGACCCGCGCCATGCCGACCAGCAGGTGCGGGATGTGGTTGTCCTGCCGCATGGCTTAGGGAAAACCGTGCGGGTTCTGGTCTTTGCGCAAGGTGAAGGCGCCGCCCTCGCCCGTGAAGCAGGAGCGGATTACGTGGTGGACGATGACGAAACCATCGCCAAAATCCAAGCCGGCTGGACCGATTTTGACATTGCCATTGCAACCCAAGAGATGATGGGCAAAGTCGGCCGCCTTGGTAAAGTTTTAGGGCCACGCGGTCTAATGCCTAGCCCCAAAACCGGCACAGTGGTCATGCCAGGTGACATCCCGCGTGTGGTTAAGGAAGCCAAGGCTGGGCGCGTTGAGTTTCGGGTCGATAAAACGGCTAATTTGCACGCTCCTATTGGCAAGGTTTCCTTTGAAAGCGGCAAACTCTATGACAACATGGCTGCCTTGATGGAAGCCGTGCGCAAAGCAAAACCGGCCGCTACGAAAGGCACCTATATCAAGCGGGTGACTCTGAGTGCAACCATGGGCCCCGGCATCAAGGTCGATCCGATTCAGGCTCAAGCGATGGTCGTGCGCGAGTAAACGGTATAGTCAGCGAATAAGCTGTTTGTCCTTCGCCAAAGACAGCAGGTGCCTCGCGGGGCTTAATTTCCTGCCGAGGTGAAGAGACTTCTCGAATGATAACCCTATCAGGGGAGAAGAATCTTTGCCTGTCGATTGGCGAGGCAAAGATTTTTTATTAGAAAGGAGGTAAAAACCTTTTGGCAATTTCAAAAGAACGCAAAAATGAGGTGGTAGCGTTGCTCAAAGATTGGGCTGCGCGCAGTGAGGCAATGTACATCACCCAATTCACCGGCCTAAACATGAAACAAATCGATGATTTACGCCATCGCGTCCGCCAATGCGGCGGTGAGTTTCACGTGGTCAAGAACACCCTTGCTCGCATTGCCTTCAAAGAAGCCGGCTTCTCTTTGGAGGAAAGCTTCTTAAATGGCTCGACCGCCATTGCCTTTGCTTTTCAAGACCCACCTGCCCTAGCAAAAGTGCTTTATGAGTTTAACCGCACCAATCCGGCCTTGGTCGTCAAGGGCGGTTATCTCAAACAGCAAATTCTTTCGGCAGAGAATGTCCAAGCCCTATCCGAGCTACCTCCCCTACCGATTATGCGCGGTCAGTTGCTCGGCACCATTCTGGCTCCTGCCAGCCAACTGGCAAGGATCCTCGCCGAGCCCGGACGGCAGATTGCTGCAGTCCTCAAAGCTTATTCTGAAAAGGAAAATCAAGCAGTTGCATCGCCAGCATAAACTAAGCAATTTTGCACATCCATTGAGAATTTAATGATTAAGGAGAATGAAAATGGCAGATTTAGAAAAATTAGTCGAAGAACTGAGCAGCTTGAGCGTTCTAGAAGCTGCGGAACTCGTCAAAAAACTCGAAGAAAAGTGGGGCGTCTCGGCAGCCGCACCCGTTGCGGTGGCGGCCGTTGGACCTGCCGCCGCTGCTGCAGCTCCCGTACCGGAAGAAGAGGAGAAAACCGAATTTGATGTGATCATCAAAGATGCTGGTCCGAAGAAGATCGAGGTGATCAAGACTATCCGCCAACTCACCAACCTCGGACTGAAAGAAGCAAAAGACGTCGCCGAAACGCCTGGTTCCAAAATCCTCGAAGCGGTCAGTAAGGAAGCTGCCAACGACGCCAAAGCTAAATTAGAAGCCGCCGGCGCAGTGATCGAAATCAAATAGTCATAAAAAGTTTCAGCCTGCTCGAAGAGTCCCCTCACCCCCTGGCCCCTCTCCCACGGGGCGAGGGGAGGCAGCCCTAACCCCCGGCCCCTCTCCCTGTGGGAGAGGGGAGATGCTCCCATCGACCTTTGGGAGAAGGACTAGCGCCGCACTGAGCCTGTCGAAGGGATGAGGGTGCCTCACCCTTTGCCCCGAGCCGAGCTTGCCGTTCCAAAAAGGGCCTCACATTAAGGGCTTTTGAAAAGCCCTCGTTATGTCATAACGCCTTCTTGCCAACAGATGATGGGGCTGAATTATAATACGCATAGATAAGCGGTAATCATCGAGACCAATTCCATGAAGAGGAAACTATGAAATTTTATTCCCTCTTTTTTGCCTTCTTGCTCTGTGCCATAGTTGGATTGATTGGCTGTTCCTCAAAGGAGATTAGCCAACCCCAAAGCAATCTTAACCCCGTTCAGCGAGGCAAAGCCATGTTTGAGATGAGCATGATTGGAGAGAATAAAGCCCCTGGTTGTATCGTTTGTCACTCCTTAGAAGCAGGCAAAACTCTGGTGGGCCCAAGTTTAGCCGGAATTGCCACCTACGCAGAGACCGCCGTACCGGGAATGAGTGCAGAGGAATTTCTACGCCAAGCAATCCTTGAACCGGATCAACATCAGATGGAGGGCTATCCAGCCGGCGTCATGTATCAAGAGTATGGACAAGACCTATCCCAAGAAGATATCGAAGCCTTAGTGGCTTTTATGCTTACCCTAAAATAAACCTCTCACACAGGAGATCTTCATGGACCTAAAAGCACAAGCCGCAGCAGCCGCCCTAGAATACGTTCAAAGCGGGATGACCATCGGATTAGGCACCGGCTCCACCACCAGCTATTTTGTGGATATGCTGGGCGAAAAACTCAAACAAGGCGAATTGAAGGATATCCGCGGCGTGCCGACTTCCGAAAAAACCGCCTCGCGCGCGCGCGCCTTGAAGATCCCCTTGGTCAGCTTGGATGATGTCTCCGAATTAGACCTCGTGGTGGACGGTGCTGATGAGGTCGATCCTCAGTTGAACTTGATCAAAGGGCTAGGCAGAGCTTTACTACGGGAGAAAGTTGTCGAGAGCCATACCAACCGCTTCATTGTGGTCGTTGATCAATCGAAGCTGGTAGAAAAACTTGGGACAAAGGGGCCCTTGCCGGTAGAAATTATCCCTTACGCCGCCAAGGCGCACGTCCGTTGGCTAAATACCTTGGGTTGCCGCGCCGAACTCTGGCTTGAAGCCGATGGCACCCCGGCGACAACAGATAACGGCAACTATCTCGCCAAATGCTGGTTCGATGGGGGTATCCACGATGCCCATGATCTGGCGGAAAAATTAGCTTGGCGGGCAGGGATCGTTGAACACGGCCTGTTTTTAGGGATGGCGAGTTTAGTCATTGTCGCCGCAGAAGAGGGGATTCGCAAGCTAGAGGCAAAACGATGAAAGTTCGCATTGCGCCTTCGATCCTCTCGGCTAATTTCACCCGCCTTGGCGATGAAGTTCGTCAGGCGGCTGAAGCCGGGGTAGACATGATCCATGTGGACGTGATGGACGGGCATTTTGTGCCCAATATCACCGTTGGACCGTTAGTGGTCAGCGCGCTCAAACCACTTGCCCAAGAACTTGGTTTGCTGCTCGATGTTCACTTGATGATCGAACACCCAGAGCATTTTATCGACGACTTCATTCGAGCCGGCGCCGATCTGCTCACAGTGCATGTCGAAACCTGCCCCCATTTGCACCGAGTGATCCAGCATATTCACGCGGCCGGAATCAAAGCTGGGGTCACCCTAAACCCGGCTACATCCTTGATGACTATCGAAGAAATCCTCCCTGAGGTCGATCTGGTATTGATTATGTCGGTCAACCCAGGGTTTGGCGGTCAATCCTACATTGCTCATAGCACAGCAAAGATTGCCCGCTTAAGACGGATGATCGAAGAACGCGGTTTATCTAAAATCGAGATCGAAGTAGATGGTGGGATTGCCCCGTCAACAGCAGGAGAAGTTGTGAAAGCCGGGGCGACAATCCTCGTGGCAGGCTCGGCCGTGTTTAACTCCAAAGCGTCAATTTCTGATAATATTAAAGCATTGGAGCTTGCCATTGCCCAAGGGATGGCATAGAAAGGTAGCGAAAAAATGAGCACCAGGGTATTGGTTATCGAAGATGACGAACAAATCCTAAAGCTTCTTAAGCGCGGTTTAGCCTACGAGGGATATGAAGTCGATACCGCCATGGACGGACCTAGCGGGTTAGCCATCGCCCGCGACCACCCTCCCGATGTGGTTGTCTTGGATTTGATGCTGCCCGGAATGGACGGACTAGAAGTCTGCCGTCGGCTGAGAGCAGGCGGTCCGGTGCCCATCCTGATCCTAACTGCCAAAGATACCGTGACCGACCGTATTCAAGGTTTAGACATGGGCGCCGATGACTATATGGTCAAGCCCTTTGAGTTAGACGAGTTGCTTGCCCGCGTTCGCGCCTTGTTACGGCGAGCTCAGCCAGCCCAACCCCAAATTCTGCGCTTTGCCGATCTCACGCTGGATACCGGCGCTCGTCAGGCAAAACGAGGTGATCGTATCATCTCACTGACTGCCAAAGAATACGAACTCTTGGAACTTTTTATGCGCAATCCCCGTCAAGTCTTGGATCGGGATACCATCTTTGACCGTGTTTGGGGATATGACTTCGGCGGCGCCAGCAATATCATCGAAGTTTATGTCCGTTACCTTAGGCAAAAGCTTGAGGAAGGCGGTGCCCCGCGCTTGATTCATACCGTGCGCGGCATGGGGTACGTCTTACGCGAAGCAAATTAGCCCCATTGAACCTTGCTTTTTTGCCACAACCTATGGATTAGCAATGACCCTGCGCGCCCGTTTGGCACTTCTATATACCGCCATCGTGGTGGGAATTTTGCTTCTGCTTGGCGTAGCAGTTTATCTTTCGGTCAGCGTTAGCCTAACCAACGAAATCGAACAAAATTTGCGCACTTCTGCGGCGCGCGTGTTGCCGCTGGTTTATGTCAGCGATCAAGGTGAGCTTTCTGTCAATGTCACTCCCGACCTTGAGTTTGCCACCGATACCTTCGTTCAAGTTTGGGATCGAGAGGGTATTTTACGGGCAAATTCTGCCAACATAAGGAATCTAACCCAACCCCTTGATCCATCCTCCTTAAGCGCCGGTAAACCGCTTTCTAGCGATGTCCTCCTGAAAACCGAGACCGATGAAATCCACCTGCGCGTCCTCACCGTCCCTTTAGTTTTGGGAGACCGCCCGATTGGTGCCATTCAAGTTGGGGCTAGCTTGGCAATTGTGGACGCAACCCAAAAATCTTTGGTGATCGTCCTGATCATCGGCACACTTATAGCGATCCTGATTGCCGGGTTGGCAAGTTGGATCAGCACCCGCCAAGCCCTAGCGCCGCTTGAAGATGTGACCGAGACTGCCTTGCAAATCACGCGCGCTGACGATCTATCCCGGCGCATCCCTTATACGGGTCCTCCTAATGATGAAATTGGACAGCTCATTCTTGCCTTCAATCAAACCCTCGGCCGCCTCGAAAATTTGTTTAACACCCAACGGCGCTTTCTCGCCGACGTAGGCCATGAACTGCGCACACCACTTACCGTTATCAAGGGCAATGTCGATCTGATGAGAATGATGAAGGAATTAGATGCAGAAGCGATCGAGAGCATCGAAAGCGAAGTCGAACGGATGACCCGTTTGGTCGGCGATTTATTGCTTCTCTCCCAAGCCGAATCGGGTAAACTACCGCTGCATCTACAGGTCATCGAATTGGATACCCTTTTGATCGAAGTATTGGGACAAATGCGCGTCATCGCCAAAGATAAGGTAACCCTTGAACTAGGCGAAATGGATCAGGTGCAAGTGTGCGCCGATAAGGATAAACTCAAACAGGTTTTTGTGAATCTGGTTCAGAATGCGATCCATTACACGCCACGCGGCGGGAGGGTTGTTGTCTCACTGCGGAAAAGCGATCACCAAGCACTAGTCAGCGTATCCGATAATGGGCCAGGCATCTCTCCACAAGACCTGCCCTACATTTTTGAGCGGTTCTACCGCGGTGAAAAATCGCGCACCCGTTCTAAAGACGGTAAGGGCTTTGGCTTGGGCTTATCGATCGCCTATTGGATCGTCAAAAATCATGAGGGGTCGATCGAGGTCGATTCGAAACTCGGAGAAGGGACAACCTTCTTTGTTCATTTGCCCATTTCCCTTGCCCGCTGCAGCGAAGAACCTCCGCTTATCAGTGGATGATGACCGACAACTCGAGGTGCAGGGCTAAAGCCGCCCGACGGTGCCTAAAAGCCCTTTGGACTAGCGCCCCGAGTGGGATTGATCCGCCTTTCAAGTCCCGAAGCAGGAGATTCGTCTCTCACTTCGAGCCGCGCCAAGATGCAAGGAATAACCGAAATAGCAAGGCGAGATTTATGGTACGGAAATCGGTTCGAAACAGCTATTCAGCGGGGCATAAGCTTTAGCTTGTGCAGTAACCTAAGCTTTAGCTTGGGTGCAAACAATACACGGGCTGAAGCCCATGTTACGGAAATCCGCGCCATCTTGCCAAAAGCCAAACAAACATGCCAATTTAGAATTGCTGTAACCGAAAAGTGTCCACGCAAAAGTTGTAGGACAACTCAATGAGTTGTCCTACAAAGCAATGTTGCCAACAACTTTTGAGTGCACACAACCGAAAATCAAGGATTGACAAGAAGAAGGAAAGGCTTATAATTACTTTCTAGTCTTGTATATACATCTGTACAGGATAAAAAAATGCTTCGTCCTGGACCTTTACCGAAACATTATCAACTCAGCCAAATCTTACGGCAACGCATTCTAAGAGGCGATTTTTCACCCGGCGAAAAAATTCCGGGCGAATGGCAACTCTCTCAGGAATTCAAGGTGAGTCGCGGCACGGTGCGAAAAGCAATTGACACACTCCTCCATGAAGGTTTATTGCACACCGAACAAGGCCAAGGCACTTATGTTGTCGAGGACCCGTGGCGCAGCCGCCCCTTTTTATTCTTGAGTAACTTCAATGACGATATTAGCCGTCAAAATCAAACTCCACGCACCACCCTAGTCGAAAAATGTGTTTTTCCAGCTCCTACGCGCGTCCTTCATCGTCTATCCCTGGCAAAAGGTGAAGAAATCATCTATATCTCCCGTCTGCGCTGGGCAAATGATCGCCCAATTGTTTATGAGCAGCGTTATCTGGCAAAGCGATTATGCCCTAATCTCATCGAGGAAGACCTTGAACGTCAGTCCATTCATGAACTTTTGGTCAAAAAATATCAACTTCCCTTAGTGAGAGCTATTCTCTCGATTGAAGCTCATGTGCTAAACGATGAAGAAGCCAATCTCCTCCAAACCCAAGCTGGCCGGGCTGCGTTTTATCTGGAGCGATTGACCTACACGATTGTCGATGGCAAAGAAGTCCCTGCCGTGTGGTATCTGGCGATTCACTTGGGTGATGAGTACGCCTTTCGCATCCAACAAGTGCATAACCCGCAAGAAGGTGAACACTCACTTGCGGCGATCCCATCGAACGGAGGTGACCTATCCTTCAATTAAATCCACTGATTGCCTGCTCCTAAACCTTAATCCACACCCAAAACTCATATCACCAAATCGGAGGTAGAAAATGAAACGCACCCTTTCTGTCCTGTTCTTCGCCCTGATCATCCTAAGTTTCATCGTGGCTGGATGTGCACCTCAGCCTACACCCGCTCCTGCGCCAGAGCAACCCGCTCAAACCGAAGCGCCGCAGGTAACGGAAGCCCCCCAGGCAACAGAAACCCCGGCAGCGCCCGAAGCGCCTCAAGCCACAGAAGCCCCAGCCGAAGAACCGGCTGCGCCATCGGGCGAACCGATCAAAATCGGTTTCTTCTCACCGACCACTGGCTTTGCCGCTGCCGATGGCACCAGCGCCTTGCAATCCGCCCAATTGGCGGTCAAGATCATCAATGAGCGCGGTGGCGTCCTAGGTCGGCCTTTGGAATTGGTTTTCTATGACGATGCTGCCAAACCTGATCAGGCATCGGCGATTGCCCGCAAATTGATTGAGCAAGATAAAGTCGTTGCGGCAATTTCCGGTTCTTACTCGGGCGCAACGCGGGCGGCGGCACCGATCTTTCAGGAAGCCGGCATCCCCATGCTAGCCGCCTATGCCATTCACCCTGAAATCACCAAAACCGGCGATATGATTTTCCGCATTGGAACGCTAGCAACCACACAAGGTCGGGTGGGCGCCGAACTGGTCGGCAACGTCATGAACCTGAAGAAAGTGGCTATCCTGACCATTGATAACGACTTCGGCATCTCGCTGACCGAAGGGTTCAAGCAACACGCTCAGGAGATCGGGCTGGAGATCGTCCTTGAAGAAAAATACCCCTTAGGTGAAACGGAATTCCGCCCCATCATCGGCAAAATCAAAGCTTCTGGGGCTGAAGTCGTTTACGCCACCGGCTATTACAACGAAGCTGCAAACTTGGTCAGCCAAGCCCGCGATGAGGGTCTGGAAATCCCGATCATCGGCCAAGAGGGCTACGACTCACCCAAATTCATCGAACTGGCTGGTGAAGCCGCCGAGGGTGTGATCATCACGACTGATCTAAACCGCGACTCCGAACGACCGATGACCCGCCTGTTCCTCGAGCAGTATGAATCCACCTATGGTGAGAAGGCCGATATGGTTGGTGCTTCCGCTTTTGATGCCGTCATGGTGATAGCTTACGCCATCAATACGGCCGGCTCCACCGACCCCCAGGCGATTGCCAAAGCCATCCTAGAATTAAAGAATTTCGAGGATGTTGCTAGCGGGCCCTTCTGGTATTACACGCCCGAACGCGAGGTTGTTCGCCCAATCTCCTCGCAAATTGTAAGAGGCGGTGCATTCCATCTATACCATGAATTCACTGACGAGGCGCTCGTCAAACCCTAAAACCAAGCAATAGGGGGGCAGTCGGTCGGCTGCCTCCCTTCTTTATAAAGTCGCGCCGCGCAGAGTCTGGCGGCTCAACGAGGAGGAATCATGCTGCTCCTACAAAACTTATCTAATGCCCTCATTCTAGCTTGTACCTATATTTTGATGGCAGCCGGCTTGACCATGGTTTATGGGGTGCTCAAGGTCTTACATATTGCCCATGCCAGTGTCTATACCGTTGGAGCCTTTGTGGGTGTCTTGGTTTTCTCATGGCTGGGCAACTTTTGGCTTGCCCTAGCTATCGCTATGTTGGTTAGTGGCATCTTCGGCGTTCTCATTTATCGCTCGACTTATTTTTATCTCCTCAACGCCCCTCGCACTGTGCCCTTGATCGCCAGTGTGGGGATGTTTGTCATGTTTACCGACTTGTTGCAAAAGCCCTTCTTAATGGGAGCATATCAACGGGCTTTCCCGGCTGGCGGGGCTGGATTATCGGCAATCAAGACCGCTTTGTTCTCTTTTACCGCCAAACAAGTCCTAATTTTGCTGGTTACCCTGATCTTACTCGTTCTTGTTTATATCATCCTTACTCGCACAAAACTGGGCTTGTCATGGCAGGCTGCTTCGATGGACCGCGAAATGGCTTCGGCGGTTGGGATCAACCTCAATCGTTCGATTGCGGCAAATTTTTTTCTCGGCTCTGCCCTAGCCGGGGCAGCCGGCGTGCTGGTTGGGGTGTATAACAACAGCGTATTTGCGACGATGGGTGATCTACCCTCATACAAAGCTTTCATTATCATTGTCCTTGGGGGAATGGGAAGTTTGCCTGGGGCGATCTTAGCTAGCTTAATCTTGGCAATTGTCGAAAACTTTCTGGTTGCCTCGGTCGGATATGTGTTACCGCGCGACTCGATCGCCTTCCTTGTCCTGATCCTGATGCTTATGTTCCGACCCAACGGTTTGCTCGGACGGGAGTAAAAAATGTCTAGTGGCTACTTGCTAACCATCCTCATCTTTACAGCAATGTATATCTCTCTCGCCCTGAGTCTCAACATTCTGACCGGGTTTGCCGGCCAAGTCTCTTTAGGCCATGCCGCTTTTCTGGGAATCGGGGCTTATACCTCCGCAATCCTAACCGCACGTTATGAGTATCCCTTTTGGTTGGCTTTTCTTGCTGCAATCATAATTACCGGTATCATCGGCACCTTCTTGGGTTTGCCAAGCTTGCGAGTGCGCCACGATTTTTTGGTACTGGCAACGATGGGAATAAACTTCGTCGTTGTCTCAATCTTCAAGTACGTGGATTTCTTTGGCGGTGCAATGGGATTGGTTAACATTCCCGCCCCAACCTTATTTGGGATAACCTTTCGAGGTGGAGTACCCTATTTATTGTTGACCGCTGGTTATGCCGCCTTCACCCTGCTGATCTGTTGGTATCTCTCGAAAACCTGGAGCGGGCTTGCCTTTCAGACCATTCGCAATGACGAAGACGCAGCGGCTTCACTGGGGGTTAACCCTGCTCGCTACAAGATCTACGCCTTTGGCATCAGTGCTGCCTTAGCTGGTGGGGTTGGCTCGTTGTATGCTCACTTTTTAGGCAGTGTGTTCCCAGATAACTTTGTCTTTGTTGAGTCGATCGGGATTATGTCGATGGTTATCTTTGGCGGCATTGGCACCTTACGGGGACCAATCATCGGAGCGATTCTTTTGCGCCTGATTCCGGAATGGCTGCGCTTCATCCAAGATTATCGCTTTACATTCTATGGCGCTCTATTGGTCTTGATGATGCTTTTCCAGCCAATGGGATTACTCGGAAATGAGAGTTGGCTATGGAGGCAACTGACGCGATTGTTTAGGGCAACCTCAAAGGTTAAAGAGGAGGTGCAAGGATGAGCCAACTCGAGATTCGCTCTGTTTCTCATTGGTTTGGAGGATTGCAAGCGTTAAGAGATGTAACCTTTAGCACCAGCGATGAAATTCTAGGACTCATCGGACCCAACGGAGCTGGCAAAACCACCTTGTTCAACGTCATCTCCGGCTTCATAGTCCCAACGCGCGGCGAAGTCCTCCTTAACGGGAAAGCCATTCACCGCCTGCGCGCTGATCAAACCATCCGTTTAGGGCTGGCGCGCACTTTCCAAATTGTCAAACCGTTCGCTACCCTGACCGTCGAGGAGAATGTGCTGGCCGGCTTGGGCACGCCCTATTACCCCAAAGCGGAAGCTTTGTACAAAATCTATCGCACTCGCGAGAATTTAGAAAAGATCGAGCAAATGCTGGAAAAAGTACACCTCAGCGAGTATCGCTTTTCTCCGGCTGCCAAGCTGCCGATTGGCTTACAACGCCGCTTGGAGATCGCTCGGGCTTTGGCAACTCACCCCAAAGTCCTCCTGCTCGATGAGCCGGCGGCTGGTTTAGTCGCTCAGGAAGCGGAAGAACTAGCCGACTTAATTCGCGATCTCCATTCTCAGGGCATTCACATTATCCTCATTGAACACAACATGCGTTTCGCCATGAACCTGTGTCAACGGATTGTTGTCCTTGCCCAGGGGGAAATTATTGCTGAGGGCGTTCCGGCTGAAATTCAGAATAACGAAAAGGTGATTAACGCCTACTTAGGACAGGAGTAAGAGATGCTCACGGTTGAAAATCTGCATGTGCGCTACGGTCAAATTGAAGTGCTTCACGGCGTTTCTTTGCAGGTAGGCGAGAGCGAAGTGGTTGCCGTTCTTGGAGCAAACGGGGCAGGCAAAAGCACTCTGATTAAGACCCTGATTGGGTGGCTAAAACCGGTTCAAGGGGAATGCAAGCTCAACCACGAGCCGCTAGACCCGCTTCCTGCCTGGGAAAGAGTCAAGCGCGGCCTTGCCATTGTCCCGGAAAGCGGGCGTCTGTTCCGCGACTTAAGTGTGGAGGATAACTTACGTTTAGGAGCCTATCTTCACCGGGATGAGGACATCCGAAAGCGAATGGAAGTCGTTTTCAACCTCTTTCCCGCCTTAGCAGAACGGAAAAAACAAATTGCAAAGACCCTGAGTGGTGGCGAGCAACAAATGTTAGCCATTGGAAGGGCAATGATGTCCAATCCACGCTTATTGCTGATTGATGAAGTTTCGATGGGCTTGATGCCCATTCTGGTTAAGCGCGTCTTCAAGGTGATTGAAGAGTTGCCTCAACATGGCGTCAGCGTCTTGTTGGTTGAGCAGAACGCCTTTGAAGCGTTGAAAATTGTCCATCGTGCTTACGTGCTCGAAAATGGCCACATTGTCCTAGAAGGTAAACCCCAAGAGCTAACCGATAATCCTTTGGTCAAAGCCGCCTATTTGGGCGGATGAAAATTCTGGAACAGGAGGACAGATGAAACGAACGATCCGTGCGCCACGCGGCACTCAGTTAACTTGTAAGTCTTGGCTAACCGAAGCCGCTTATCGGATGATCCAAAACAACCTTGATCCCGAAGTAGCAGAACGCCCTGAAGACCTGGTGGTCTACGGCGGGCGTGGTCAGGCTGCACGCAATTGGGAGTGTTTTGACGCAATTTTAGACTCCCTCAAAAACCTTGAGAACGATGAAACCCTGCTCGTTCAATCGGGCAAACCGGTGGTCATCTTCAAGACCCATCCCGATGCGCCGCGCGTCCTCATCGCCAACTCGAACTTAGTGCCGCACTGGGCTACCCAGGAGCATTTTGATCAGCTTGTTGCACAGGGGCTGATGATGTTCGGACAGATGACAGCCGGCTCTTGGATCTATATCGGTACTCAGGGCATCCTACAAGGCACGTATGAGACGTTGGCCGCCCTAGCCAATCAACGCGGCTGGCGTTCGCTGAAAGGGAAGTTTGTCCTGACCGCCGGATTGGGAGGCATGGGTGGCGCTCAACCTTTGGCGATTACAATGAATGAAGGAGTCGGTTTAATCGTAGAAGTTGACCCGCAACGCGCCAAACGCCGCCTAGAAATCGGTTATGTGGACACCGTGGTCGACAACCTCGAAGAAGCCATGACCCTTGTTGAAGAATGTGTTGCCAAGCAAATTCCCAAATCGGTGGGGTTAATCGGCAACGCCTCAGATATTTATAACGAGCTGGTCATCCGCGGCGTTACCCCGGATGTGGTCACCGATCAGACGCCAGCCCACGATGTTTTGATGTACGTGCCCAGCGGTCTGAGTGTTACCGCTGCCGAGGAGTTGCGGCGCACAGACCCGAAGGAATATGAAAAGCGCTCCATGGAGTCAATGGCGCGACACGTCCAAGCCATGCTGGAATTCAAGCGCAAAGGCGCTGAGGTTTTCGACTATGGCAACAATTTGCGTCAGCGAGCGTATGATTGGGGCGTGAGTGATGCTTTCGAGTTCCCCGGTTTTGTGCCAGCCTATATCCGCCCGCTGTTCTGCCAAGGGAAAGGACCCTTCCGTTGGGTAGCTCTCTCCGGCGACCCAGAAGATATTTACCGCACGGATGAAGCGGTGATGGAATTGTTCCCCGAAGAAGAGCATCTGCATCGCTGGTTGAAGATGGCGCGGGAAAAAGTGCCCTTCCAGGGACTGCCAGCCCGCATCTGCTGGCTTGGATATGGGGAACGCGCGAAAGCAGGATTGAAGTTTAACGAGATGGTGGCAAAGGGCGAATTGAAAGCCCCCATCGTGATCGGGCGCGATCATCTTGATGC
>CALFWB010000110.1 GCA_937928795.1 uncultured Anaerolineales bacterium
AGAGCGCCGCATATATATAGGAGAACGCAAAAATGAGCAAAGGAGCCAAGAGTGTATTCGTGTTTGCCATCTACCTGCTGCTTCTGGGTGTTACTCTCTTGGTGATCCCCAATGCCTTATTGACCCTGTTTGCCTATCCCACGACTGACGAGGTCTGGATACGAGTAGCGGGCATGTTATTAGTCATGATAGCATTCTATTACATCCAGGCGGCGCGTAATGAGCTGATCGCGTTTTTTCGGTGGACAGTGTACGTGCGCGCGGCCGTGATTCTCTTTTTCGTTGCATTCGTAATACTGGGCCTCGCACGACCGATTCTGATTCTGTTTGGGGCCGTGGATTTGTTGGCTGCTCTATGGACAGCAATGGTCTTGCGCTCCTCAAGAAAGGCATGATAACAAATGGAAGGATTTAGCAGGTTGATTATGCACTTCGTGTTGCAACGAGTTTCCATCGAAAGCAGGCAGGACCTCGTCATGTGTCTGGTTGCGTGTGGTCGTCACCTGGAGGTATATTATTAATGAAAATAGCACTGATTTACTTCTCCCAAACGGGCAATACACGTCGAATTGGTGAAGCGATGGCCCAAGTATTTCGGGAGGCGGGGCACGTCACCCGAATCGTCTCACTGAAGAAAGCAACTCCTGAGGATGCAATCACAAGTGACTTGATAGGGATAGGGACACCTTGTTTCTCCAGCCAGGCTCCTACGCCCATCAAGGCATTCCTACACAACTTGCCAATCCTAGATAAGAAGCCTGCCTTCGTCTTTGCCACTTCCGGTGGTGCGCCCGGTCGAGTGCTCTACGACTTGACGCGGCTATTACAAAACAAGGGAGCTAATGTGATAGGCGGTTTTCTCGCCCGTGGAGAGTGTCATCACCCTGCCCCTTGTCTTCATGGCCGGATGCCTGATCGTCCTAACGCAGATGATTTTGCCCAAGCGCAGCGCTTTGCCACAGCAGTCATCGAGCATGTGTCGGCTGGCCGCTCTGGGTCTGTAGTCGAGAGCCGCTCCGATGCATTTCAGCCAAGAGGGGGATTCTACGATCTGGTAGCATTAATCAGCACGGATAGCTTTCTACGCCTGATGTTACCCGAACCCAAAGCCGACTTGACACGATGCACCCAGTGCGAATGGTGTGTCCATGAATGTCCAATGCACAATATCACCCTGCAGCCCTATCCGGTCTTGGGAGACCGATGCATTCGGTGCTATCGCTGTTTGACAGGTTGTCCCCAACAGGCTTTTGAGGCAAACTGGAGGTTGGGCAACCTTGCCATTTTGGCTTTCTATAACACGACCTTTGAGCGCTGGTTTGGTGACTTGAAGCCGGGAGAAAGCATCTATTGACATGGAGCAAACCAAGGTAGCCGCCCAACCCACCGCTCAGCCGTTGGGCATTGTCAAAAACCTCTATGAGGACTCAAAGCGATTCATAACACTGAGTCAGAGACGAAAATCCATGCTTCTACCCTTGAACCAGATCCTTGAAGGCGATTGCATCGATATCCTGCAGACTTTCCCGGAGAAATCGATTGACTTGATTTTTGCCGATCCGCCCTATAACTTGCAACTCCAAAACGAACTGCATCGCCCAAACATGACCAAAGTGGACGCGGTAGATGACCCCTGGGATAAGTTCGCATCCCTGCAGGCTTATGACCAATTCACCCGCCAATGGCTAGAGGCGTGTAAACGGGTGCTGAAACCGACGGGAACAATCTGGGTGATCGGTACCTATCACAACATCTTTCGAGTGGGGGCGATCCTGCAAGATTTGGGGTTTTGGATCCTCAACGATGTGGTTTGGATCAAAACCAATCCAATGCCAAATTTTCGCGGCGTCCGCTTTACCAATGCCCACGAAACCCTTATCTGGGCAAGCACGGGCAAAAGCGCCAAATATACCTTCAATCACCAAGCCATGAAAGCCCTCAACGAAGGCAAACAAATGCGCTCCGACTGGTGGCTTTTATCATCAGCAAGCGGTGCCGAACGGGTTAAAGATGAAAAGGGTGATAAAGCCCATTCGACCCAGAAGCCAGAAGCATTGCTCTATCGGGTTATCTTGTCATCCAGCAATCCTGGGGATGTAGTTCTCGACCCGTTTTTCGGCAGCGGGACGACTGGGGTTGTTGCCAAACGCCTGCATCGCCACTGGATTGGAATTGAAAAAGAGAAAAAATACATTGAAATTGCTCAACGGCGCATTGATGCCGTTCAAGCGGCACCGTTTGACCCTGCAACCTTCAATGTGAAGAGCAAGGCGAAAACGGCTCCAAAAGTTGCGTTTTCGGCTTTGGTGGAAAGCGGCTATTTACAAGCGGGACAAAAGTTGTTTTTTGGGAAAGATCAAACGAAAGTTGCCACCATCAAGCCCGATGGACGGATTCGCACTGCAGATGGCTTTGAAGGCAGCATTCACCAAGCGGGCAGCCACCTCATGAACGATGCACCTTGTAACGGTTGGGAGCATTGGTATGTCCAAATGGATAACGGCATCGTCAGCCTCAGCGAGGTGCGGGAAAAATTTCGCCTAGAAAAGGGACTTTACGAGGAGCGATCAAGCTAGGGCAATATCCGCCGAGCAGTGTGATAGAGACTTGCAAGTCGTAGAAAGTACCATGGCGGCTGGCAGGCAAAGCAGCCAAAGTTACAATGGTTGTCCATCGCCGAATGTAATCCTTCGATCCATCCCCTGCTTCTTTCGTCCCTGTCACTCCATGACAACGATTTCTAGGTAAATCGGGTCGCCGAAGGGATTGCCGTCGGGGTCAAAGGCTTGCCAAGCACTGCGCGCCTTGCCCGGCTCTTGCGGCGCAACGAAACGGATGTGGATTTGAAACTGCGTACCGCTGCGCGCCGGATAGAGGGCTTGCTCCGTTCTGGCGCCGAGCTCCGAACCGCCGATCAACTTCAGGCGGTAGCGTTCATCGTAATTGCACGTGCCGTTGTTTTCCACATCCCAAATTTTGTCAAGAATTGCGCCCGGCCGGACCTCTGTACCATCAGGGATGGTTCGATCGGCGACAAAAAGGAGGGAATTCACACAGGTTAGGTTTGGTGTAGGCGGCATTGCGTTCTCAAGCTGCAAGGTAGCAGAAAGCGTTGAAACCGCCGGCGAAGGTGGCAGATAGAGATCTTCGGGAAGATCGCTCTCCTCTTCGCCCAATCCGCCACACCCACTCGTCAGGCAGAGCAGCAAGATCAAGCAAAGATGAAGAGAAATAAGGTTTGATCTCGGCTGAAGCAAACCGTAGGTCGAAAGCAATTTAGGCCTACGGAGATAATAGGAAAACAGATTGCGAGAACGCCAAGCCGGCATCCACTATAAGAGGTCAGCGGGCAAATCATCTTCGTCATCAGCGCGGATGGGTAAAGGCACCTCTCCGCTCAAAGCTTGTTGACGAATTGCCAATTCGATCTCCTCGGCAAGGTCTGGGTTTTGGGTGAGAAAATCTTTGGCGTTCTCACGTCCCTGTCCAAGGCGAATATCACCGTAGTTATAGAACGAGCCGCGCTTGGTGATGATCTCAAGTTCGGTTGCCAAATCCAGCAAATCACCAACGCGTGAAATGCCCTCGTTATACATAATATCGAATTCCGCCGTGCGAAACGGAGGAGCGACCTTATTCTTGACCACGCGCACACGGGTGCGATTGCCAATGATCTCGTTACCCAATTTAATCGATTGAATGCGGCGCACATCCAAACGCACCGAAGCATAAAATTTCAACGCCATACCGCCGGAGGTCGTCTCAGGGTTGCCGAAAACCACACCGATCTTCTGGCGCAACTGATTGGTAAAAACTACCGCCGTATTGGTCTGCTTAATTGCCCCAGAAAGTTTGCGCAAAGCCTGAGACATTAGCCTCGCCTGCATTGCCATTGGGGCATCGCCCATATCGCCCTCGATCTCAGCCCGTGGCACCAGGGCAGCAACCGAGTCGATGATCACCACATCCACTGCCCCGGAGCGAACCAACGCCTCGGCAATCTCCAGCGCTTGCTCTCCCGTATCGGGCTGCGAGATCAGCAGCGTATCGATATTCACCCCACAGCGGGCGGCGTAATTTGGGTCTAAGGCATGTTCCATATCAATAAACGCCGCCACACCGCCCATCCGTTGGGCTTCAGCGGCAATATGTTGGCAGATCGTGGTCTTCCCCGATGATTCTGGACCGTAGATCTCCGTAATCCGCCCACGTGGAATGCCACCCACCCCTAGAGCAATATCTAAAGACAAAGATCCGGTAGGAATGACTTCCACCGCAAGGTGATGGGCTTCGCCCAAGCGCATAATTGCCCCTTCGCCATACCGTTTGGTAATATCCCCTAAAGTTTTATCCAACGCAGCTTGGCGAGCGTCTGCCTGATCGGCGGGTAGAGAAGTACTGCTCTTCTTTGCCATAGAATTCCTTTCTCAATTGCTTAACCTCTTCCTGCTTGCCTCACCCTTAAGTATATCACTGAGGCGAGATTATTCAGCCTCGATAAAGCCATCAAGAAGTTTAGCACAAACGTTCTATCTGTCAAGGTGTTTTTAGGGCTTTTCAAAATTCTTATTTTTGAATTCGGTTTTTGTCACTTTGACGAGCGCAGCAAGGAGAAATCGTGAAGACTTCTCGCTTCGCTCGAAGTGACCCTTCAAGTTGGTAATTTCATCTCGAACTCAGGTTAACCTACACGGAAAAATTGGCGAAATTCGCGTCAATTCGCGGATGAGTCTTCCTATAAACTCGAAATAAAAACTACCGTCTCAACTCGCGCAAATTTTGCCACAACAAAAACAAGCCAGCGAAAAGGACGCCTGCCAAGACAATTTGCCAAAAGAAATTAAAGAGCAATACAAACGATGAGACGATGGCTAAACCGATCGAAAGACTATTGATCAGCCGAGCTAATTGACCTCGAAAGCCAGCTTCAACAAACACCAAACCGCCGATCAACGCCGCCAGCCCAATCAGGAAATAAGGGCGTTCCAACCACCAAAGAAAGACTACCCCGACCAAGAGAATCCCCACGCTGAGGGCAGCTACCCCTTCGGCGAGAACGTTCAAGTTAGAGGTATCCGGCAACGGCTCATGACTATGGCGGATATGGTCGCGAATGGGAAGCGCTGCACCTTCTTTCAGTTGTTGCCGATGGGTTTGTAGGAACTGGCAGGCGCGTTCTAGCTCTGCCAGCTCACGCTTTTTGCCCCATAATTCTTTGGAGGAAGCAGCAATTTTTTTATTGAGGTCTAACTTAGCTTTTTGTTGATCGGATTGGGTCGCTAAGGCTTGACGGGTAACTTCTAGCCGTTGAAGCTCCTCGGTTTGCTCGCGGATTTCGATCGCTAAGGCTTGAATTTGGCGTTCAAAGGATGCAATTTGTTCTTCAATTCGTTGAGCTAACTGATTGGGTGGAGCAACTTTATCTAATCCTGCCCATCCTAAGGGATCGATCCAACGACGGCGGAAATTACCATCCCGATCGTAGATCGGACCGGCCGGCGCATTTTCGCCAGCTATCGGATCCTCGGCATATAAACCCCATAAGCCACGATAGCGGCTTGCCCAAGGCGTCGTTTCATCGAAAAGGACAGCCTCCCACTGCTTAACGCCGCTCACCCCAATAGAAACGCCATCTCCCCGTGCGTAATCCACAAAGGGCACTCGGAATACAAAGGCAGATTTCTGGGCATCCTTCGACCCTGCCTGTCGCAGAAAATCGTACCAGAGCGATTGCAACCAATTGACAACCAAAGCCAGTGGGCGTAAAAGGGGCAATTCGATTTCGCTCATATATTCCCCTCGTTGAAAGTAACTGGCGTGGCTGCCTGCACCAACGTAAACCACCGGGTGATTGCCAACTTTTTCCAACTCGGGATCATTCCAATGCCTTCTAAGATCGTCGCCTTCAAAATCATGCGAAGCGTATGCCACCCAGATTGGTTCTAGATTCTCAATTGCCTCTTCCTCCCCAAGGTCAGAAGATGAACGTGGTTCAACGCAGTAAATTGCCACCATTTCCCAATCCCCTTCGTGATCGTTCACACCAAAGAAACCAGAACGCCAATTATTGAAGGGGTAAAAGTACCAGTATTGCACGATCGTCCAACCGTTTTCCCGTACAACCCGGCCATAGTACGTGTACCTTTCATCTTTTTCTTGCCGCTGCCGATAGACAAAAGCGGCGGTAGCGGCGGTGTCGCCGGGCACCCGTCCCCGCCAAAATAAAGAGAGACTAAAGATGGCATCGATCAGACGAGAGAGGTAACCAACGCGTGCTAGTCTTGCCCGCCCGGGTCGAAAGAGCTCGTCAACGGTATGATGGGTCCAGCGTTCGACAGCCTCGGCAATCGAATGTTTGGCAAGCTCCACGACATCCATCGGTTCGATAAACTTGAGATAGAGCACACTGCCGCTCTCCAAATTCCAATCTTTGGTTAACAAATCGAGAGTCAGATCTCCTTGAGGGACGAGCTCTTGAGCTGGCTTTCTGGGCGGCTTGACCCATAAACTGCATTGTGAAAGATACCAATCAATATCAACCGGAAAGAACCGTTCACCCTTAGTGAAACGCAAAATCGGCTCAAAACGCTTGAGGATGCGTAAAGCTAAATCGGTCTCGTTCACGGGCTTTGATCCTTGTTCCGTAGAGCTGCTTGAACTTCGTCCAAGTTCAGATAGAACACTAGGAAAATGCCTACAGCCATCCCCAAATAATTGGGGCGATGGCGCAGATAGTTTATTAAGCCAATCAATAACCCCAATCCTTGCAGCGTCATGGAGAACAGCCAAGCCCAACTTGCTCGGCGCAATAACGCTAAACTGACGAGGATCATCGCAGATCCCAAAACCAATAAAACCAGCACGTTGGAAAAGCTCTCAAAAAGAGGCAGAGGAATATATTGCCATTCTCCAAAGCGCGTCCATAAATTCCAGCCTGCCAACCTTCCTTGGTAAAGCCCTGCTCCCAATAATCCAAATCCTTGGAGGGTCTGGATGAGGGCTAAAATGACTACACTGTGCGGGATAGAAGCGGCCTTTTTCTCCTTTTTCAATCGGCTAGGTTTGCGGATCAAAGTTTTCGGCATTTGTGATCTCTTGCTCAGGAGCTTGCCTGCGTGGAGCAGCCCGTTTTAAGTCTTTTGAGGAGATGCGATTCGTCCGCCCGCAATGAGGGCAGATAGCATTGTAATGATGTAATTTCTTTTGCTCAAGTTCCGCTAAGGCTATAAGGATAGCCTCTTTCCCAAGTGCGAAAGGTCTTTGACACTGTTGACAGCGAATTTGCATCGTCCTACCTCCTTCGGTTTCTTAAGTATACAATAACTTCGTGGTTCAGATTGGGATTGATTGGTTTT
>CALFWB010000111.1 GCA_937928795.1 uncultured Anaerolineales bacterium
TCTGGCCAGAGCATCCACGTTTGCTTATGCAGGGCAAATTCGGCCGGCATGTAAAAGCCATCCTGACGGGGGGTGCTCGATAGCGTGTAAACCATTTTTCCTCCTTATCTCAATCCCTCACTGGGAACAAATCCCCTCGCCCACTGGGAGAGGGGCAGGGGGCGTTGCCCTGAGCTGGTCGAAGGGTCAGGGCTTCCTCCCCTCGCCCGCTGGGAGAGGGGCCGGGGGTGAGGGACATCAAATCATCCTCTGCAAAAAAGCTTCAATTTGCCCACGATGATAGGCTTGAAGTTCCTCCGATGGGCGCTTCAGGCGCGGGTAAAGCAGATAGACTAGCAAGCCTTTTTCGGTATGCAAGCGATTCTCCGACTGGTCGAAGATAATCGAGCGGGGATGGTCCATTACCTCATCGGTTGCTTCTACGCCGCGCGAAGCCGGTAAGCAGTGCATGAATTGACAGTGCGCAGGAGCTTTGTTGAACAAATCGAGATTGACTTGGTACTTGGGCATAAAGGCCGCCCTCCGTTCAGGGATTTGATCTTCCTGACCGACCCACCACCACAAATCGGTATAGATGAAATCCGCCTCGCGCACCGCCTCAACGGGGTCTTCGGTGATCGTTAGACTGCCGCCCGACTCGGCGCAGTTGGCTTGTGCAATTTGCAACCACTCTTCTGGGGGCTGATACTTGCGCGGTGCAGCATGGGTGAAGTGCATCCCCAAGCGAGTGCAGATAAACATCAGCGAAGAAAGCACATTGGTTGCGTCGCCGATAAACGTGACTCGCAAATCTTCCAGTTGTTTTCCGGGCGGCATATGTTCCATCATCGTCAGCACATCGCACACCACCTGCGTGGGGTGATTGTAATCGGTCAGGCCGTTGATGACCGGCACATCGGCGTATTTCGCCAGTTCGGTGATGGTTTCGTGCTTGAGGGTGCGGGCAAAGATGGCATCACACATGCGCGAAAGCACCTTTGCCGTGTCATACATCGACTCGCGCACACCGAGGTGAATCTCACCCGGCTTGAGGTACAGCGCATGGCCACCCAATTCGGTCATGGCGACTTCAAAAGAAACCCGCGTGCGCGTCGAAGGTTCTTCAAAGATCATCGCCAGCGAAGCATCTTGTAATAGTTTAGGCGTACAGCCTTGCTTATCAGCGGCCTTGATCTTGCGGGTTAGCTCGATGATATCCAACAATTCTTGTTTGGAGTAATCCTGTGTGTCGATAAAGTGTCGTAGAGTCATCTCCTATTCTCCTGTAGTAAGGTAATTTCGGGTTTCTGTCCAAGTGCGAACAAACCTAACCGCCAGTTCACCCAGACGGTCTAGGTTATAGCCACCTTCTAGAACAATGAGGGTCGGCAATTTCAGGCGAGCAATGCGTTGAGCCATTGCGGTATAAAAATCCGTTGTCAGAGCAAAGTTCGCCAGCGGGTCTTCCTGATGTGTATCCAATCCCAGCGAAAGGACGAGAAAACGGGGCGACATCTGCAGTAGGGCTTGCAAGGCTTCCTCCAAAGTTCGCAGGTAGGTTTGGTCATCGGTTTGTGGTGGCAAGGGGAAGTTACAGTTGAAGCCCCTCCCTTTTCCCTCCCCAACTTCATCGGCATAACCGCTAAAGTAAGGATAGGTTGTAGCGGGATCGCCGTGCAAAGAGATATAGCCAACCCGATCCGTATCATAGAAAATTTCTTGGCTGCCGTTGCCATGATGAAAGTCCACATCCAAGATCACCACTCGCCCGGCCGAAGAGAGATGATGGGCAGCAATTGCCGCATTGTTGAGATAACAATAGCCGCCACACTGACGGCGGGTGGCATGATGGCCGGGTGGTCGACAGGCAGCAAAGACGGCTGTTTCCCCATTCAAAAGGGCTTCGGCGCCATTAAGCGCGCATTCGGCTGAGAGACGGGCGACCTCAAAGACCTGTGGGGTAATCGGCGTGTAGGTATCGAAGCAATACAGGCTCGCCAGCGACATCACCGCCGAGGCACGTTGCTCCCAGCGATTTGAATACGGAAAGACGGTGGGAAAGATCACCCCAGAGGGCTTTCCGTCGGACTCGGGGTCAAGAAATGGCATTTGATTGGCATTCTGCAAAAAGCTCACATAATCCGCATCATGCACCGCTTCAATCGCCGCCAGCGGAAAGCGGCGTGGCTCTTCCACTTCAGCCAAGCCGGCTTGCTGCAGGGCTTCAACCACTCGGCGGGCGCGGCCAGATACCTCGGAGGCTTCCACCACCTGACCAAAGTGGACCTGATACGGCGGTTGAAATCCCTCTAAACGGGGCGTATAAAACAGACGCATGACTCTCTCCTAAGAGGTTGAAGGCTTGCGTTTGAGCAGTCTCTCGATTTGATGTTCTAGGCTGTGAAACAATTGAATGACGCCACCGGGATAGAAAAGGATGATGGTGCAAATTAACGCCCCCAGCAAGGTCAAGCGCAGCGTTCCCGCCAAGCGCAAGAACTCGTTGCCAAAGACGATCACGGCCGCACCGAGAATGGGACCGAAGAAGGTGCCAACCCCGCCCAATTCGATCATGGCAATGGTCAGCAAGAACGGTTCAATGCCTAACGTGGTGGGAGAGATGTCGCCCAAAGCGTGGACATACATGCCACCGGCTGCGCCGGTTAGGAGCGAGGAAAGCGCAAAGACTTTCAAGCGTTCCCTGAACTTGTTGACGCCGAGACAATAGGCAAAATTCTCTGAGTCGCGCAGAGCGACAAAAGCCATCCCGGTTGGGGAATGAATCACGCGATAGATGATCCCTAAGACGATCAGGAAAAACACAAAGCAAATGTAATAAGCGCCGGTTTTATCCATGCCGGGGTAAAAAGGCGGGATTTCGTGCAAGCCCATCGCTCCGCCGGTGATCTCGCGGGTTTGGGTCAATAGGGAAGGTAACGTATCGGCAAAGATCAAGGTCAGCAAAGCAATATAGATGCCGCTCAGGCGCAGGGCTGGTAACCCCAACGCCAGCGTTACCACCAACGAAGTGACGAGCCCGGCGATCGGCACGGTCAAAAGTGGCGGTATGCCGAACGATTTAGCTAAGATGCCGGCGGTGTAGCCACCAATTGCCATAAAACCGATGTTGCCCAGCGAGTTTATCCCAGCATAGCCCATCATCAGATTCCAATTGGCTGCCACAATCGACCAGATAAAGAAAAGGATAAAGAGGTGCTTGTTATAGCTCGAAGCTCCTAGCCAAGGATAGAGCAGGATGAAAGCAATGACAAGAATGTATAGCGCGGATTTCCAATTGAAGTTTTTCAGCATTGGCTCTCCTCCTTACGCTCTACCGCCCAAAATGCCCTGCGGGCGCAATAACAGCACAATCAAAAACAACACAAACCAAATCGGCCAGACCCAAATGGCACCCAGATACAGCGTTGCCACCGCTTCGACCAAGCCTAAAATGAGAGCAGCGACCACCGCGCCGCTGGTGCTGCCTAAACCGCCAAAGGTTACGATCACAAAGCCTTTTACCATCCACTCCCAACCGATATGCGGGTTGAGATAGTACTTCGTGCCGAGAAGGATGCCGCTAAAACCGGTCACCACAAAGGCAAGCGCAAAGGTCATGCCGAAAATCTGCTCGATGTTGATTCCCACCACTTGAGCGCCGGGCACAGACTGGGCAACCGCCCGCATGGCTTGCCCGGTGCGGGTGTACTTGAAGAACAAGCTCAAAGCCAGAATTGCCACCAGCACAATCACAATCAGGAGAATTTCGTGCCAGTTGATCTGGATAAAAGCCACTTTCAAAGCCCCTTCGGCTAACAACGGGATCGACTTCACCCGCGGACCAAAGATTTGTAAGACCACATTTTCCAACAAGATGCCTGCGCCGAGCATAAACAACACCGTTGAAAATTCCCAATTCGGCTTCTTGAGCAACGGATTGATGGTAAAGCGATAGAGCAACCAGCCAAACAACGCCATGAAAGCCATCGAAAGCAAGGTTGCCAGCAGAAATGGGACACCAAAGTTGGAGAGCAGGTACCAAGTGAAGTAGGCACCGATTACTGCGATTACCCCATGCCCAAAATTGAACACGCGGCTAACGCCATAGATGATTGTCAGACCAAGTGCCATTGCAGCATACAAAGAGCCGGAGATCAAACCGCTCACGAGGGCATTGACAAAGTTTTCCATGCGGCTGCCTCCTAAAAGTAAGCCTTTTCGATCTCTTCCACTTGAATTTCCTCCCCCTTCCGTTCAAAGGCAATTTGCCCTTTTTTCATCAGGTAAATACGGTTGGACATTTCCAAGGCATGTTGAATTTCCTGCTCGACGATCAAGATGGTCATATTGCGCTCCTGATGAATTTGGCGAATAGCATCGAAGACCGCCAGTTTCATGCCCGGTGAAAGCCCAATGGACGGTTCATCGACCATCAAAAGCGAAGTTTCGCTCATCAAGCCCCGTCCGATCGCCACCATGCGCGCCTCTCCACCGCTGAGGGTTGAGCAAAGTTGATTGCGCCGTTCTGCTAAACGCGGAAAAATGTGGAAAACATACTCCAAGTTCCTTTTCACAGCCGATCGGGCATGGCGAGGATAAGCGCCTAAATAGAGGTTCTCCAGTACGGTCATATCGGTAAACAGGTGACGCTCTTCGGGAATATAGGCTAGGCCGCGTTCGACGATCTGATGAGCGGGTAAGCCGGCGATCTCTTCCCCCTTAAATTGGATGGAGCCGCGCTTGGGTGGCTGTAAACCGCAAATGGCTTTGAGCAAGGTGCTTTTCCCATGGCCGTTCGGACCAAAGAGCGCAATCACCTCGCCTTCTTCGACGTGTAGGCTGACGCCGCGCAAGACTTGCAAGTCTGCATAATAAGAATCTAAATCCTTAATGGCGAGCATGACCAACGCCTCCTTTGCCACCGAGATAGACCTCAACCACACGGCGGTCTTCGGCTACCCCTGCTGAGTCCCCTAAATATAGAACTTGCCCGTCACTCAAGATCAACATCCGCTTGGTCAGGCTGATCAAAATATCCAGCAGGTGCTCGATGATAATGATCGTAATGCCTTTTTCTTGATTGATGTGACGCACAATCTCCAGGAAATTGTTGATCTCCACCATCGAAAGGCCAGCCATGGGCTCATCCAACATTAGCAATTTACAATCGGTCGCCAACGCTGCACCCAACATAACCAGTTTGGTCGTGTAGAGGTCGAGGTTGCGGGCCGGGCGATGGCGCACCTCTTGCAATCCCAACAATTCCAATACTTCGTCGGCGCTTTCGGGGCGCTTAGCGCCAAAAATCGCCCCAACCCGCAGGTTATCATAGACGGTTAGGGTGTGAAATGCGGTCGGAATTTGAAAGGTGCGCGCAATGCCCAGATGGCAGATTTGATCGGGCTTGAAATTGGTGATGTCTTTGCCTCGAAAGAAGATTTTGCCGGAGGTGGGAGCGTAAACACCGGTGATCACGTTGAACAAGGTGGATTTGCCTGCCCCATTTGGACCTGCAATGCCAAAGATCTCTCCTTCTTCGACCTCAAATGACACATTGGAGAGAGCGGTCAACTTACCGAAGCTCTTTGAAATGTCCTTGGTGGCGAACATAAACACTCCTATAGATGACGGTGCAAGCGTGCTCTATCTCCAAGCTGGAAATAGCCTTGAACAGAAATGATCCCTCACCTCAGCCTCTCCCCTATAGGAGAGGGGATTTGCCCCCCTCTCCTACGAAGTGCAATCAAGGGCTGCCCTGAGGATGTTATGAGGTGAGGGCGTTACTTAATCCACGGTGGCAATTTCGGTTGCTCTTTCTGATATTTGGTCGGTCCGACAATCAAATTCTTCCCGTCCCAAATCTGATACCAAATGGTTGGGATGAAATCAGCCCCGTATTTGGATTGTTGATCGGTTGTCGTAAAGACATGCACCCCAGCCAGACCTGCAAAGGTGGTGTTACGAATGTTCTCAATCACTTTGTCATAGCAATCCACACAACCAGCCTTCTCAACTGCCGTCACCCAAATATCAAAGCCATCGCGGGTGACATAGGCGTAGATCGACTTGGGTTCTTCGTTGTACTTGGCAATCCAGCGTTGTTTATAATCTTCCACGCCGGCGCCAACCGGGTTAATGCTTGCCGTCCAGAGCAATCCTTCGGCTGCACTTCCAGCCAGCTCTAAAAATTCGGGGATGGAAGGGGTAAATTGCATAAAGACCAAGGCATTCAAGCCCTTCTCACCGAATTTTTCGGAAAACTGCACCATAAAGCGGGCTGCATCGGTGGGATCGAGATTCCAAAAGGTCACATAAGCTGGTTGAGCCTGATCAATTTTGGATAGAATCGGTCCCCATTCCACCACTCCGAACTGGGTGACCTCATCGACCACAATCTCATAGCCTTGCGCCTTCACCAATTCGGCAAATTTATCAGCAGCTAAGATGTTGTAGCTGTAATCCACCTTGATAATGGCAATCTTCTGATTGGGCTCTTTCCAGCCCATCTTCTTCCCCATCTCGAACAAGTTTGCCGCAGCATCAATGCCGTAGGAAACTTCGCTCGGACAGTATTGGAAGACATTGCCGTATTTCACCGGATCCTGGGCAACTACTTCTGTGTCTAGGGTCATGGCATCGGCGTGCAGGAAGGGCATATCGTATTCGCCGAAGACGCGCGCATCCACACCTGAATCGGCGTAGCCGGTGATCACCACACCAACTTTTTCACCGATCAAGCGTTCGCCGACAGCTTTGATCTTTTCAGCCTCTAGTGCGCCGACGTCTCCTGTGACCAATTTGAGCTGCCGACCTAACAGGCCGCCTTTGGCATTCTGCTCATCGACCGCCATTTGCAGGGCTTTGAGCATCTGTTCGCCATCGCTGGCATAGGGTCCGGTCAGAGGCAGAGGCGCACCAACCTTGATCTCAGCTTTACCGCCGCCACATGCGGAGAGCGTCAAACTCAGCGAGATTAGAATGGCAATAAAGAGCCAAACGGGGGGTTTTCGAGGGATCATTGTTCTCTCCTTTCCAGAAAATCTTGAGGGATCGAGAATCATGGAATGCAGGGAAAACGGTTGGGATGGTAAGACTCTCTTCAATCATCCTCCTTTCCGTTCATGATTCGAGCGGGATGAAATCTTCGGGCGGGGGTACCCATTCATCGATGTTGCGTAAGATGCGCGGCACTAAGGTGTAGCGGGTGACGGTGACCCCCGGCAAAGAAGGTAATTCATGGCGGATGAATTCACGCAAGGCATCGTTATCCTTAAAGCGGGCTTCGATGGAAACTTCTTGCGTGCCTTGTCCAAAGGCGACGTAGGTGACCATGGGCATTTCCATCAAATTTTTTAGCACTTCTTCTTCATGTTGGGGTTGCACTTCAAGGAAAATATCGGCCGCAGTAACGTAACCAAAAGCCGAGGGCTCCAGAATAGCGGTGAGACGCATAGCCCCACTTTGGAGAAGATGCTCAATCCGTTTTCGGACGGTGCGTTCGTTGGCACCGATTTGGCGGGCGATCTCTGCTGCGCTGGCACGCGCGTTTTGATGAAGGGCAAGGATAATTTGATAATCGAGGTGGTCAAAAGAAGCGTGGCGGGCGGGCATTATAGTTCCG
>CALFWB010000112.1 GCA_937928795.1 uncultured Anaerolineales bacterium
GTGGGCTCATCCATCGGGTTGAAGGGATTCCCCCTAGCCAAGTGAAAATTGGCACGCAAGTTGCAGCCAACTTAAAGCCAAAGGATGAACGCGTTGGTTCTATTTTAGATATCCGCGCCTTTAAGCCCATCTATTAGGAGCCACTCGAAGACGATCGATTCTCCAAAATTACATCAGGCAAGTCACTAGCGAGATAACATGGGATAAGGGTAGAATGCCCCTATCCAGACTCTTCCATATCGGAAATGAGCTTTATGACACACTTTATCTCCAATATAAAAGGTTACCGTTTTTTCCTCCTCAGTCTGCTTGGTTTTCTGCTAATCAGTTGCAGCCTTTTAGACTTTGACATTTCTCAAGTGATCCCCTCTACGCCGAATCCACCTTCTCTACCGCCCCTCTCCAATCCAAAGAATCAGAATACCGTTAAAGTCACCTTTCGGGTTCAAGTTCCCACAAATACCCCTGCTAATCAAGCCATAAGCCTTAAGGTGATGGAAGAAGTGACCGGCTTAGCCTTTCAGCCGCGTTTATACCCCATGCAAGCTGAAAGTCCACAGTATTTTTCGTATACTTTGGAAGTACCAATTGGGAGCGTCGTCAAGTATCGCTATGTCCGTTCATCTGCTGCAGCCGAAATCCAAGAACACATCTCAGATGGACGCCAAGTTCGCTACCGCATGGTTCATGTAACCGGTGACATCACGGTTGAAGATGTCGTCAGTCGCTGGACCGACACACCCTTTGAAGGAATAACAGGAAGAATCAGCGGAGTTGTCTTGAGCGCCGAAGGTCAGCAACCGATCCCGAATATTCTGATTGTCTGCGCTGGCGTTCAAACGCTAACCTCCTCAGATGGCTCTTTCTTGATCGAAGGTCTCCTACCGGGCATTCATAATTTAGTCGCCTATTCATTGGATGGTCAATACCAAACCTTTCAACAAGGAGCTAGAGTGGCAGCCGACTCGACTACGCCAGCGACCATTCAAATGCAACCGGCAAAACTTGTCGGAGTGGTTTTTTCGGTAAAGGCACCGGATAACACGATCCCAGCCGTTCCGCTTCGCCTTGCGGGAAATCTTTACCAGCTTGGTAACACCTTTGCCGACTTACGCGGCGGGGTCAGCACCATTGCTTCCCGCATGCCTGTTTTATCTCTACTGCCGGATGGCCGCTATTCTCTCACCATTGCTCTCCCGGCCGGTGCGGATATCCATTACCTCTACACCCTCGGAGATGGCCTTTGGAACACAGAAATCGACGAAAACGGAACGCCTGTCGTGCGACAATTTATTGTGCCACCAGAGGATACCCTCATTGAAGACACCATTTCAAATTGGACAATGAAGAATTCAGCTCCAATCTCATTTGACATCACCGTCCCTGAAGACACTCCGAACACCGATTTTATTTCGATCCACCTCAAACCGCTTTACGGCTGGACTGAACCGATCCCCATGTGGAAGCTGGGCAACAAACGCTGGGGCTTTATCCTCAATAGCCCCTTAATGTTTGCCGATCGTTTACACTATCGCTTCTGCCGCAACGACCAGTGCGGAGAAGCAGACTCAATCGAAACAAGGGGGTCCGAGGACAGCGGCTTACCTCTTTCATCAAGCCTATTTTCTCAATCGATTAAGGAGACTGTTCCGGCGTGGGCTTGGTGGGAGCGATTGCCGCAGCAAGCGATTGCCACTGCCGATGTTCAACCGCGCGAAAATGGCTTTTTAGCCGCCATTGAATATCAACCCATCTACCATCCATCTTACAGTGCTCATTCCGCCTATCTATTGGATGAAATCCAGCAACTCAATGCGAATTGGTTAATCCTCACCCCAACCTGGACATTCACACGCCTTGCGCCGCCCATTTTAGAATTAAGCCCCGGCAAAGACCCCCTGTGGTTGGATATGGTGCCCTGGATGCGCCAGACTTCAGAACGCGGTCTAAACGTAGCTCTATTTCCTCAGCCTAGGTTTCCAATCGATCAATCTGAATGGTGGCAATCTGCCACAAGAGACTTCTCTTGGTGGCAAGTTTGGTTTGAGCGCTATCGAAATTTTGCCCTCTATCATGCCGATCTCGCCTCAAAAACAAACGCAAATGCCCTTATCTTGGGCGGGGAATGGCTAACCCCTGCCTATCCCAATGGCATCCTCCCTGATGGCTCACCCTCTCTGGTGCCGGGGGATGCAGAAACTCGCTGGAGACTACTGATCCAAGAACTACGCAACCACTTTAGTGGACCCATCGTTTGGGCGGTCACCGTTCGCCAAGCAACCCCCTCAGCTCTCCCATTTCTCGATGCAGTTGACGCCATTTACCTTCTTTGGTCAGAGCCATTAGTCACCGCCGAAAATTTGGACCCAACCCCGGAGGAGATGACTCAAATTGCCGAGAGCCGTTTAGACGCCGTCGGAGGTTCCCTACGAGACACCTTCAGAAAGGCAATCTTTCTGGGGGTGTCTTACCCATCCATTGCGGAAGCTAAACTGGGGTGTGAGCACCCTCCAGCAAGCCATTGCGCAACTTGGGAAGAAATCGCTCAACCAATCTCATCAACCATCGAACCCACGGTTGACCTTCAGGCGCAAGTAACTGCATATAACGTTATGCTGAGTGCAATCAACACCCGCAGTTGGATCAGTGGTTTCGTTTCGCGAGGGTTTTATCCGCCTGCCGCCTTATTGGACGCCTCTCCATCCATTCACGGAAAACCGGCTGCAGCTTTGCTGAGCTACTGGTACGAGAAAATTCTCTTTGAAGAAGAGGAATAAGAAAATAAAAGCTCAAGCCCCCACTAAGAGAAGAACTTTAGGGGCTTGAGCTTTATCCACCAGCAATCGCCGGAATTAAGTGAATGACATCCCCTGCTTTTGGCTGGTAATCCAAACCAACATTTTGTCGATTGACAACGATTAACGTTTCATCTGGATTAATTTGCAAACCCAAGTCCCGCAGAGCATCTGCGATCGTACCTCCAAACCGCATCTTATGGGGCAAGGATGTCAATCTGCCGTTCGGCGTTTGAATTTGCAATACAGTATGCAACTGAAATGTTACCTCTACTTCGCTCAATCCACTATCCTAAATTCTAAGTCGATAAGATTTCTCCTCGCTGCGCTCGTCGCGATGACAGATCCAAATTCATCCTCTAAACTCACCCTAAACTAGAGATCATCAAAAATGTGATCCAAATCTTCTTCAGAGACATCGAAAACAGAATTGTTCGGCGGCAAGGGCTCATAGCGCATAAATTCAGGCAAGCGGTCATCTGCGGCTGTGAATCCCGCCTTGCGATTGAACTCGCGTTCTAATTTGATAGCGGTCTTGCCCAACTCCTGCAGGAAATTTTCTGCCACTTCCCAGCCATAGCGCGCTTCGATCAATTGCTTGATCGTCTCAGGCACCCCGGCAAATCCATTGCCGGCAAAAACACACGCCCCAAGCGAATCGTATCCGGCCATATTGATCTGTACCATTCGGGAAACCTCAGCCTGCACTTTGGGATCGAGGTGATCGATCTTCGCCCGAATGGTCAAGCCAGCCGTGTGGTCGGCTCCCTGAGGAGAAGTAGCATAGGTAACGCCGGTGCCCTTGATCGCCCGCGGTTCATAAGCACTCATCGCCTGTCCCTTAACCGCCGGCACTCGGCGCACGTTCAAAGCTCTGCCGGTTACGGCTGCTCCATTGCCCAACACCCTTCCTAAAACTGTGCCCTGGCGGATTTCTTGGATAAGCTCCATCGCCCGCTTGCTATCACCGAACTCCATTAAGCCAGCTTCTGCCGCAACCCCTAAAGCTGCCCCAATATCGATGGTATCTAGCCCTAGGTCATTGATTTCATAATTCATGCGCGCAATGGCATCCAAATCGTCAATACCCAAGTTTGGACCCAGCAGTCCAACCGTTTCGTACTCTAAAGGCGAGACAATGGTTTTGCCATTTTCATCGGCATAAACATTGGAACAGCGAATGGTACACCCCGGCATACAAGCATGTGTGGTTTCAGCTTCACCGCCGCGCTGGAGCAGTAGTTCGCGCATGGTCTCTCCTCGAATCCGATCGAGACCCTCGAAATGGCCCGCAGAGAAGTTGCGGGTTGGCATACCGCCAAACCCATCTGACATACCCGGCATAGCATTGGTGCCGTAATCCGCGTAAATTTTGGTCTGAGGGTGCTCCATGAGGGATTTGGTAAACCGTTTTTGGGCCGCCTTGAAGCTCTCAAAATCCTGAATTTCAGGTTTATTTCCATCCTTAGCATCGATGACGATAGCCTTAATGTGTTTCGAGCCCATTAGCGCGCCCAAGCCTCCCCTTGCCGCAATTCGGGAAGGCACACGGTCTTTATCCAAATTCTGGATGCCGGCTGCTAATTGCAGGCGTTCGCCGGCTGGTCCGATGAGGGCAATGGCGACATCTTTACCATATCGTTCGAGCAGTTTCTCCGCCGTGGCATACACCCCTAAGCCCACCAAATCCAGGGCTGGTTCAAAAGTTGCCCCCTCTTTATTCAAGTAAACAACCCACCAACGGTCATCCTTTGGGGCATCTTCCAACAACAGAGTTTTGATCCCCAAGTAAACCAATTTTAAACCGGTTGTTCCACCCGCATTGGACTCCTTGACTCCACCGGTTAGGGGACTTTTGCCGCCAAACGAGATGCGGTCACAACTGGAGAGCATGTGCCCTACCAGCAAGCCCGGCGCTAAGATTAGTTTGTTATTGGGTCCGAGCGGATCGCAGGTTGGGTTAACCTCGTCTAGCAGAACGCGGGCGATCAATGCCCGCCCGCCCAGTCGCTCCCAATGCGCAGGAACAGGCTCTTTGCCGAATTTCTGGTTGGCTGTATCTATTCTCCAAACTTCCATTGAATACCTCCTTGTAAAATACACGTTACATTGCTAAGTCGAAAGCCTTGCAAGGATTGATGGTGCTTCGGGCAATATGATCACCTGAGCATCCGTTCCTAAAGCTTGTAAGGCATGATCCACGGCCGATTGCACCGTCTTAAAGGGTTGCCAGCGGATTTGGCGCACAGTGCTCTCATCAAAAGCAGAAACACACCAAATTTGCGCTCTCTTCTCGATGAGTGCAATCGCTGCCGCAATGTGCCCACCTTGAACAAATTTTTCTTGGATGCGGCGAATAGCTTCATCTGGTGTTGGGATCTCTCTCATCCACTGTTCCATCACCGCATTTCCAAAGCCTTCCGGACACTCGGCAACGAGGATAATGATGCCCTGATCGCGCACAAAATCTTTAGCGGATTGTAACGCTTTATTCGCCTGAAGAAGATTAATATCCTTTGGAAAGCCACCCGCACTGGCAACCACAATGTCACCGCAGTGGGGAATATCGACCGCGCCCCGCTCAATAACAACCTGACAACCCGCTCGGTGTGCAGCAATCACATCGCCCGCAAACGCGGCGACAATTCGATGCTGGCTATCAACAATCACATTGAGGATAAAGTCCACACCTAGCATGGCAACCCCCTCTTCCAAATCTTCACGCACAGGGTTGCCTTCAATCCTCATCGCCGCCGCCTCCGGGGTCACCATCCAGCGATGGTTGGCATAGATGGTCTCACGGGAAGCACAGCCCGGTAAAATCGCCTTTGCACCCCCCGAAAAGCCGGCAAAGTAATGAAACTCGATATTTCCCAGACATATTCGGATATCAGCTTCGACCAGAGGGCGGAAAATATCGACCGGCGTCCCGCGGCTGGTTATCCCTAAGCGAACAACATCATTGACATCGTGATTGAGAGCCTGAAAACGCGCATAGTAAGCTGGCGATATTGCCTTGCGCATCTCCTCCTCGCTCATCGGGCGGTGAATGCCTAACGCAAAGACGATCAAGACATCTTTATCTGGCACTCCAGCGGCCTCAAGTTCTTCAACAATGAAGGGAAGCATTTTGTCTGAAGGAGTTGGGCGGGTCAAATCGCTGGTGACAATGGCAATTTTTTGACCGGGGTGGACGATTTCTCGCAGTCTTGGGCTTCCGATGGGATGCGCCATCGCCTGGCGCAGCGTTTCAGCTTCGTCAATTTGATCGATCATCTGCTTGGGATAATATATCCCTAATAAGTTCCTTTTCGGCACGTCGCATTGTACCTGTTCTTTCCCATAAGGAAGCCAAATCTGGGCACATTCCATACCAATTACCTTCGCTACGCTGCCTCCTTTCCCGTGTTGGGAAAGAAGGCAGTAGCAATAATACGCTATTGAAACCAATCGGCTAATGAAGTAGGCTATACCTTCTTGACCACTTCTTTCAAGGAGTCATGAAAGACCGATAAAGCTAGATCGACCTCCTCCTTTGAGACGATAAGGGGCGGTATCCAGCGGATGGTGTTATCCCAGGTGCCGCAGGTGAGCAGCATCAGTTTGCGATCCAAACAAGCATGGACAACTTCTTTTGCCGTCTTCTTATCCGGTTTGCGTTCGGAGGTGCGGAATTCTGAGCCGATCATCAAACCAAGGCCGCGCACATCGCCGATGACTGGAAACTCTTCTTGAAGGTGCTGCAAGCCGCGTTTCAGTTGTGCACCACGTTCGACGGCGTTTTCAAGCATCTTTTCACTCTTCATCGCCCGAATGGTCGCAACTGCGGCTGCAGCCGCAACGGCATTTCCGCCATATGTCCCACCGTGCGAGCCGGGCACCCATTTCTCCATCAACTCCTTGCGGCTAAAGACACCCGCTAAGGGCATCCCTGACGCCAAACCTTTAGCGACCGTCATAATATCTGGCACGATGTCAAAATGCTGGAAGGAAAACCATTTGCCCGTCCTACCAAAGCCGGCTTGCACTTCATCGCAAATGAGCAGAATCCCATGCTCATCACAGATTTTGCGCAATCCTTGCATAAAGCTCTTAGGGGGAACCACATAGCCACCTTCTCCGAGCACCGGTTCGATCAAAATCGCAGCCGTTTCCTCTGGAGCTGTTTGACTAAGCAAAAGAAATTCCAACTCTTCCAAGCACCAACGGCTGGTTTGCTCCTCATCCCATCCATAACGATAGGCATACGGATAAGGAGCAACAAAAACGCCCGGCATTAAGGGTTGATAGCCAACTCGATAGATCGTCTTAGAAGTCGTCAAGGACATCGTTCCTACGGTGCGGCCGTGAAAACTGCCCTGGAACACGATTACATTGGTGCGCTTCGTGGCATGGCGAGCCAGTTTGATTGCCCCTTCAATCGCCTCAGCACCAGAGTTAGTGAAAAAGAAGCAATCGATTGACTCAGGAACGATCGTCTGTAGTTCATCCACCAGCTCAATGATGGGTTTATGTTTGACCAAATTCATCTGAGCGTGGATGAACTTGGCAGCTTGCTCTTGGATCGCCTTCACCACCATCGGATGGCAATGTCCGGTATTGGTAACGCCAATTCCACAAGTAAAATCAAGGTATTTATCCCCGCTAATGTCATAAACCCAACACCCTTCCGCCCTCTCGGACACAATTTGGGTGTAGGGCACCCACACCGGAGAAAGGTGGCTTAAGGTTTCTTTGTATCTGGTCATCAAATTCTCCTTAGTTATTCTATAAGATTGGCATAAACTAGCGTTATGTTCTCCGAATTCAGAAAGGGCAACTTTTTAGCCCTTCACCTTATCCTTTTTCTTCTAGGAGAGGGGAGGTAACGAGAAGTCTAGATCTTTGGAAACCAAGCTCGACTTTCGTATCTGTTCCCCTCTCCCTTTGCCAGAGGGTTAGAGTAAGGGCATGTAGTTAGCAGACAGGGCTATAAACCAACCTGATCGGCGACCCATTCGACGCCTAAATCGACAAAATTGGCGCGGGTCGGCAATCCGTCGTTCGTCCAGCCCATGATCTGATAGTAGAGGTCCAAAGCTCTCTCGAACTCCTCTTTATCAATGGCAACTCCTGCGGTTGGTCCAGTCCCCACCAGCGGCTTGAAGAATTTCTTGGGCAGGGTGTCGTCTTTGCGGCTGAACCCTTCCCGCATATTGAAGGCACGCATCAGGTTAATCCGCCGCTCACCAACCTTCATGAGCTCATAGAGCGATACATCCCAACCGGTGACCGCCTTGACCATCTCCACTAATTCGGTAGGCCCATAAAGCGTCCAAGCCGGCCCCCAAACAAATTGGCAAAGCTCTAGCGTATCCAGAATGCTATAGAAGATTTGGCTATACGCAGCAAAGCGGACTTTCTCGGCGTTCAAGCTGCCCTCCGGCGGCGGGTCTTTCAAATCCAACTCCGCTAATCGCTTTAAGTATAACTCACTCGTGCCGGCTTCATACATTGGGTCATGTTCGCTGGATTGATGGTCGGCGCCAAAGGGATTGACGGCGTAGATCACCGCCAACGATTTCTTGGCTTGGGGCATATGCGCCGGCGCTTCTTCGTTCTTGACCGTGATGAGGCATTCCTCCGCCTGCGGACCCCAAACCTTGGCTGCCCGAGCCGAACCTTGCGCCAAAATCGGCCCCAGCGCACCACTGACGGTTACAATCTGCTGAAGCACATCCAGCATAGCTTGGGCATTGCCGAATTTCAACTCAATCCCGCCGGTCTGCTCCAGCCCAATAATCCCTTTTTCAAAGCACTCCATGGCGAAAGCAATGGTTGCCCCGCAGGTGATCGAGTCGACCCCGTATTGATTGCAAATTTCATTCGCCTTGCTAATCGCAACCAAATCTCCCACCCCGCAATAGGAACCAAAGGTGCTAAGGGTTTCATATTCTGGGCCGCCGTAGAGCGGATCAACCGTTATGGGACCTTCTTTTACTTCCACCACCCGTTTGCAGCGCACAACGCAGGCATAGCAGGTATCGCGCTCCTTGAGAATCGTATCGTACATGGTCTCACCGCTAATTTGCTCGCATAGCTCAAACTGACCTTCATTGTAGTTGCGGGTTGGCAATGTGCCCCACGCGTTCTGCGGCATAACCACGCTCGCCGTTCCGTATTTCCCCAACCCATCGACATCCGGATTCTCGGGCATCCATTTAGGACCCAATTTGTTAATTTCGGCTAATTTTTTAGGGTCAAAAATGGCCGGCTTTTCGCTGCCGCGCACGGCGACTGCCCGCAAATTCTTGCTTGCCATCACCAAGCCCATGCCCGTACGCCCATTGTTGCGATTGCTCATACTCACCACGCTGGAAAATAGCACACCTTTCTCGGCCGCCGGGCCAATCTGAAGCACCTCTGCCTTCGGTTCACCGATTTCCTGGCGGATGATCGCTTCTGCTTCTCCCGTCAATTTTCCAACCAAGTGAGAGGCATCGTGCAATTCAGCCTTGCCATTGACGATCGAAAGATAGACGGGTTTTTCCGACTTCCCACGCACAACAATGCCATCAAAGCCGGCAAACTTCAGCTCGGCCGGGAAGAAACCGCCTCCTTGACTGTCGCCAATTGCACCGCTCATCGGAGACTTGGCGTTGATATTCACCCGACTCTGTCCCGAAATGGCTGCGCCAGTGGTCACACTGAGCATGATCGTCAAAACGTTCTCAGGCCCGAGTGGATCCGCCTTGGGTGGCACATCCTTGAGAATATAGTACATCCCCATTGCCGATCCACCCATATATTTGCGATAAAACGCTTCGGGCGGTTCCTCAATGTCTAATTTATGATGCGTGAGGTCAACATGCAAGATCTTTCCGGTATATCCGTAAGCCATTTTTTAATCTCCTTTCTATTGATCAGAAACCATTAACAAGATATGTCCAAATCCAATTTATCTGTCCTCTCGACTCCTCCATCACTCTTCTACGTCCGCTAAGCCCTTAAAACCAATCGCGTTAGTCATATCGACCGGATTGCCATTGATATCGGTTAGGGCTTTGGGTGGGTCGTACTTCTGAGTCAAGAGGGAAACAACGATAAAAACAACCACGGACAAGATAAACGCCGGAGTTGAAGCGATATAGATGGCGTCCCATGTGGCGCATTCCACATCCAACTCACACACCTCCAGAGTCTGAGGGTAATAAAAGAACGTCAAGAAGATCCACGAGATCACCCCACTAAAGAAAGAGGCTAACGCACCGGTATGATTGGCTTTCTTCCAGTGCATACCGATAACATAGGGAGCTGCCATTCCAACCAGAATACTCGTGTTACTCAAGACGGCCAAGCGATAAATCGTTGAGGCAAATAAGGCAATCAGCAGGCTTAACAAGCCGCTGACCAACAAGGATGCCCGCGTCAAGAGCAATTCCGTCTTATCGCTCAGATCGGGCTTGAACACCTTGATGATATTTTGCGTAAACATGGTCGCGCCGGCTAGCAAAGAGCTATCCGAGCTGCTCATCAGGGCTGAGGCAAGGGCAGCAATAAAGGCAGCCGCCAAAACCGGCGGTAAGAACTTCATCGCCATAGTCACCAAAATAAACTCTGCATCCTCTCCCACAATATCGGTTCCAATTGCCCCATAGGCTGCCATTCCGATTAACGGCGATAAGATTCCGAAACCCAAATAGAGGGCAGCAGCCAGATAAGTGGACTGAACAGCCACTTTCTCATTCTTGGCAGCACAAGTGCGTTGTAAATAGTCCTGCGCCGGAATAGCCCCCAATCCCAGAGCAATCCAAGCCGCCACATAATATAGGGCACCTAAGCCACCCGTGTAACCGAGATAGCCCTCATCTTTGATAGGCCAAATTGCAAACGGTTCGGAAACATATTGAGCGCCTGCCAGACCGAAGAATTCTTGCACTCCTCCCACATGGCTGATGATCCCAATGGTGATCATTACCAAGCCAAATGAAGTGAGAAACATCTGCATAAAGTCCAGAGCGGTATCAGCCCACAGTCCGCCCAGTAATGTGTAAAACGTGACAACAACTGCCACCATGATCATACCAGCGGAGAGCGGCCAACCGAGCAATGCTGCCAAAATGGCACCACCTGCCACAATTTGAGCTGCCGTCCACCCAAAATACGTGATGATTTGGGTAATTGTGCCGATTACCGACATAGCCGTTCCATAGCGGTGTTGAAAGAAATCCATGATAGTTATATACTGGGCGCGGCGGGCGACGCGCACAATCAAAAACCCAGCAATTAACAAACACACTGTCGCCCCAAAGGGGTCAAAAACGACTCCCTGAAAGCCATATTGATAGGCAAAGGAGCTAGAACCCATCAAGGTTTCGGCAGCGAACCAAGTTGCCATAATCGACGGTGCAGCCATCCAGACCGGCAATCTTCTACCCGCTAGGACATAATCCACATTGGTTTCGACCTTTTTTGACGCCCAATAACCGATAATCATGCGGATAATTAGGACGATTACGATCCCTGCGATCACAATTCCCGCGTACTCATATTCTCCGTTCATGGCTCATTCCTTCTCAAGGGTTATACAGTCTAAAAAGCCCTAATACTCTTTGACTTTATAAGGGAATCCGTAGCTTTCCATTCGCTCCATAAAAGGAATTGGATCAAAAGCTTCGGGGCCTAACACACCGCTCCCTTTCCAAATTCCATGCTCTAACAATTCCCATCCGATCACCGGATTGAAGGCAGTCTGAGCGACAACAGCCTGACAGCCTAAGCGGCGCATGCACTCCTCATTATCTGCAACCTGATAAATATACACTTGGCGCGGCTTTCCATCCTTGATGCCTTTCACCCATGTTCCGGCACAGGTCTTGCCGAACATCTTATCTCCCAAGTGCGCCGGGTCTGGCAAGCAAGCTGCCACCACATCGCGCGGGGCAACCCACACATCTTTGACCTTGATCGGTTCCTTATTATCCAACCCTAGCATCTTGAGGGTCTTAAGGACGTTGATGAATTGATCTCCCAATCCATACTTGAAGGTGACCCGTTTGCACTTAACCCATCGTGGAACGAGAAGCACCTCTTCATGCTCTACATTGACACATTCGATTTTGCCGATCCCCTCAGGGAATTCAAAGACTTCCGGCTCTGAGAAGGGTTCGGTGGTATACCATCCTTTATCTGCTTCCCAAATCACCGGTGGGTTTAAGCACTCTTCGATGGTCGTCCAAATCGAAAAGTTAGGAGCAAATTCATACCCGCGCACCTCGAGATTTGCCCCATCGCGCACCCCAATTTCCTCAATTTCGTCGAAAAGGTAATCTTGGGCATAGCGGGCAAACACATCGGCCATGCCGGGCTCAACACCCAAGCCCAAGATTGCCAAAAGGCCCTTTTTCTCCCAAAGCTCGGTGCGCTCGAATTGGTAATCCCCCAATTTCACCCCACATTGCCGATAAGGATCGGTGGGATGGGGCTCGGAGAGCGACATTGCCATATCCATATAGGTACAGCCATAGTTATAAGCCGCTTCAAAAATGGGCACATTGAACGAGGGATCACAAGCATTCATAATCAGATCGACTTTGTATTTCTTTGCTAGTTCTTCGATCTTTTCTTGCTGGCTTGCATCCACCCATTCTCCGGGAAAGCGTTGGGTATCTCCCAATTTTTCCTGAACTTCCTTAATCCGCTCGGTGTTGTAATCCGAAAGGACAACTTGCTGTACCCAGGGTTGGGATTTTGCAATCACGGCGATCGCCTCTCCAACACCGCCCACGCCAACTAGTAATACTTTCATGGTTTTCTCTCCTCTCTACGTTCCTCTATTTTTATGACATTGTTCTGTAGGGGCAAGTCGTTGGTTTGGGCAAGGAACGACTTTGCCCCTACGCGCACTATTTTTTCTAGGCCTCAATGAATGGTTTTTGCCACTTCCGCTAATGTATCTGAAAGGCGGTTCAAGACTTCATCGATCTGCTCGTAAGTAATGACCAATGGCGGTTCAATGCGGATGGTATGAGCGCTGGTGAGGGTGCCCGCCACGAGAACACCGCGTTTGAACAATCCCGCCGCCACCTTGTAGCCAACTTCGGCATCATGGAAGTGTTGTCCAATCAATAAACCCTTGCCGGTAATGCTGTGATAAATCTGCGGATATTTGGCAGCCAATTCTTGTAGTTTTGGCATGATGTAATCGCCCTTGGCAGCAGCTTGTTCCCATAAACGATCCCGCAGAGTTACATGGATAGCTGCGATGGCAGCGCTGCAAGCCAGAGCCCCACCGCCGGTAGTGGTGGTATGAATGAAGGGATTGGGGTACATCATGCACTGCCAAATTTCCTCGGTAGAGCAGAAGGCGCTGATCGGCATGACTCCTCCACCCAGCGATTTTGCCACAGCGAGGATGTCCGGGACCACATTCCAGTGTTCTACACCCCACAACTTGCCGGTGCGCCCCATTCCAGTTTGCACTTCGTCTGCGATCAACAACACGCCATAATGCTTGGTCAACTCACGCACGCGTGGCCAAAAGTCATCGGGTGGGACAATTGCACCGGCTTCTCCTTGAATCGGTTCAAATAAAACGGCCGCAATGTCAATGCCGACCTTCTGACAAATGTCTAACTGGCGTTCAACCGCATCTGCATCACCAAATGGCACATGATAAACCGGTCCGCCGTAGAGAATCCCAGGGGGTTGACGGTAATCCGCCTTGCCCATCATGCTGAGCGAGCCCATGGTCTTGCCATGAAAAGCTTTTACGGCTACGATGAAGCCACTTTTCTTCGTGTACATTTTAGCAAGCTTGATTGCCCCTTCTACGGCTTCAGTTCCGCTGGCACAGAAGAAGCTATATTTGATGTCGCCAGGCGTAATCTGAGCCATTAAGCGGGCTAAGACACCGCGCAGTGGATCGATCAGTTCTTGGCTTGGCATTGGAGTCCGATTCAACTGATTTCGCACTGCAGCCACAACCTCGGGATGTGCCCAACCCAGATCGAACAAGCCATATCCGCCGAGACAATCGATATACTCGCGCCCGAGTACATCCCGAAAGATCGCCCCGCTGCCCGTCCACTCGGTGGCTGCCCAATCCCCCGCTTCGGTGACCGACTTGCGGTACTCCAGCCAACCTTTATTGAAGTGCTCGGCAAAGTTATACAGGCTCTCATCAATGATCTGTTTCCCCTCTGTTTCACTCACTTCACTTTTTGCGATGATCTCCAACCACTTGCTCGCATATTGTTGGGCTTCGTTGATTGTTTGAGGCATAAAAATCTCCTTTCACTATCAAAATTTTTGATCAATCTGCTATGGCGGGTACTTGTTCAGTTTCCTCTTCCTCTGGTTTACCCCAAATAGCGTCTTTCAAAGACAACCAGCCAAGTTGAAGTTTCAACTCCAATGGATTTCCATCTACATCGGTAAGCTGCATTGGGGCATCCACTTTTTGGGTCGCTAAGGATACAACCACTTGCAAGATCACCGAAATCAGAAAGGCTGGAAACGAGCTGATATAAACGGCATCCCAAAAAGCGCATTCAAAATCGGCTTCGCAAATGGCAAAGGTCGAAGTCTGGTAGTAATAAACCCCCAGAATCACCCAAGAAACAAACCCGCCGATCAGAGCTGCAATGGCGCCTGATTTATTGGCTTTCTTCCAATACATCCCAAAAGCGAAGGGAGCAAATAAGCCAACCAGCAAAATCGACCAAGCCACCATTGCCAGTTTATAGATTGTACCCGCCCATAGGGCGATTGCAATGCTGATAAAACCGATTACCAGCACCATGATGCGTGTGAGAAGCAGTTTTTGTTTCTCGCCTATATTCTTAACAAAAAGTGGTACGATGTTTTCCGTGACCACAGAAGCCCCAGCAAGCACCGAAGAATCGGAAGTGCTCATCAACGCTGAAGCAAGCGCAGCGATAAACAAGGCTGTCAACACTGGATGTAAATGGTCCATCGCCGCTGTAACCAACAAAAACTCGGTTTGCTCAGGAGCAATGTTGGGGTTCAACTTGAACATCATAATCCCAATTAAGGGCGACATCACCCCAAAGGTCAGATATAAGACACCTGCAATATAGGAACCCCATACCGAAGTCGCCTCGTTCTTGGCTGCCATCGATCGCTGCATCAAGTCCTGAGTGGGGACACTGCCAAACCCGATGGCTAACCAAGCGGCAATCCAGTAGAAAATGCCAATATAGCCGGTGTAGCCAAGATAACCTTCATCTTTGATGGGCAATAAAGTGAGCGGATCGGATACATAAAGGGAGCCCGCATCCTCTACCATGCCACGAAAGCCGCCAACGGCATTCAAGACTCCAATAAAAATCAACGTCACCCCTCCAGCGGTGAGGAACATCTGCATAAAATCCAGCAGGGTATCTGCCCACATGCCACCCATGAAGGTGTAAAAAGTCACAATCGCCGCCACTAGGATCATCCCGGTTGCTACCGGCCAACCTAATAGGGCATGAATGATGTTTCCACCGGCAACGATTTGCGCCCCTGTCCAGGCGAAATACGTTGCTAGTTGAGCTAATGAAGTTAAGAAACTCATCTCCTTCCCGAAACGGCGCTCGAAGAAGTCCACCACGGTCAGATAGCGGGCACGGCGCATCAGGCGGATAAAAAATAACCCCGAGATAAACAAACAAGCTGCTGCGCCAAAGGGATCAAACACCACCCCTTGCAAACCATATTGATAGGCTGTGGAGCTTGCTCCCATCATGGTTTCCGCAGCAAACCAGGTTGCCATAATCGAAGCCGAGGCAAGATAAATGGGCAACCGTCGACCGGCAACAATGTAGTCAGCCGCGTTCTGCACTTTGCGGGAAGCGTAATAACCAACTGCCAAGCGGATAAGGAATAAAACTACGATACCCCCAATAACAAGTCCAGCATATTCATAAGCTTCCAAGTCCATCTCGCTCCTCCAAAATTTGGAATAATTTGATTTTCGCTCACCATGCTGGTAAAAAGCTATTGATTTCCTTCGGATTTCACCTCCTTTCTAAAATTTCCGCGACCATTCCTTGGGCCAGCGTTCGATGACCACCTTCTTTTGGGTAAAGAACTCCACCGCATCCATGCTCTGACCGTGTAAATCGCCAAAGAAGCTCTCTTTCCAACCACTAAAGGGAAAATACGCCATCGGCGCAGCTACACCGATGTTAATCCCCACATTGCCAGCCTGAACAGAATAGCGGAACTTTCTAGCCGCTTCGCCGCTTTTTGTAAACAGACAAGCCATATTTCCATAATCCCCCAAATTGACCAAATCGATCGCCTCTTCAATGGTATTGACCGGCATAATGCTTAGCACCGGACCGAAGATTTCCGTGCGGAACAGTTCTCCTTGAGGAGGGATATTGAGGATAACGGTTGGCTTCACAAAATTACCCTTCTCATAGCCTGGGATAACTGCTCCTCTGCCATCCACCAAGATAGTTGCATCTTCTTCCAACGCTTTACCGATCAAACCTTCAATGCGCGCCTTGCTTTGCGGTGTAATCACCGGTCCCATTTCAACCCCCTCATCCAGCCCATATCCAACCACGCGATTGCGGGCAATCTCACAAATTGCTTCAACAAAATCGCGTTTCACATCTCCAACTGTAGCCACAATCGAAGTGGCTAAGCATCTCTGGCCAGCACTACCAAAAGCGCTGTCGGCTAAAACTTTGGTCGAAGTCTCCAAATCCGCATCGGGCAGCACAATCGAAATATTTTTGGCGCCCCCTTGACATTGGGCGCGTTTCCCGTTTGCGGCTGCGCGTGAATAAATATAGCGCGCCACCGGCGTCGAGCCCACCATACTAATCGCTCGGATTATGGGATGATCCAGAAGCGCATCAACAGTATCCTTTGCCCCGTTTACCAAGTTAATGACTCCCTTGGGAAAGCCGCATTGCTCCATCAGGGCAAAAATTTTCTGCATCGTTAGTGGCACCTTTTCGGAGGGCTTGACAATCACCGTATTTCCACAAGCCAAAGCATAGGGCATAAACCAGAAGGGGATCATGCCGGGAAAGTTGAAAGGACAAATGATCGCCACGACGCCAACAGGCTGGCGGATAAAATATTCGTCAATCCCCGGCGCAATGTCCTCCGAAAAAGCTCCTTGCAGCAGTGTGGGGATGCCGCTGGCAACCTCGACATTCTCAATGGCACGGCGCATCTCTCCACGCGCCTCCACAATCGTCTTGCCGCACTCCATTGTAATTTGCCTCGAGAGGTCCTCGAAATTCGCCTCAAGCAACTCTTTTAACTTAAACAGGTGCTGAATGCGATCACCGGAAGGGGTCTCGCGCCAACTTTTCAAAGCCTTTTGGGCAGCCTGAGCAGCTTCATCCACCTCCTGCGGGGGAGATAAGGGAACTTCCCCTAACTTCTCACCTGTTGCTGGGTTATAGACGCCCCAATATTCAGATGCCTTGGAGATCCGCCATTCACCATCGATAAAATTGCGTACCTGGACGACCATTTTCAATCTCCTTGAATGTCCTAAGGTTTCAATGGCTTACCGTTTCTAACACTTCACGAATGATCCCTAATCCCTCGTCCAACTGTGCCTGATTAATCACTAAAGGCGGGATGACAAAGATCATCGTTCCCATGTTGGAAGCCATCGTATAGGTAAACAAGCCTCTTTCCTTTAGCCCCGCTCCAATCTGCTGCATCAAAGGAATCGGTAAAGGCTTTTTGGTCGCGCGATCTTCCACCAGCTCAATGGTCGAGAACAAGCCAATATACCGCACATCTCCCACCAGAGGATAATGGGCTTTAATGTCCTCTAACTGCTCTCCCAGATATTTACCCAGCTCAAAGGCATTTTCAACCAGATGCTCTTCTTGATACACCTCAATCGTGGCTACACCAGCCGCACAAGCCAACGGATGTCCGCTATAGGTCAAGCCGCACCACAGCATCTTATCTTCAAAGAAATCAGCAATTTTCTGGCGCACCACAACCACTCCTAACGGGACGTATCCGGAAGTCACTCCCTTTGCGCTGGTGATGATGTCGGGTACTACGCCCCAGTTATCCACCGCAAACCATTTGCCTGTGCGTCCCCAGCCACTCATCACCTCATCCGAGATCAACAAAATATCATATTGATCGCAGATTTCCCGAATTCGCGGCCAGTAATCATCGGGCGGCACGATCAAACCATTTGAACCGGTCACACCTTCCATGATAATTGCAGCAATGCGATCAGGACCTTCGTATTGAATGATTTCTTCAACATGAGAAATACATTCCCGATGGCAGGTTTCCCGCGTCCAACCAAACGGACAGCGATAACAGTGCGGATCGAGAAAATGAACCACGCCGGGGATGCCGGGTTCGGCAGCTAAACGGCGGGGATCGCCGGTCAACGTAATTGCCCCATGCGTAGCCCCATGATAAGCTCGATAGCGGGAGAGGATCTTCTGCCGCCCCGTGTAATGGCGGGCAATCTTGATTGCGTTTTCATTCGCCTCAGCCCCCCCTAAGCAGAAGAAGGTTTTTTTGAGATCTCCGGGAGTCACTTCAGCGATTTTCTCGCCTAAATCGCCGCGCGGGATGGTGGCTAAACCCGGGTGGGCAAAACAGAGCGTTTCGGCTTGTTTCTTGATCGCCTCAATCACTTTGGGATGTTGATGCCCAATATTCAGATTCATCAACTGCGACGAAAAATCCAAATAGCGCTTGCCGTCTGCATCCCAGAAATACACTCCTTCTGCTCGGACAATCGGAATCGGCTGAACAGCACTTTGTACCGACCAGGAGAAGAAAGTATATTCCCGATTCTTAGCTACGATTGTTTTTGCATCAATGATTTGTGTGCTCACAATGCCTCCTTTTGTGATAATGCTAACGAGTAGACTTAATAACTTCTTCCATCACTTCAAGCGTTCGGTCAATGACTTCATCCGTGTGGGAATAACACAAGAACCATGGCTCACGAGGGTCATGGTCTGGCATCACCCCCCGTTCAATGGCTGCCTCTACCAACCGCAGATAATATGCTTGATCGCTGCAACTGAAGCTACGCTGATCGGTTACCTGCTCAACCCCAATTGCAAAAGAAAACATTGCACCATATCCATTCATGCATACTGGAATGCCTTGACTGGCAAAAATCTCCTGCAAACCTCTCTTTAGTCGTTCGCCGCGTTTCTCGATCTCTTTCAAAATGGGCTTTGATTTTAGAGCCTTCAGCGTTGCATAGGCTGCTGCTACACCGCACTTATTGTTGTTAAAGGTACCACCTTGTGCAACACCATTTCCTATAATGGACATTATCTCGCGCTTCCCCCCAAAAGCCGCTAATGGATACCCGTTGGCTAGAGCTTTGGCATACGTTGCCAGATCAGGTTTGATTCCATAGAATTCCTGTGCCCCGCCGTTGGCGATCCGAAAACCAGTTTTCACTTCATCTAGGATCAGTACACAACCATATTCATCGCAGCGTTGACGGATATGATTCAGAAAACCAGGCAATGGTTCAATGGCTGCACAATTCCCCATACAAGGTTCAACGATCACGGCTGCGATCTGCTCTCCATAACTCCGCATGATCTTATCAAAGACTTCAAAATCATTAAAAGGGGCAGTCAGGATCAGATCACCCAGACAGCGAGGAATTCCTGAACTAGCCGGAACGGGAATCGGGCTATTGCGGTTTCCATAGGTCTCGGCGGGACTATAGGTTGACCATAAGGTATAGTCTTGAAAACCGTGATACATTCCCTCAAATTTCAAGATCTTCTCGCGCCCGCTATACGCCCGCGCCACGCGGATAGCATGCATGGTTGCTTCGGTCCCCGAACACGCAAAGCGCACCATCTCAACGGCTGGGCACATTTCTACGATCATCTCTGCCACTTCAATTTCTAATTCAGTCGTCATGGCCGCCATCGTCCCGCGGCTGATCTCGCTTTTTACAAATTCATCTACTTCTGGATAGGAATGTCCTAAGATAATCGGGCCAAAACCTAAGCGATAATCAATATATTGATTCCCATCTACATCCCACAGGTAGCTCCCCTGGGCTTTAGCCATATAGGGAGTGATTGCATTACCCCAGTAACGGAAGTTGGAATTAACCCCCAAAGGCAGGTAACGCTTTGCTCGTTCCTGCAGTGACTTGCTTTTCGGTAGATTGAGCATTGGACTCCCTCCGCGCAATAAAATTTTACGTTACAAGCTCTCTTGGTTCACATACCTCTATAGGGATTGACCATTGATAAACGTCTTTCAAAACCGACGGCACAATCGAGGTCACTGTCTTACGCACGCCGGGTGTTTTGCCAATTACTTCGGTCACAAAGCGATAAACTTCTTCATTGCTGCGGGCGATGATCTGCACACTGACATCCGTTTCACCAATCGCATACGCTACATAGCTTACACAACTGTATTCGGTCATCTTCCGCGCCACATCTTGAATACAATCCGACTCCACCTCTAACATCACATCGGCTACAACGCCAAATCCTACGCTCTTCGGATCTACCACAGCTCGCACCCGAATAATTCCCCTCTCAAGCAATTTATCCAAACGATAACGCGCCGAGCGTTCTGAGATTCCCAGTCTGCGAGCGATCTCACTACAACTCAACCGCCCATCCTCAATTAACAAATCTACAATTTTTTTGTCAATGATGTCGATTTTTGACATAAAAAGAAGAAATAATGTAAGATTATGACAATAACTTTACTCTAAAATAAGCCAAAAATCAAGTGACAAAAGTCATAAATCTCCTGAAGCCCCGCCAAGAGCGATTTTTTCAGCCTCAATCTACGTGGCAGAGGAATTTGGGGGTGAGGGAAACCTCCGCTCTTCCTCTGGGACAGGGGTCGGGGGTGAGGGAATCCTTCGCTCTTCCTCTGGGAGAGGAGTTTGGAGGTGAGGGCATCCTCCCCTTGCTCGCTGGGAGAGGGGTTTGGGGGTGAGGGAGTTCTTCAAGCAAATCAAATCCGCAAGAAAGGGACAAGGAAATTAGATGATTGAAAAGCCCTGACGTGAATACAACAGGATAACTTCTTTTGTGGTAAAATCCAATCAATGGACGAAGAAATCAATCCCACACCCGATCATTCCCCCCCAGAGGCGAAAACTTCGCTCGATCAAGGAAATCAGCGCAAAATGATGGCAGTTTTAGCAATCGTGGGGGTACTCCTTTTGGGTTTTCTTGTCTTTTCGACCTACTGGATGCTCAAACACCCTCAACAAACCCCAACTATTCGGGATATTTTTATCATCTTCATGGGCTTTGAATTCCTCCTCCTTGGCATTGCCCTGATCATTCTGATCTTGCAACTTGCTCGCCTGATCAATTTGATCCAGAACGAGGTTAAGCCCATTCTTGACTCGACCAACGAGACCGTCAATACCCTAAAGGGAACAACGGCTTTTTTGAGTGACAACCTCGTTGAACCCGTCCTAAAGTTGAATGAATATATTGCCGGATTCCAACGCTTGTTACAAATCTCCGGCTTAACAAAGAAAAAATAAACTACCAAAGGAGAGTGAAATATGTCCGATCGTGATAGCGACTTCAGTGCATTCCTAGCTGGATTTATTTTCGGCGGATTGGTTGGTGCAGCGATTGCTTTGCTTTACGCCCCTCAATCTGGGGAAGAAACGCGAACGATCATCCGGGAAAAAAGCATCGAGTTAAAAGACAAAGCCGTAGAATCGGCTGAAGAAGCCCGTATTCGAGCTGAAAAAGCCCTCGAAGAAGCCCGCATCAAAGCTGAGAAAGCGCTTGCTGAGACCCGCCAACGCGCCGAAGAACTCGCCAGCCTAACGCGTGAACGCGCCATCGAACTTCAGCAACGGGGGCAAGAAATCCTTGAAGAACAAAAATCGAAACTGGAACAAACCATTGAAGCAGGCAAAAAAGCTATAAAGAAGGAAAGTGGCAGCGGCGAAGAACCCGCTTCCTCTTAGTCACTTTTGTCACTTTAAGTTTTTCAACAATGGTAAAAAAAAGATGAATAGGACGGGTGTCATTCCGTTCTATTCATCTTTTGATCCAGCGAACCCTAACTTATCTTCTCAACTCACCAAAAACTT
>CALFWB010000113.1 GCA_937928795.1 uncultured Anaerolineales bacterium
GCAAATTGACGCGAATTTCGCTAATTTTAGGGCATAGATTGCGAAATTCGTTGTCGGTTTCGACAAGCACTTCGACAAGCTCAGTGCGGCGCTCAGCACAAGCTCAACCCAGCGAGTTTTGATACGCTGCGCTACTCAACCGCGGCTTTTTCCCTCATTCCTAACCCTTCTGCCAAGAGGGGAAGGGCAAACCAGCCCCCCTCGCCCCGTGGGAGATAGGTTGGGGCGTCGCCCTGAGCCGACAGGTTGAGCCTGTCGAAACCTTGTCGAAGGGTCAAGGGCGAAAAGCCCTGCAGGAGAGCAACCTACCTCGCACAAACACAAGGGGTTAGTTATAATGATCACTATGGATCAATTTCTCCAATCGATTGCGATGCGCTTGTGGCCCGAGCTGAAGAGCTACAACGAAGCCCGGCGCATGGTCGGCACGGGGGAAGTCATCTCTTTTCTTTACACTCTGCCTCTCTCCATCGGGGGGATAATTTGGTTGATCCGTCTTACTGATCTCAACCTGATTCGTCAAGAATGGCAGCTCTTTCTGCTCCTCGGCGGATTGCTTTACTTGTTCACCCGGCTGGATTATTTCATCATCTTTGAAATCCGCCCGGAACGGTACGGCAGCGCAAAGGGCTCTCTAGCCGGCATGGCGCAGTGGACGGCGGCTTTCCTGCTCGGGCCTTCGGCGCTGTGGCTGTCCCTTCTTATTGAAACGGCTCGTTATCTCGTCAACCTACGCGCCAATCCGTCCCAGGGGATGCGTTGGGATACAGCCCGCAATTTGACCCACGACCTTGCCAATTATTCTCTAGCTTATTTGGCAGCCCTGACCATCTATGATCATCTGGGCGGTCACCTGCCGCTCAGAGATTTAGACCCTGCTTCGATCCTGATCGGCATGGCAGCTCTTGGATTTCATCTGGCGGTCTTTCTGCTGATTTGGGTGGTCTATTTACTCTACGGTTTCTGGACGCAATATCACCTAGCCGGCAAACAGGGCTTGCGCGCTTTGTCCTTGTTCATTCTGTTGGCTTTGGGACTGCCCAATTTGGCTCATCCTTTTGCCATTCAGGCAGCCGCCATCTACAACCAACACGGCTGGGTCGCGTTTTTGTTTTTTAATTCCGGGCTGTTCCTGCTTGCCTTGCTGGCGCGGCAATTATCTTGGGCAGCCGAAAGCAGTCGCCAACGCACTCGCCAATTAGAAATGTTAGAAAGCCTCAGTCGCGCCATTATCAATTCTCCCCCCGATGCTTCAAAACTCGGCGAGCTTTTAGAAGAACATGCTCCAGCCATGTTGCCCTCGGCGCGGCTTGTCATTGCCCTCCAGCCCGATCAGGTGATGGTCAAGCGACCCACCGATTGGGAAATTGACCTCCGTCCAATCTGGAGCTATTGCATTCGGCAAAAAAGTTCCCAAGTCTATTTGGCAAAAGACCCGCTACCCTGGCAAGCCTCCTCTCAAGACCACGATCCGGTCATCGTAACGCCCATCCTCGACATCGAAAAAGGACTGCCGATCGGCTGCATCTATGTCGAATTGCGCAGTTTAGCCCAGCCCTGGGACCGCAAAGCCGTCAACGGCTTGTTGCCCGGCTTAAAAACCCTTGCCGACCAGATTGCTTCTGCCCTTCATCAAGCCCAAATTTACGCCGAAACGTTGAACTACCAACGCACCTTACAAGAACTGAAATTCGCTGCACGCATCCAATCCAGCTTATTGCCCGACGAAATCCCCATCCTGCCGAATTGGGAGTTAGCCGTGACGATGTTGCCAGCCCGTGAAACCAGCGGTGATTTCTTCGATTTTATCCCTCTGGCAGAAGGAAAGATCGGCTTGCTGATCGCCGATGTTGCCGATAAAGGCATCCCGGCTGCGCTCTATATGGCCCTTTGCCGCACTTTAATCCGTACTTATGCCGTTGAATATGAGGACGCCGCGCCGGATGTGGTCTTCTTTGCGGTCAACGAGCGCTTGCTAAAGGATGCTCGGCTCAATCTTTTCGTCACCGCCTTTTACGGCATTCTTGAACCCACCAGTGGCTTAATGACTTACTGTAACGCCGGGCATAACCCGCCCTATTGGTTCAATCATGCCAGCCATAAGGTAACCGCTCTTTCGCCAACTGGCATGCCTTTGGGCATTGAAGAGGATCAAATCTGGAAATTGACCAGCATTCAAATTCAAGCAGGTGATACCTTGATCCTCTATACCGATGGAATCCCCGATGCCCACAACCCGCAAGGTGAGTTCTACCGCGAAAAACGATTGGTCGAAACGGCGCAGACGGCTCTCCACCTGCCTGCCCAAGACCTATTAATCCGCATTCTGGAGGATGTGCAAAGCTTTGTCGGCGAGGAAGCACAATTCGATGACATCACTTTGATGATTCTGCGGCGCAATTTCCCCGAAGAGGCCGCTGCTCCATGAGTTTATCGCTTGCGCTTGAACAAGCGCATGACATTTCCTTCTCCAGAAGAGGAGCGGTATTCCAGTTTATCGACCATTTTCTTAATGAGATAAAGTCCTACCCCGCGCGGTTTGACCGCCTTGAGCGGTTTACCGATCGGCGGTGGGGGCACTTTATCTGGATCAAACGAGCGACCGTGGTCAATGAGGGTGACCAACAAGCCATCGCTGCGCACATCCACCTGACAATCGATCACGCCGCGGTCCTCGCCCCCGTAAGCGTGATCGATGATATTGCAACAGGCTTCATCCACCGCCAATTGCATCGCATAAATCCCCTGCGGGTCTAATTCGGCCGCTTGAGCGGCTTCAGCAATGAATTCGCGGATCTCATTTAGGCTATCATAACGCCCTGCAAAAAACCGTCTTGCTGATTGGAAAACCTCTGCCAACTAAAAACTACCTACTGCGCTGGCGACATCATCATAAATCTTGAAATATTTCCCCATTCCAACCAATTCCAGTGAATCGCGGATGTGAGGTTGTACATTGACCAAAAGCACCTCGCCGCGGTTGAAGCGTTTACACTTCTTCTGAGTGTTAATCAGCACCCACCAACCCTTTGAGGAGATGAAATCCACCCCATTCAAATCCAACACCAGACGAAAGCGCCCCGATTCGGTGATGGCTTCCAATTTTTCTTCCAAAATCGGTGCTGTGGCACTGTCCAGTCGCCCGCTAATGCGCACCAGATCACAGCGTTTGAATTGGGAATGTTTGATCTCCATCCTTCGCTCCTCCGTAACAAACAAAAACTGCCGTCCGCCCCGCGCCAAGACAGGTGAGGAGATTATAACATGAATAATCCATGCTATACTGTGGATGAGAGGAGCGCTTAGCGGTCAGCGATCAGCAGTGTTAAGGAGGTCTCGAGTGACTACAAAACCGAATTTGGGGACTTGGTTGGTTGCAACGCTGGTGATGGCAGGGATTTTGAATTGGATCAGTATTCCGTTAGTCAATGAAGTGGCACCATGGGGGTTGTTCTCGTGGCAATTGGCTGCCACCCCTCAGCGAGCCCAAGCTATCCTTGCTTCTTGGGACGGGCGAACGCAATTGCTGGCATCCTTTGGCTTGGGCTTGGATTACTTGTTTATGTTCGTTTATGCGGTGACTCTCAACCTTGCTTGTCAATGGAGCGCTCACAAGCTAGAACGCCAAAGGTTCGGCAAATGGATCGGCGCTGCCGTCTGGATGGCTGCCCTGTTCGATGCCCTCGAAAACGCTTACCTAGCGATTGGGTTAGTGGGCAAACCCGTTTCTCCCTATCCAGAAGTTGCCGCCCTTAGCGCTGCAATAAAGTTTACCCTGATTTTTGTGGCGCTCGGATGGACACTCCTTGGTGCGTTTGCTGCAATCAGACAAAAAAGGGCGCTATCTGCAAAACTTGGAGGATAAAACTATCGGGGTGCGGGTTAGGAATTCAGACTTATCTTTTCGACGAGCGCAGCGATGAGAAATCCAAAAGACTTCTCACTGCGCTCGAAGTGAAAAGTAAGGGCAGTAAGTTTATCCCAAACTCAGGTTAATCTACGACAACCCATTCTAATATTTCTTCGTCCGCGCTTGATAGATGAGCGCACCGCTCACGATCAGGACAAAGAGCACAATCGTTAGAAGCACTCCTCCCCAACCGCTCAGCCAACTGGGTTGGAAAGCAGGGGTTGGTGTGGGTAGAGAGGGCGGGGCTGCTTTGGCTTGGGTTAGGACGAAGGCAACCAAATCGTTGATTTCTGCCTCGCTGAGCGGACCTCCCTTTGCCCGACTCCAGGCTGGCATTGCCGAACCTTGAATGCCATTAGCGATCACGTTGCGAATGCTCTGGTCCGGGCGGATGGAGGGCCAGTTTTTTGCTAAGGTTGCGCCAATTCGACCCTCCAAATTGGAGCCATGACAGACAGCACAATTTTGGTCATACAGGGTGGCGCCGCGGTTCGGATCGCCTTGTACGTCTGGCGGTGGCGTTAGGGGCGGACGCAAAACAGGCGTAGGGGTTGGCGGCAGAACCCGTGGACCGCCGCTTTCCCAAGTCAGAATATAAGCTACAATGGCTTCGATTTGGTCATCTCGCAGCGGTCCACCCCTCGCCTGACTCCAAGCGGGCATCGCTGAACCGGGGATACCATTGGCAATGACCGAAGCAATAACGCGATCGGGGCGCAGTGAGGGCCAATCCTTGGCAAGTTGCGCACCCACCCTTCCTTGACCGTCTATGCCATGACAGACGGCACAGTTTTCACCGTAAAGCTGCCGACCGATTTCGACCGGGTCATTCGAAGGCGTTTGAGCCAAAGTCGAAAGCGGCAAGGCGAGGATGAGAAGCAGCATCAGGATAAACAACACCCCAGCCTTTGACCTTAATCCAATCCATCTGCGCAAAAAGCCTTTCGTTTGGCACGAGAGAGGGAGCTTGAAATTTTGCTGGCTCATGAGTGCCTCGCCACGCTTTACTTGAGGGTTAGGAGGTAGGCGATCAAATCTGCCAATTCCTGATCGGTAAGGGTATCGCCGTAGTTGGCAGGCATCACCCCAGCCTGAAAGCCCGGCACGATATAGGCATTGGGGAGGACAATCGACTCGTGCAAATATTGGGCAGCAGAGGTGGCGTTGCCGGTATAGTTCGGATCGGTGAGCACCGCTTCGGCTCGTGTGGCGATGCCGGGTTGCTCTGGGGTTGCCAACCAGGCTGGACCTGTTGGCGCAGAGATGTGACAAACTACACACCCCTTAGTGTTTGCCAAGCCCTCACCACGAGTCGGGTCACCTTCTGGCAGCTCTTTGTTGATGTCGGTGCCGGTCGGCGGTCCGGCCATCTCTGCCATTTGGGTGCT
>CALFWB010000114.1 GCA_937928795.1 uncultured Anaerolineales bacterium
GGCGAGCAACGTGTCACTTCAAGCAACGTACCTTCGTGTGTCACTTCGAGCGCAGCGAGAAGCCTTTACAAGATTTCTCCTCGCTGCGCTCGTCGAAATGACAAAAACCGAATTCAAAAATAAGAATTTTGAAAAGCCCTATCTAATCCCTCTAATGGCTGACGTTTACGGAAAACCTTCGTATCATTGAATTCCATCATATACTTTTTGGATAATACCATTATAGCATCCCCTTATTATTTTTTTTCAATCAATTCAAAGGTGTCGTTTGCACTCAAAAGTTGTTGGCAACATTGCTTTGTAGGACAACTCATTGAGTTGTCCTACAACTTTTGCGTGGACACGTAAGATCAAGGTGTCAATGCTATAATAAGGCAATTACACCAAGTTATAATAGTGAATAGCGGCGATAGTGCGGCTAAATGCAGGAGAAAGCGAGGTCGAGATGGAGTACGGTCAAATTCTACGGCGAGCTGCGCAAATCACCTGGAAGTACAAATTCTTGTGGGTCTTTGGATTTGCCATCGCTTTATGTCGCGGTCAAGGTGGGGGCGGGGGAGGGAATTTTAATTTCGGCAATACCTTTTCCAGAGGCGGGGAGGGAAATGGCGAATTCCCAATTTCACCTCAAGTTTTGCGCCAGATCGAACAATTTGTCAATAGTCCGACGTTTTGGGGCTTGATCGTTGGCTTAATTATTCTCATCCTTCTTCTCAGCCTGCTTTCGATTGCAGTTGGCGCTTATGCCCGCGGCGCATTGGTGCGCTCGGTGAACCGCATTGAGAACGGCGAGACGGTGGATTTCCGTCAAGCTTGGCAGGAGGGCAAAGCTTCTTTCCGTCCGCTCTTTTGGTTGGAGTTGATCTTGAGCATCCCGCAGTTGGTGATCGGCTTATCCATTTTAGGCCTTCTGTTGGTGCTCTTCTTGAACCTTTTCCAGAGCGGCGCGCTGAGCGGAGGGATGGCGCCGAGTGAGCTTATCCTTCAGGTAACCAGGATTTTGCCGCTGGTGGTTGTTGCTTTTTGCGGTTTGATCTGCTTGAGCCTGATTCTCCAATTGTTCATTGCCATCTTTACCGTGTTCGGCAGCCGCGCTATCGCTTTGGAGGGCATGGGGGTGACGGCTAGCTTTGGGCGCGCTTGGCGCATTTTCACCCAGAATCTGGCCCCGATTGTGCTCTTTGCGTTGATATTGTTCGGGATCAGCTTAGTGGTCGGGATTGTGATTGGCATCCCGGTCGCTATTCTAATCGGGCTCATGCTGGTGTTCGGAATCGGTGCTGCAATGAGTGGATTTTGGCCACTGTTTGTCGTTCTATTGGTGGGGGTTGTCCTGTTGATCGTCCTGATTTCCGCATTGGTAGGGGGCATCTACCGCGCCTTTGTCGAAACCTTATGGACGTTGGTTTACAGGCAACTGGTTGGGTTGGTACCAAAATCAACCTGGCAGGGTGAGCTACCGCCTAGCCCGCCGCAACCGATCACGCCCTAAGTTGCGGGTAGAGATTTGCCGCTCGTTTATAGAAGCTAAATGTGCAAGCAGAGGACTTGCTCCAAGCAGCCATCGCTGCCATTGAGAAGGGAGAGAAAAGCAATGCACTTCGTTATCCGTTGGCTAGCTTTAACCTAATTCATAGCCCTGTTTTGATAGCGTTTGTAAGATTTCAAGCGGAATTGTTTGGCGCACGGCTTCGGCGCGTTCAATGACCCGCCGCGTCCATAAAGTGGGAGGCGTTGGGTCGGTGAGCAGGGCAAAGGCTTCGGCGGCACTCAACCAACGGCACTGGGAGTGCTCCTCGCTTAGGCGAGGCTGACTATTGTCATTGAAATGACACAGATAAACGACACCGATGAGTTCATTTTCTGCAACCGCCTCGCCACGGTAAAAATGGGTGGTGCCGAGGATGCACAACGGTTGAGCAGCGATGCCCAACTCTTCGAGAAGCTCGCGCCGAAGGGCATCTTCAAAACCTTCGCCCTGTTCCAGCCGCCCGGTGACCGGTTCCCAAATCCCCTGCGCATAGTCCTTGTTTGGCGAACGTTGTAATAAAAGATAGCAATTATCGCTGCTGCGCCAGAGCAAGGCGCCAACTCCGCCGATAAAACGACCAACACTCATGGCATAACCTCCATCTTCCCTTTGTCGAGCGAATATGTGATTATTATCACTATCGTATTTTGCAATCGCTATTTATACTCAAAGCGAGCAAGTATCTTTCAAAATTGTGCAAATTCAATCATCTTGTTTCAAGGGGTGTCCTTAATCGGCACCTCGAAGAGGGAACCGATCGATGACCAATCCAGCGCTTACCCAGTTCATCCAAGAAGAGAATTGCGATCCAGGCAACCTCATTCCCTTACTCCAACACATTCAACAAACCGAAGGGTATATTTCAGAGCAATCGGTGCGCCAAATTTCCCATTTTCTCAAGATTTCAGAAAACCATATCTACGGTGTGGCTTCATTTTACTCCCAATTTCGCTTTCAAAAACCCGGCAAACACCATCTCAAGGTTTGTTTGGGCACAGCCTGTCATGTGCAAGGCGGTAAGCAGCTTGCCCAAGAAGTGCAAAAGCAATTCCATCTCTGTTCTGGCGAGACGACTCCCGATGGTGCCATAGATTACGAAGAAGTGGCTTGCTTGGGATGTTGTGCCCAAGCTGCAGTAGTCGAAATCGATGGCGCCATCTATGCTAAGATGACCACCGACCGTTTGATGAAAAAATTGCACGAGCTACGCAACATCCAACCTGTCCCTGCACAAGCAGATGAATCCTGCCCTCCCATCCCTGCTTCTCCTTGATACACCAGCGGGTAAAACATGAACGAAAACTCCTTTCCTCAATTCACGGCCATCCAGCGCCGCGCGCGTGAAAAATGGACTGCTCTACAAAACGGCTCCCAGCCGCTGATCTATCTCGGTGCTGCTTCTTGTGGACGGGCGGCTGGAGCATTGCAGACCCTCCAAGCCATTCAAGAGACCTTGCAAGAGCTAAACCGTTCTGCCCACATTGTTCAAGTGGGATGTATCGGCCCCTGTTACTTGGAGCCGTTGATGGATGTGCAATTGCCAGGTTTACCGCGCATCTCTTATGCTAAAGTTACCCCCGAAAAAGCCAAACGCATTTTGCGCGCCGCTTTGTTAGAGGGCGATCTCTCTCCAAAATTAGCCGTTGGGCATTTCGGCGATAGGACCTTTACAGAACAAAGTGGAATGCCGCGCTTTTTTGATCTACCGATGCTCAAACCCCAGGTGCGCGTGGTCCTACGCAATTGTGGCTTTATCGACCCTCAAGAGATTGATCATTATCTTGCTCACGACGGTTATGTGGGCTTTGTGCAGGCTTTGCAAAGAGGGCCGGCTGGTGTTATTGAAGAAGTCAAACAGTCGGGACTGCGTGGGCGGGGCGGGGCCGGCTTCCCCACCTATAAGAAGTGGGAAATTTGTCGGGCTGCTGCGGGTGAAAAGAAATTTGTCATTTGTAATGCCGATGAAGGCGATCCGGGTGCGTTCATGAATCGCTCTCTGTTAGAAGGCGACCCTCATGCAGTTTTAGAAGGGATGTTGATCGCTGGCTTTGCCATTGGCGCCCAGCAAGGATTGGTATATGTGCGCGCCGAGTACCCCCTTGCGGTTACCCGTTTGCGCCATGCGATTCAACAAATGCGCCAATCTGGCTTTTTAGGCGAAGATATTTTAGGAAGTGGATTTCGTTTCAACATCGAGGTTAAAGAAGGCGCGGGTGCTTTTGTCTGCGGCGAGGAAACGGCCTTGATCGCCTCTTTGGAAGGGGAGCGCGGCATGCCCAGGCCGCGCCCGCCTTTCCCAGCCGAGAAGGGGTATCGTGGCTATCCCACCCTGATCAACAACACCGAGACCTTCGGCATCCTCCCAAACATTCTCCGCAACGGTGGTCAATGGTTCAGCCAACTGGGGTCACCCGGCAATGCTGGCACCAAAACCTTCTCTCTGGTCGGCAAAGCTCGCCACACCGGCTTGATCGAAGTGCCCTTGGGGATGACCTTGCGTCAGATTGTCTTTGACATCGGTGGCGGTACCATCAAGCCGTTTAAAGCCGTTCAGACCGGTGGCCCTTTGGGCGGGTGTCTTTCGGCGACTCACCTTGATACGCCGCTGGACTATGAAAACATGCGCGCCAGCGGCTCAATTATGGGATCGGGAGGCTTGATTGTCTTAGACGAGTCAACTTGCATTGTCGATCTCGCCCGCTATTTTTTGACTTTCTCCGAGAGCGAGTCATGTGGTAAGTGTACTCCCTGTCGGGTTGGCACGCGGATTCTGGTCGAAACCCTCGAAAAAATCGCTCGTGGTGAGGGAGAAATGGGAGATTTAGATGTGCTCTATAAGGTTGCCGATACCATGCAACGCACGGCGTTGTGCGGCGGCGGCCAGACGGCTCCGAACCCAGTCTTGACCACCCTCAAATACTTTATGAACGAGTACCTCACCCACATTCAAGGTCGCTACTGCCCAGCCGCCGTTTGCACAGCCCTCTTTGAATATCGTATCCTAGCTGAAAAATGCACGGGCTGCGGGCGCTGCGTTCAAGTCTGTTCAAGCGGGGCTGTGCAGGGAGAGAAAAAAGAACCCCACACCATCGACGTTGAATTGTGCATCAAGTGCCGCGCTTGTGTCGAAGCCTGTAAGTTCGATGCCATTGTCGGCGTTCCCATCGCTGCTCGCCAACCGCAGGAGGTGACCCTGTGACCACGTTACGTATAACCGTTGACGGACGGGTTTTGGAAGCCCAAAAGGGCGAGACCATTCTGCAAACTGCCCGCCGCTATGGCTTCTATATCCCTACTCTATGTGACTATGCCCATCTCACCCCGCATGGCTCCTGCCGCTTATGCATCGTTGAAGTGGAAGGCTCTCCCAAAACGCCAACCGCTTGCACCACGCCCGTGGAAGAGGGAATGGTGGTGCGCACCCACTCGCCGCGCTTGCAAGCTCTGCGCTCGGAGATTTTACGACTGCTGCTCAGTGAACATCCGGTCAGTTGCCTCATTTGTCCTGAACAAGATCATTGTGATGAATGCATGATCACCTTGCGCAAGAGCGGCGTGACCACCGGTTGTCGCTCCTGCTCGAAGGATGGGTTGTGTGAATTGCAAGAACTGGTTGTGCGCATTGGCCTGGATGGCCAATCCCCCTATCCGGTTTTCTATCGCGGTCACACCGTGGAAAAAGGCGATCCTTTCTTCGACCGCGATTACAACCTGTGCATTTTATGTGGACGCTGCTTGCGCGTTTGTGAAGCGTTGCATTTTGCGACCACCTTGACCTATGTCGAGCGCGGCAACCGCACCATCGTTGGCACTGCCTTTGGGCGTAGCCATCTCGAGGCCGGCTGTAGTTTCTGCGGCGCCTGTGTGGAGGTCTGTCCGACCGGGGCGTTGGTTGAGAAGTATTCCAAATGGGATGGAATCCCCGATGGCGAAACGAAAGCGATTTGCCCGTTATGTTCCCTCAATTGCGAGCTGCGTTTGCTAACGAAGAAGGGCCAAGTCATCATCAGTTTGCCAACTGATCTATTGGGGGATGGGCCCCTCTGCCTAGCTGGGCGGTTTGGCATTCCCGAACTGGTTAATCATCCACAACGCCTTAAAGTACCTACATTGCGGGTTGGAAACGGTTGGCAACAACTCACTTGGGAGGAAGCTGCTCAGATATTGGCTGAAAAGTTGTTCAACTGTCCTTCGGAGAACTTTGGTTTGCTGATTTCTGATAGCAGCAGCAATGAGGATTTGTACATCGCTCAAAAGTTTGCCCGCGTGGTGATGCGCACGCATCAGGTCAGCACGGTGGCTGCCCAGCGCTACGGAAATGGTTTCCCTCAGGTTATCGAACTTCTCAAGCAATCGGTTTCTCTGCAGGCACTCGCTACGGCACGGTCGCTGCTGTGTGTTGGTTTAGATTTGCGCTATCTTCAAGCGGTTGTGGAATACAAACTTGTGCAGGCGCGCCGCCATGGGGCAAAATTGATCACCTTACACTCAAAACCGCACAGCCTTTCGCCCTTTGCCGATGTCGCATGGCTTGCCGAACCAGGGCGGCAAGCCATGTTTTTGAGCGAGTTGACCCGCTTGGTACGGGGGAAGTCCTCCTCTGGAAAGGTTTTCTCGAAGGAGCAGCGGTTAGCTTTGGAAAGCGCTGCCAAACTTCTATCTGCTTCTCCGCTGGTCATTCTAGTCGGTCATGAGGCTTTAGAGGCGGTCAAGAATAAAGCCTTGCTTCAAGCAGTACAAACCCTTGCCGAAGCGCTTCACGCCATGGTCATTCCTTTGCCTGCTCAGGGCAATTTGAGCGGTTCTTTGATGATGGGCGCTTTTCCTCACCTTCTGCCCGGTGGTTTCGGTTTGGACGATGAAGCCCAACGCCAGAGAGTGATGGGACGGTGGTCAACGCCGCTGCCAGCCATCTCGACTGATCCCCTCTTTTGGCAAAAGGGTGGACGTTTACGGGTTTTGATGACCATTGGCGAAAACCCACCGACTGATTTGCCCGATTCGGTCTTTGTTGTCAGCCAACATCTCTATCCACCAACCAATGGGCGAGCCGACCTGCTCCTCCCGCTGGCAGCCTTCAGCGAAAGCAGTGCTTCGTGGCTCGATTACGCCGGTGTGATGCACATTGGGCACGCTGCCGTTCCACCCTTGGGCGAAGCGTTACCAGCCTGGCAAATGCTTTGTCTGATCGCCCGTTCGATGGGCGCCAGAGGTTTTGACTTTGCGAACAGCGAGGAAATTCGGGCTGAGATCACGCGCGTGGTCAGTGGCTTTTGGGAGGGTACCACGGTCGATCGCTTCAACTTGACCGCCGGCTCCGATCACAAATTGCGTCAGCCTCTGCCTGCTTCAGAACTCGAATACTTGTCCTACCCGCTCAGCCATTGGGTACAAGGCTGGCAGTGGCTGCAAACACAGAGGTAAAGGCGATGTTCACGATCTTTGAAAACCGCATGATCGTTCCCAATGTTTATCAGATGACGGTTCACGCTCCCGACGTGGCGCAAAGTGCGTTGCCGGGCCAATTTGTCATCTTTCGCCCCGAAGAAGATGGAGAACGCATCCCGCTCACCCTTGCCGACTGGGACGTCCAAGCTGGCACTGTAAGCGTCGTTTATCTGAATGTCGGTCGCTCAACGGCGAAACTGGCGTCCTCCAAAGCCGGGCAAACCCTCCCTACCGTGGTTGGACCGCTTGGGAACGCGATGGAGATCGATCGGTATGGGGCGGTGTTGTGCGTGGGCGGCTGTTATGGCATTGGCAGCATTTACCCGATAGCCCGCGCCCTGAAAGCAGCCGGCAACACCGTGGTCTGTGTCCTAGAAGCCCGCTCTTCGTTTTTGCTTTATTGGCAGGAGAAACTCCGCGCAGTCTCTGATCAGATTGTTTGCCTAACCCGCGATGGCACGAGTGGCAAACGCGGCCATATCGGCAGTTTGGCTGAGATCATCCGCACTTTGCCCATGCGCATTGACCGCGTGATCTTGAACGGTTGCAATTACCTGATGATGCGCGGCTCGCAGGAAACCTTGCCCCTGAAGATCAAAACCATCGTCACCTTGAATACTTTGATGATCGATGGCACCGGCATGTGCGGGGTTTGTCGGGTGAGCGTCAACTCGGAAACGAAGTTTGCCTGTGTGCATGGGCCGCACTTTGATGGACACCAAGTGGATTGGGCAGAGGTCACCCAGCGGCGCAAAGCCTACCTGCAAGAAGAAGTAATTCCCCTACGTACCACCCAACCGCTATAGAGGAGGACAGCATGGAACAGCCCGTCAAGAAAGGCCTGGATTTAAATCGCCGCCCGATGCCCAAGCAGGCGGTAGAAGTGCGGCGGCGCAACTTTGAAGAGGTTGCACTAGGTTACGATTCTCGTTTGGCAATGGAAGAAGCCGCCCGTTGTATTCAATGTAAAAAACCCGGCTGTGTGGAAAGATGCCCGGTGGAAGTGGATATCCCCGCTTTTATCCAAGCCATTGCTGAAGGGGAATTTGAACGGGGCGTGCGCATTCTGAAGTCGAAAAACTCTCTCCCTTCTGTGTGTGGGCGGGTCTGTCCGCAAGAAGAACAGTGCGAAGGCGGCTGCGCCTTGCTCAAGAAGGCTGCACAGATCGCCATTGGGCGCCTGGAGCGTTTTTTGGGGGATTGGGAAGCTGCCCAGCCCGACTTGATGATGCCGGAGATCGCTCCTCCAACGGGTAAGCGGGTTGCCGTGATCGGCGGTGGTCCGGCTGGGTTGACAGTCGCCGGCGATCTGGTCAAGTTAGGGCACCAAGTAACTATCTTTGAAGCCCTGCATAAGATGGGTGGGGTTTTGGTCTATGGCATCCCTGAATTTCGTCTACCAAAGCGCATCGTTGAGCGCGAGGTGGAATACCTGCGCCGTTTGGGGGTGAAGATGGTGGTGGATTACGTGGTGGGCAAGACGCGCACGGTCGATAGCTTACTAGAGGAATACGATGCAGTGTTTGTTGGCAGCGGGGCAGGCTTACCATGGTTCAGCGAAATGCCCGGCAACAACCTGAACGGCGTCTATTCGGCAAATGAATACTTGACCCGATTTAACCTCATGCGCGGTTATTCCTTCCCGCTGGTGCCAACGCCGGTCAAGGAACATGTGCGCGTGGCCGTGATCGGGGGCGGCAACGTTGCCATGGATTGCGCCCGCACAGCCCTGCGCATGGGGGCAGAGACGACTGTTCTCTATCGCCGTTCACGGGAGGAGATGCCAGCCCGTTTGGAAGAGATCGAAAACGCTGAAGAAGAAGGCGTCATTTTCCGCTACCTGACCTTGCCCACTCGCTGTGTGGGCGATGAGCGCGGTTGGGTTAAGGGGCTAGAGTGCATTCGCATGGAGCTTGGCGAGCCAGATGCTTCGGGACGGCGTAGTCCAGTTCCGCTGCCGGGGTCGGAGTTTTTCCTGCCGTTTGACGCCGTGATTCATGCCATCGGCAACAGCCCCAATCCATTAATCCCACAGACTACACCGGGCATCGAGGTTGGGCGCAAGGGCAACATTATCGCCGATCCACAAACAGGAAAAACCACCAAGCCGCGCGTCTGGGCTGGCGGAGATGTGGTTACCGGAGCGGCAACGGTGATCCTGGCGATGGGCGCCGCACGACGGGCAGCGCGCTCGATCCACGAATACCTGACCAACCCGAGTGAGTGGTGAGATTCCCAGCCCTAAGCCCGCATGAGGGTTGTAGCTTTGAAAAGTCCTATCCAAATTTGCTTCCTTCTCCAAAAATCGGTTAAACTATCTATGGGCTTGGTCTTTCTCGTCCTTTGAACTTTGTTTTCACCAAGCCCAAGGAGAGGCTATGCGACGCTGGAATGGCTGGGGGGACGACTCGATCCACTATCCTCTGAGCGAGATTGCTCAACAGTACCTCAAAGAAAGGCTTGGCGAAGCGCAATCGATCGCCGATATGCCCATCGAAGCCTTGTTGCCCCAAATTCCCAAATCTAGGTTGCCCAAGCATCCCCTAGTCAACTACGATCCTCGGCAACGCTTGCTACACGCCTGCGGGCAGAGCTTGCCGGACTGGATTGCTCTGCGCAGCGGACGCATTGCAGCTTATCCGGATGGCGTGGCTTATCCCGCATCGGAGGTGGAGGTGCGCCAGGTGTTGGCTTATGCGCAGCAGGTGGGAGCGGCAGTGATTCCTTATGGAGGCGGAACGAGTGTGGTGGGGCATATCAACCCACTTCCGGATAGCGCCCCAACCTTGACTGTTGACCTATCGCGCCTGAACAAACTTTTACACCTCGACCCAGTCAGCCAACTGGCGGAGTTCGAGGCCGGAGTGAAGGGACCCGATCTTGAATCCCAACTGAACGCTCAAGGATATACCCTCGGACATTTTCCGCAATCCTTTGAACTTTCGACCCTAGGCGGCTGGATTGCCACCCGCTCCAGCGGTCAGCAATCCTTGTATTATGGACGTATCGAGGCCCTATTTGCCGGGGGTCATCTTGAAACGCCTCGCGGTAATCTAGACCTACCCTCCTTTCCAGCCAGCGCCGCCGGACCCGATTTGCGCCACCTGATCTTGGGCAGCGAAGGGCGCCTCGGCATTCTCACTCGTGCCGTGGTGCGCATACGTCCTTTGCCAGAAGCTGAGCACTTTTATGGTGTGTTTTTTCCTCACTGGGAAGGCGGCATACAAGCTGTCCGAGCGTTGGTTCAAGAAGGAATCGGTCTGTCCATGCTGCGCTTGAGCAACGCCGAGGAAACGCAAAGCATCTTGGCTCTTTCCGGAAAAGATCGTCTGTTGCCATGGATCGAGCGCGGTTTGAGTTGGCTAGGCTATCATTCAACCCGCTGTCTGCTCATTTTCGGAGTCACTGGGCGCAAGGCAAGCGTTGGACGAAATGCACGCCAAGCAATTGCCATTTGTCGCCGCTGGGGTGGTTTGTTCACGGGTTCAATCATCGGCAAGCAATGGCGGAAATCGCGCTTTTTGACCCCTTATTTGCGCAACACCTTGTGGGAACTGGGCTATGCGACCGATACCCTAGAAACTGCCGTCCCGTGGTTCAAAATAGAAGAAACCGCTCAAGCGATTCTGAACGCTTTGAGTAATGGTTTGCAAGGCTCGGACGAGCGGGTTTGGGCGTTTGCGCACCTTTCCCATGTCTATCGCGATGGCGCCAGCATCTATGCCACCTACCTCTTTCGGCGCAGTGGCGATCCTTACACCGACTTGGCGCGCTGGCAAACCCTCAAAAAAGCTGCAAGCCAAGCGATCCTTGCCCAAGGTGGCACCATCAGTCATCAACACGGCGTGGGGCTCGACCATGCCCCTTACTTGACAAACGAAAAAGGAGAACTGGGGATGACTACCTTGCGGGCAATTTGTCAGGCTTTTGACCCGCAAGGCATCTTAAACCCCAGCAAACTGATATAGCCTATCTCGGTCAGGTTATGTTTTTAGAGATTGAGCAACGCTTTCATCAATCGGGATATGACTTTGGGTGCTCGACTTTTCTATCGCTGCGCCAGATAGTGGTTTGGGAAGGATGACGCAGGAGGACACTGGCTCCACAGAATGGTTAAAAGGAGTTGGCAAAGCTCAGCAGTGGAGAGAATTTCTATGTGGAATGCACAAACACGGCAACAAATTTGGGATCAGTTAAAGCAGCCCTGGGATTTGGTCATCATTGGTGGCGGGATCAGCGGGGTTGGCATTTTACGTGAAGCGACGCAAGTGGGTTTGCGCGCCTTGCTTATCGAGGCCGATGACTTTGCGGCTGGCACTTCAAGCCGTTCTTCCAAGTTGGTACACGGCGGCTTTCGTTACTTGAGAAACGCCCAGTTAAAGATGACGCTAACTTCGGTACAGGAGCGGGAACGCTTGTTGCAAGAAGGGCGCGGCTTGATCAACCAACTGGGTTTTTTGTTTGTTCACTATGAGCGCGATCGCTTTCCGCCTTGGCTGTTCGGCCTTGGCTTGATTCTCTATGATTTGTTAGCTATGCGGTGGAATCACCGCTATTATGACGCCTATGACATCCAAGAACTCAGCCCATCCTTGAAAAGCGAAGGCTTGATCGGCGGCTATCGCTATTTTGATGCCCAAACCGATGATGCTCGCCTGGTTTTGCGCCTGCTTCAAGAGGCAAGCCATGCAGGCGGGCTTGCCTTGAACTATTGTCGCGCCGTGGAATTGCTGCGCCGAGCAGATGGGCAGGTGTGTGGCGTTGCCGTTTGCGATGTTGACCCTCAAGGTAACGGAAGGACGGCTGAGATTCAAGCCAAGGTGGTTGTGAATGCCACCGGCGCGTGGGCGGATGAATTGCGTGCCCAAGTCGGCGGTCGGCGGCGTTTGCGCAAATTGCGTGGCAGCCACTTGATCATCTCTCGAACGCGTTTGCCCATCAACCGCGCCGTCACCTTCTTGCATCCTCGCGACCGCCGTCCGGTCTTCGCTCTCCCCTGGGAGGGAGTAACCTTATTCGGCACCACGGATGTTGACCACCAAGAAGAATTAACGGTGGATGCAAGGATCAGCGCCGCAGAAGTTGATTACCTGCTTTCTGCTTTACAAGACGTCTTTCCTGCCTTAGAGCTGAGACTGGAGGATGTTCAAGCTACCTTTGCCGGCGTGCGTGCGGTTGTTGATACAGGCAAGTCGGACCCTTCTAAAGAGTCACGCGAGCATGTATTATGGCTGGAAAACGGCCTGCTCACCGTGAGCGGCGGCAAATTGACGACTTTTCGTCTAACAGCTCACGATGCCTTGCGGGCCATCTCTCGGCGTTTGTCAGTTTCTCCCCGTCACCCCTTTCGCCAAAGGGTGCTTAACGAAGCTGTTTTGTCTATCCTATCGGAAAAAAGTCTTGACGGAGCTACCCGATTGCGTTTGTTAGGCAGATATGGCGTTCACGCCGCCGATGTGATTGCTTGCGCAAAAGGGGATGAACTTGAGCCAATTGCAAACACCGCTTCGCTTTGGGCAGAGTTGCGCTGGGCAGCGCGATCGGAAGCCGTCCATCATCTCGATGACCTGCTCTTGCGCCGTGTCCGCCTGGGCTTGCTTTTGCCCCAAGGGGGAATCACACTGCTCGATCAAATTCGCCAAATCGTTCAAGAAGAACTGGGTTGGGATGATGCCCGCTGGGAAGCTGAAGCGACAGCCTATCGTCAGTTGTGGGAAACTTGCTATGGAGTACCGCAAGGATGAGTGGAAGAGACTTGATTTTAGCCATCGATCAGGGGACGCAGAGCGCTAGGGCATTGCTCTTTGACCCGCGCGGCCAATTGATTGCCAAAGCGCGCATCCCCATTGAGCCGTATTTCTCAACCCAGCCGGGTTGGGCGGAGCAAGATGCGCAAGTTTTTTGGGAAGCGATCGGTCAAGCCTGTCAAAAGCTCTGGCATGAACCGGACGAGCTAAAAGAAGGGGAGCATCTTGCCAACTTACGTCAGCGGGTGGCGGCTGTGGCGTTGACTACCCAACGCGCCACGGTGCTCAACCTTGATCGCAACGGCGAACCTCTGCGCCCAGCTATCCTCTGGCTTGATCAGCGACGCACCGAAGGGTTGAAGCCCCTCAGCGGTTGGTGGGGATTGGTCTTTCGCTTGGCCGGCTTAACCCAAACCGTCGCTTATCTGCAAGCAGAAGCTGAAGCGAATTGGATCGCAACTCATCAGCCTGAGATTTGGCGTCAAACCGCCAAGTATGTGCTACTTTCCGGTTATTTGACCCACCGCTTGACCGATCAGTGGGTTGACTCCACCGCCTGTCAGGTGGGTTACATTCCCTTTGACTACAAACGTTTTCGCTGGAGCGATCGGCGCGATTGGAAATGGCTAGCATTACCGGTCGAGCCGAGGATGTTGGTGGACCTAAAGCCGCCCGCCAGTGTGTTGGGAGAGATCACTCGCGCAGCTTCCCAAGCGACCGGCATCCCGAATGGGCTGCCTTTGATCGCTGCGGCGGCGGATAAGGCGTGCGAAGTGATCGGGGCCGGCTGCTTGCAACCCGATGTGGCTTGTCTGAGCTACGGAACCACAGCCACCATTAATACCACCCACCGCAAATATATTGAGGCTATCCCCCTCATCCCGCCTTACCCTTCGGCGATTCCCAACGCTTATAACCTCGAGATTCAAATCTACCGCGGCTTTTGGATGATCAGTTGGTTCAAGCAAGAGTTCGGTCAGCACGAACAGCGTTTGGCGGAGCAACAAGGCATCGCAGCCGAACAGCTTTTCGACGAGCTGGTGTGGGCGGTACCGCCCGGTTGCGAAGGCTTGGTGCTGCAACCGTATTGGTCGCCGGGTTTGCGCTTTCCCGGACCGGAAGCGCGCGGGGCGGTGATCGGATTTCGGGATGCACACACCCGCGCCCATCTCTATCGTGCTATCCTAGAAGGGCTGGCTTACGCTCTGCGCGAAGGGGCTGACAGGATCGGCAAACGCAGTGGAATTGCAGTGCGCCAGCTCCGCGTCGCCGGCGGCGGCAGTCAAAGCCGAGCGGCAATGCAAATCACGGCCGATATTTTTGGCTTACCCACTGCGCGGCCGCACGTCTATGAGGCTTCCGGTTTAGGTGCAGCCATTGATGGCGCCGTGGGCGTTGGCATCCATCTCGATTTTGAAACCGCTATCGCCGAGATGACTCACCTTGGCGAGACCTTTGAGCCCGATCTGAAACGGCATGAACAGTACAATGCCCTTTATCAACGTGTCTATCTTCAGATTTACAAGCGCTTGCGCCCGCTTTATGAAGAATTGCAGTGGGTTTGGCGATGAACCCTGTGCGAGATGGATCTTAGGTGCTCGTCTCAGAAGGGTAAACCTTCTCGAAGGCGTTGCGCAGCTTGTTCGGGAGGGATATCGCGTTGCGCTTCGGCAAGCATCTCAAAGCCGACCATGAACTTCTTGACTGTTGCCGAGCGCAAGAGGGGCGGGTAGAAGTGGGCATGCAGTTGCCAGCCCAGGACGCTCTCTTCGATAAACGGTGCGCCATGCCAACCCATTGAATAAGGGAAGGAGATGTCGAAGAGACGGTCATAGGCAATCAATAATCGTTTCAAGATCTCCGCTAAAGTCCAACGATGAGGCTTTTTGAGATCGGTCAGCCGCAGCAAGGGAATTTTTGGTAAAAGCAATGTCTCAAAGGGCCAAATCGCCCAAAAAGGCGTCACAACCAGCCAATATTCGTTTTCAACTACAACTCGCTCGCCGCGCTGTTGCTCCACCGAAGCGTAATCTAATAAAAGGGAACGCAAATTTTCTTGGTAATACTTTGTCTGCTGGCGGTGTTCTTTCAAAACCTCATTAGGGATGGCGTCCAACGCCCAAACTTGACCGTGGGGATGAGGATTCGAGCAGCCCATCAGCTCGCCTTTGTTCTCAAAGATCTGCACCCAGCAAAAGCGGTTGCCCAGCTCTTTGGTCTGTTCGATCCAAACATCCACCACGCGGCGAATATCTTCGATTTCCATTTCGGCAAGAGTGAGATCGTGGCGCGGGGAAAAGCAGATGACGCGACATTCGCCCGGCATGGTTTCAGCTTGTAGTAAGGGATGCTCGTTGAGCGTTTCGCGAGGTGTATCTGGCAAGAGAGCGCTGAAATCGTTGACAAAGACAAAGGTATGGCGGTAGTTGGGGTTGCTTTCGCCGTTGGCGCGTAGGTTGCGCGGGCAAAGATAGCATTCAGGATCATAGGTGGGGCGTCTGGCTTCGATCACTCGTTCCACCTGACCTTGCCACGGGCGCAGAGCGCGCTGCGGAGAGACTAATACCCACTCACCGCTTAAGGGGTTGTAGCGGCGATGAGGAAGTTGACGTAAATCAATTTCCATTCGCTGGCAGGAGCACTTTTTCCAAGTCTAACAGGATCACCAACCGTTCATCTACGTTGGCAATACCGGTTACGAAAGCCGAGTTCACAAAAGCCGTGACGAGGGGCGGCGGCGGTTCAATAGCTGAGAGTGGCACGCTCAGCACTTGGGTGACCGAATCGACCTGTAAGCCGATCTTTTCCTCATTGGATAAGACAACCATGATGCGTTGATCTTCATTCTTCTCTCCAAGCGGTAATTGAAAACGGCGGCGCAGATCAATCACTGGCAAGACCGTGCCGCGCAGATTGGTCACTCCAACGACATAAGGACGGGCGTGGGGCACGATGGTGATGGCTTGGGGTTTAATGATGCTTTCCACCCGATCAATTGGCAGTCCAAAGGCTTCGCCGGCTAAGGTGAAGATCACCAATTGGCAGGTCTCATCGGTGGAAACCTTGCGGCTTGAGATCACCTCCGCCGCAATCGATCCATCGCTGGCCTCCTTTGGAGCGTTTTTTTGTATAGCGGCACTTTGCCTAAACGGGTCTATGGGGGGCATTCTGTCATTGGCGTTGTTTCGTGTAATAGGAGTAGGCGGATCCGATGGTGGGAGAGAAGGACCGGTCGCCTGGGGCAAAGCGGATTCCAAAGCAGCCGAGTGAACCTTGCCGCTTTGGAGTTGCACTGCTTCACTTGGTGGGATGTCATCTAGGGCGCCTTCAGAGAGAGTGGGCTTTTCCGCAGCGGTTGGGCTCGTTTTTTCGCTGGCAGGTTTCGTCTCGTTGCTGGGTTGGGGGTCTTCTTCCTCCCTTTGAGGCAAACCGGCATGGGTAATCTCCTCTTCTAAGGAAGCTTCCGCCGTTGGGCTTTTCTGCTTTGAAGGGGAAAACAGCTTGCTCAAGGCATCTTCGACTTTTTTCTTGCGTAAACTCATTGGATTTGCTCCTTCACTTGGAGGCGCTCAACAAGCTCTTGGGCAAGAGCGCGATATTCCTGACTGGCGCGGGTGCGCGGGGCATATTGGATGACCGGCTCGCCCGCCATCGGGCTTTCCCTCAGGCGAGTGTCCAAGCGGATGACCGTTTGTAGCAAATGTCCCGCAAAGTGCTCTTGAAGTTCTTCAAGTACGCGGCGAGAGATAGCATTGCGTACATCGAACAACGTAGCAAAGATCAAATAATCAATGGCTGCATTGGTGCGCTGACGGACTGCATCGATCACATCCAACAAGCGTAACAGACCCCGCGAAGCAAAATATTCACATTGCACCGGAATCAGCGCCCACTGCGCGGCTGTGAGGGCAAGAATGGCCAGCTTTCCGAGGGAAGGAGGGCAGTCGATTAAGATGGCATCGTAGTGGGATTGTGCAGGCCCTCCTTCACCTCGCTGTGGCGGGGCAAGGCTTTGGAAGCCACGCCATAAAGCAAATTCATAGCTCTCTCTCTCGGTTAGGGTTTGCTCAATGGTTGCTAAGCGCAAGTCAGCCGGCATCAAGTCAAGGTTTGCCATAGCTGTGGGTAAAATCAGCGCTTGAGGGTTGACCTGAGAGCGATCAGCGAGCAAGAGATCCACCACACTGCTTTCTAACTCATCGGGGTCATATCCGGCTGCTAAACTCAGATGACCTTGCGGGTCAAAATCCACGACCAACGTGTGCCAACCCCGTTCGGCTAGGCAAGCGCCGAGCGAGAAGCAGGAGGTCGTTTTGGCAACACCTCCCTTTTGATTACTCACGGCAATGATTATCGTCATCGGGTTGACATCCTTGAATGGTTTTCGGGCGCAGAAGGCGTTGAAGCAACCGATCAATCAGGTCTTATTTTAAGACAAAATTGCACAAAAAGGGAATAAAAAGGAGGTAAATTTTCGCCAGAAATTTTCTCCTTGTTTTATGCGGCATCCCCAAGCTTGAAAGCGCATTGACCAAGCTGAAGTCTGAATTGAAATTGAACTTGGGCAGGCTCAAATGCACCGTTTGGAATTGCCGCCCATCGAGAGCTTGGGCTAACCAATCGGGCGAGAAGTTTGCTTGGAGGGCTTCAAACTGCCCAACTGCAGGCAAGATCACCACAATTTCGAAATTGCCGCTTTCGTAGGTAAGAGAGACCATTTGATCGCTGACCCATTGGTTGATTGTCTGGCGGGCAGCTTCAGGATTGCTACTGAAATCAACCAAGCGCAAGCCGGCTCCATAGTTCTCAGCAAGCGTGTCTAAAAACTCAGAGAGAAATTCAAAGCCTTGTTGACCCCAGAGGGTATTGGCAACGTGCAAGCGGAAGGGTGTGCCTGCTGCGCTGCCTTGGGGTGCTTGCCCTAAGTAGGCGAACACCTGATCGAGCGCGCTGAAGGCGGGATGCAGGCGCTCTTGAGAGAGGGTAAAGTGTATTGCTTTTGCCATCTGCTGCTTGGTCTCGCTGCGTGCGCCGGCATACGTCGTCGCCAAGGCAAACGAGATGCTATCAGCCTATCTCGCAGCAGGGGTAAAATTGTGCCTACGGAGGTTGAGAATTGGCAAAACTAACCCTACTTCTCGGCGGGGCGCGCAGTGGCAAGTCCCGCTATGCCCAAGAGTTAGCTAGCAGGCAAGGCGGCTTGGTAGTTTATATTGCCACCGCCCAAGCTCTAGATACAGAAATGGAGCAGCGCGTGGCAAAACACCGCAACGAACGCTCCCCTCACTGGATAACCCTAGAACTCCCCTACGACGTGGCAAAAGGCTATCGGGAGAGCGGTTTGATGCCGGCTGTCGTCCTGTTGGATTGCCTTACCTTGTTGGTCAGCAACGTTCTCTTGGCAGCATGTCCCACAGACGACATTGAAACTGAGCAAGCCTTGGCGGCCGTTGATCGCGAACTCGATAGTCTGCTTAAGGGAATCAAAAACGACACCGCCCATTGGATCATTGTCTCAAATGAAGTGGGGATGGGGCTGGTACCACCCTACCCGCTTGGACGGGTCTATCGGGATGCTCTAGGGATTGCCAATCAGCGCTTGGCGGCGATCGCCGATGAGGTGTTCTTAATGGTGGCAGGCATCCCGCTGCCGTTGCACCCTTACCGGTCCACAGATTAAGTTGGTTCGGCGAAGATGTAATGTGCCACCGTATATCCTAATGTGACCGTCTGCTCTTCAATTTGCAGCGTCACCGTCTCGTTGAAAGGCAAAATTTCGGCAATCTGCGCCACTTTGCCCGGCATGACCTGATGAGCCTCCAAAAAAGCCAGCAACTCTGGGTTCTGCTCGGCTAACTCATGGACCCGGCGAATGACCACCGTCTGCCCCGCAGTGAAGTTAAGCAGCGGTTGCCAATTTGCCACCACATGCTCAAAGCCAGGCAAGGGATTGCCGTGCGGACAGAGTTGGGGGTTTTCGAGGTTGTTTTGCAGAGCTTCTTCGAGCTCCGCCGAGACGGTGTGTTCGATGGTGTGCGCTTGAGAGTGAGTTTTCGACCAGTCCAACATGCGCAGTAGCAGCCATTCGGTGAGCATATG